>NZ_JACHBR010000002.1:652500-952500 GCF_014200435.1 Sphaerisporangium krabiense | reverse complement strand
CTCCCCCGACTGGCTCACCGCGACGTAGAGGGTGTCGTGCTCGACGACGGGGCTGCGGTAGCGGAACTCCGAGGCGGGCTCGGCGTCGGCGGGGATGCGGGCGAGCTCCTCGATGAGCTGGGCGCCGATCTGGCCGGCGTAGTAGGCGGACCCGCAGCCGATGATCTTCACGCGGCGGAAGGCGCGGGTCTCGCGGGGGTCGAGGTTGAGCCCGCCCAGGTGGGCGATGTGGAAGCGGTCGTCGAGGCGCCCGCGCAGCGTGCGGGCCACCGACTCGGGCTGGTCGGAGATCTCCTTGAGCAGGTAGTGCTCGTACCCGCCGGTGTCGTAGTGGCCGGCGTCCCAGTCGACGGTCAGCGGCTCCTTGGAGGTGACCCGGGCGTCCATGGTGAGGGTGCGGAAGCCGTCGGCCCGCAGCACGGCCAGCTCGCCGTCCTCCAGGTGCACCACCTGGCGGGTGTAGCGGACGAGCGCGGCGACGTCGGAGGCGCAGAACATCTCCTTCTCGCCTATGCCGAGCACGATCGGGCTGCCGTTGCGGGCGACGACGATCTCCCCGGGGCGCTCGGCGTCCACGACGGCGATGCCATAGGTGCCGACGACGCTCTTCAGCGCCCGCCTGACGGCCTCCTCGAGGGAGTCGGTGTCCTGGACGGTGCGGGCGACGAGGTGGGCGAGCACCTCGGTGTCGGTCTCGGAGACGAAGACCGCGCCGTCGGCGACGAGCTTGGCGCGCAGCTCGTCGGCGTTCTCGATGATGCCGTTGTGGACGACCGCCACGCGTTCCTTGGTGTCGAGGTGGGGGTGGGCGTTGACGTCGTTCGGCACGCCGTGCGTGGCCCAGCGGGTGTGCCCGATGCCGAGGCCGCCCCTGAACCGGGCGGGCACGGCCGCCGCCAGGTCGGCGACCCTGCCCTTGACCTTGCGTACCTTCAGTCCCTTGTTGTTCACCACCAGCCCGGCCGAGTCGTAGCCGCGGTACTCCAGGCGCTGCAGCCCTTCCAACAGGATCGGCGCCGCGTCCTTCGGCCCGATATAAGCGACGATTCCGCACATACCAATCTCCTTGCGCTAGCCGTACACGATGCGGCGCAGTTGGCGCAGCGACAGCTCGGGCGCCGCGACGCGGCGGTCCGACAGCTCGGCGGCGATCCCCGGGAAGATCTGGTCGTTGGTCAGACCTCGGGACTTCATCTCGCCATGGCGGCGCCGGACGTACTCCTCCACGGATTCGGAGAAGTAGGCCACGACCTCCGCCACCACCCGCGCGGCCTCACCCCGGCCAAGGGACGTCGTCCGCGTCAGATGGGCGATCAGGTCCTCGTGGGAGTACCGGGCCGTGGACATAGGCCAGGACTTTACGCAGGAAAGAGATGACACGCCAAGATTTCTGCCCGATTTCGGGCAAGGATACGCACTAGAAGCGCTCGCCCTCCGGCATGGGACAGGCAATGGACAGGGAGAGCGGTCTTCTTCCGGCGTCACCATGGACGCCCAGTACCCGGCAGCCGCGTGACCACGCGCCCGGACCGCCCCTTCCCCGAACTTCACCCCTCACACGTGCCACGCGCCCGGATGACGCCCCGCGACGCCCGGACGGAACCCGATCTTCCGCCCTTCCGCGGCGGCTCGCCCGCCGGACTGCGCACACCAGGTCTCCGGACGCGCTAGAGTTTTCGCGTGGCCGGGGTCACCCCGGGCCCACGCGGACGTGGCTCAGCTGGTAGAGCATCACCTTGCCAAGGTGAGGGTCGCGGGTTCGAATCCCGTCGTCCGCTCGGAAGATCCTGGTGGAGTGGCCGAGAGGCGAGGCAGCGGCCTGCAAAGCCGCGTACACGGGTTCAAATCCCGTCTCCACCTCGACGGGATCTCGCACCGCCGGGATCCGGTAAAGTGAGACAGGCGTCGCAGGGGCCCACAAGGCCCTGGTGATCGCGCGGACGTGGCTCAGCTGGTAGAGCATCACCTTGCCAAGGTGAGGGTCGCGGGTTCGAATCCCGTCGTCCGCTCTGAATCCTCATTCGAGGGCGATTAGCTCAGTGGGAGAGCGCTACCTTGACACGGTAGAGGCCACTGGTTCAATCCCAGTATCGCCCACCATCTCAACCCCCAGGTCATGGACCTGGGGGTTTTTCTTTCCCTCGGCACGCCCGACCGGCGTCACGGCCGACCTTGGACGCCGCTCCACAGACCACCCATTCCCTCCATCAAGCCGGAAAAGCGACAGTCGGCCTACTGCAGCGATATTCCTCCGAGACGCGCACTTTCGCATGATCGATTCGGCATGATGAGCTGCCCAGTTCGCCGTGCATTGCGAGGGACTCATGCTCACGATATGGATATCCGGACTCGTGACGGTTGTCGCTTTTATAGGTACTTTGCTGATCAGAATGCTCCGCCGGCGGAAAATGCCGGACTCGACCGCGGTGTGGACCTGGATCGAACGAATCGGCTGGCTCGCGGGCCTGATCAGTACCGTCTTCGCGGGCGTGACGCTCGCGCGGGATCTCTCCGAGCCGGCGGCGGCCCCGAACGCCTCCTCCGCCGGCCCGTCACCGTCGCCCGCCGTCAAGGTGAGCCGCAATTCCTACACGTTGCACGCTTCCTCATGGATCTCCACCAACGACCGCGACAAGGTGGACCTGGACACCGGCCACCCGGGGCATGGCCGTGCGTCCCTCCAGGTCGGCCCGGCCCGGGACGGCGGACCGGCCGAGATCATCCTGGAGGACGACTCGATCCACGGCGCCGACCCCAAGGTGAGCTACACGCTCACCCGCGCCACCACCTATGCCGCGTGCGCCGCGGCCCTGGCCCGCGAAGGGGACCACCTCACGGAGATCCCTCTTGACCGCCTCGGTCCCGGCTCCCGGTTCTGCGTCACCACCGACGAGAAGCGCCTCTCCCTGGTACGTGTGGTCGCGCGGAATTCCGAGACCGCGGAGCTGGTGATCGCATTCACGACGTGGACGGCCAGGCCTGGCGAATGACCTGGAAGCCTCATTACGCGGAGTGCTTGCCGAAACGGCTCTCACCACGCCGCCCCATTGTTCGACGAGTCGCGAACGCGCGTATATCGCGGGTCTCGCAGTAGATTCCCGATAGGTTCCGCGTGGATGCTTCCCGCGGAGGCCGGAGGACGCCCGGCCGGGGGCGCTACCGGAGCGCGGACGCTTGACCTCGCAGGTGCCGCCCAGCACGATCGGGGTGAAGGACGCACGTGCCGGGCGAGGGGGTTCGTGATGGCGAAGGTGCTGATCATCACCGGGGACGCGGCCGAGGACTTGGAGGTCATGTACCCCTACCAGCGACTGCTGGAGGAAGGGTACGAGGTCGACATCGCGGCGCCGAGCGTCAAGAAGCTCAGGTTCGTGGTGCACGACTTCGAGGACGGCTTCGACACCTATACCGAGAAGCCCGGCCACTCATGGCCCGCCGACCTCGCCTTCGCCGACGTCGATCCGTCGGGCTACACGGCGCTGGTGATCCCCGGCGGGCGGGCGCCGGAGTACATCAGGAACGACGCCGACGTGCGCCGCATCGTGCGGCACTTCGCCGAGCGGGACCTGCCCATCGCCGCGCTGTGCCACGGCCCCCTGATCCTCGCCGCCGCGGACGTGCTGCGCGGCAGGTCGTCCAGCGCCTACCCGGCCTGCGCCCCCGACGTCGAGGTGGCCGGCGGGACGTGGGTGGACAGCGAGGCGCACATCGACCGCAACCTGGTCACCGGCAGGGCCTGGCCGGACCACCCCGCGTGGATGCGCGAGTTCCTCAAGATCCTCAAGGTCGCCTCCCCGGCCTGACCCCGGCGCGCCGTCGCCGGGCTCGGCGGGCTCGCCGGGCTCGGCGGCGAGGCTCTGGGCGAGGACGCACATCAGGCGGCCCTCACGCGACGGACGGCGGGGCGCCGCTCGGGCGCGCGGGCGGGCGTGCGGGCGGGCAGGGTGCCCGCCGGGTCGAGCACGATGCCGGTGACGTCCAGGTCGGCGAGCATGCGCCGCAGGGCGGGCTCGCTGATGCGTATCCAGCCGTGGCCGGCGCCGAGCACCTTCGCCAGCGCCAAGGGCGAGGAGAACGCGACCGCCGTCTTCTTCCCCGCCGCGGTGCGGAACAGGCGCAGCGACACGACGGAGCTCCCCCGGACCGGGACCACCAGCAGCGGATCGGTCTCGCTTCTCACGATCTTCCTCCCAGGAAACGGGCTTCACGAGGCGGCGCGGACCGCCTGCGACGTCACGTTATGCCGGGAAAAGCGGGGTGAACCGCGCCCTTGACGCGCCCCTGACGCCCGCGGAGGAAGAACCGACGCGGCCTTGACGCGGCGGCCGTGGCGCGGTGCGCGCAGGCGGCCGTAAGCCGGTGAGCAACAAACCGTAAACGCGGCCCGGCACAGTGAGGACGTCGACGCGAACGCGAACGATCAGGAGGCGGAGATGCCGGAGAGCCACAGGTTGCGGGTGGCCGTCATCATCGGCAGCACCCGTAACGGCAGGTTCGGCCCCACCGTGGCCCGCTGGTTCAGCGCCCGGGCCGTCCGGCGGGGCGACCTGGACGTCGACCTGATCGACCTGGCGGAGACCCGGCTGCCGGAGGTCCTCACCGACCAGGACGAGCCCCTGCCCCCGCAGGTGCGCGCCCTGGCGCCGCGCCTCGCCGCCGCCGACGCGTTCGTCATCGTCACCCCCGAGTACAACCAGAGTTTCCCGGCGCCGTTGAAGACCGCCATCGACTGGTACTACGAGGAGTGGAAGGCCAAGCCCGTCACCTTCGTCTCCTACGGCAGGGAATCGGGCGGCCTGCACGCCGTCGCCCAGTTGCGCCAGGTCTTCACCGAGCTGCACGCCGTCCCGATCCGCAACGTGATCAGCCTGCCCTGCTACTGGGAGCTGTTCGCCGCGGACGGGAGCTGGCCGAGGCCCGGCGCCGAGTGCAACAGCGCCATCAAGACCACGCTCGACCAGCTGGCGTGGTGGGCGCACGCCCTGCGCGACGCGCGGGCCGCGCGTCCGTACACCACCTGAGAGCACATCGAGAGCGACAGGAAGCGGATATGAGCGATCTCCAGCAGGAAGTGCAGAAGACCATCGACGAGCTGGTCGAGTCCGGAGCCGAGCGGGGCCTGCAGGTCGCCGTGTACAAGGACGGCGACCTGGTCGTGGACGCCGTGGCCGGCACCGACCCCGCCACCGACCGCCCCCTCACCAGCGACACCCCCGTCTACGTCGCCTCCACCGGCAAGTCCCTCACCAGCACCCTCATCCACGTCCTGGCCGAACAAGGCGTCCTGGACTACGACACCCCCATCGCCCAGATCTGGCCCGAGTTCGCCGCCCACGGCAAGCAGGACGCCACCATCCGCCACGCCCTGGCCTTCACCGTCGGCGTCCCCGGCGTCCCGGAGGACTCCACCGCCGAAGACCTGCTCGACTGGGACAAGATCACCGCCGCCATCGCCGACACCCAGCCCTGGTGGGAACCCGGCACCAAGGTCGGCTACCACCCCCAGACCTTCGGCTACATCCTCGGCGAGATCGTCCGCCGCGCCACCGGCGACCCCATCTCCAAAGTCCTGCACGACAAGATCGCCACCCCCCTGGGCCTCCAGCGCGAGATCTACCTCGGCGTCCCCACCGAAGAACTCTCCCGCGTCGCCCGCCTGGAGCAGGTCGGCCCCCAGATGGACCTCGAACAACTGCGCGCCATGATGCCCACCTTCTTCAAGATCGCACCCCCCGCCGTCCAACTGTCGGCCGAACTGTGCAACCGCGACGACTACCTGGCCGCCGACATCCCCGCCGGCGGCACCATGACCGCCCGCGGCGTCGCCAAGGTGTATGCCGCCCTGGCCGGCCACATCGAAGGCACCACCCTGGTCTCCGACCAGCGCCTCAAGGAGATCTCCCAGGTCGCCGTCGCCGACACCGACCAGATCTTCGGCATGCCCACCCAATACGCCCTGGGCTACTCCATCGGCCGCCCCGTCCCCGACGCCCCCGCCGAGGCCACCATCATCGGCTGGCCCGGCGCCGGCGGCAGCGTCGCCGACGTCGACCTGACCAACGACATCGCCTTCGCCGTCACCAAGACCCGCTTCACCCCCGGCGACTACACCAACATCGCCCCGATCTCCGCCCTGGTCACCAAGCACCTCACCTGACCGGGCCCTGAGCCGGCCGGCCAGGCCCGTCCTGAACCCGGGCCTGGCCGGCCCCGTTCCCCTCCCCCGAGCCGCCAGGCCGGGTCCGACCTGAATCCGGACCCGGCCTGGCTCCGTCGTCCCCCCCTTCCGGAGATCACGGCGCCGCTCCCGGCGCACGGCCTCCGGGGCGCACCCTCCCTGATCGCCGGTGCGCCCCGGAGGCCGTGCGCCGTTCCGGGGCACACCGGGAACGGGCACGACCGGGAAGGCACGAGAACCGCCCCGCAGGCCGGGGCGGCACGCGAAGAGGGGCCCGGGCGGTGTCGCCCGGGCCCCTGGTGTGCGGCGGGTCAGCCGGCGCGCACCGGCAGCGCCGGCGCGATGTTGTGGTTCAGGCGGAACAGGTTGGCGGGGTCGTACTCCCTCTTCACCTCGGCCAGCCGCCGGTAGTCCGCCGTGGTGTAGGCGGCGGGGACGTTGCCGGGGTCGTCGAGGAAGTTCAGGAACGAGCCGCCGGTGCCGTACGGGCGGAGCGTGGCGGTGAGCTCGGGCACGTCGGCGTCGATGATGACCGACAGCGGGACCGAGCGGTGGCCCACCGGACCGGCGCCGGGGCCGGGGTCGGCCATCGCGCCGCCCCAGTGCCGGATCTCCACGGCGGACACGGGCGAGTCGGGGTCCTCCTCGACGGCGTTCGCGAGCGCGTGCAGGACCGGGTCGGGCAGCCCGTGGTACAGGTCGAGGAAGCGGGCGGGCTGGCCGCCCATGGCCGCCGCCGCGAAGGTGGTGGGCCGGATGTCGTCCACCAGGGCCGGGCCGGCGGCCTCGCGCAGCGGGCGCAGGTGCTGCTCGGCGTCCTCGGAGGCGCCGGCGTACATCGCCTTGAGCACGACCACGCGCCTGCCGCGGACCGCCTCGGGGAACAGGTCGGTGTCGGGGACGCGCCGCAGCACGACGGCGGTGCTGAGCGCGTCCGGCGCGTCGGCGATCCACTCGCGGTAGCGGGTGAGGACGTCGGCCGCGCGCTCGATCGGGTAGTAGGCGAAGCCCGCGTGGACCTGGGCGGCCGGGTACAGGCGGAACTCCAGCCGGGTGACGACGCCGAAGTTGGCGCCGCCGCCGCGCAGCGCCCAGAACAGCGACGCGTGGCTGTCGGGGCTCGCGGCGACGAACCC
Organism: Sphaerisporangium krabiense; assembly: GCF_014200435.1. NCBI lineage: Bacteria > Bacillati > Actinomycetota > Actinomycetes > Streptosporangiales > Streptosporangiaceae > Sphaerisporangium > Sphaerisporangium krabiense. Next base: position 945,186 of record NZ_JACHBR010000002.1, on the reverse strand, counting down.
CCCGTCGGCGGTGACGACCTCGGCGCGCACCACGCTGTCGGCGGCGAAGCCGTAGGCGCGGCCGAGCCACCCGAGGCCGCCGCCCAGGGTGTACCCGACCACGCCGACGTCGGGCGAGGAGCCGGCGAGCGGCGCCAGGCCGAACGGCGCGGCGGCGGCGATGACGTCGCCCCACAGCGCGCCGGGGCCGACCCGGGCGACGCGCTCCGCCGGGTCCACCACGACGGAGGAGAGCCCGTCGGTCCGCAGCAGGACGCCCCCGTCCGCGGGGACGTGGGTGCCGTGCCCGGTGGCCTGCACGGCGAGCGGCAGGTCGTGCTCGCGGGCGGTCAGCACGGCGGCGCGGACGTCGGCGGGCCCCGAGGGCTCGGCCACGATCGCGGGATAGGGGTCGATCGTGTCGAACAGGGGCTGCCGCCTCTCCTCGTAGGGGTCCTCCCCTGGAAGGTGCACGGCGCCCTCGAAGCCGAGGCCCCGCAGCCGGGCGGCGGCGCCCGCGCCGTCGAGCCCGGGGTATCCGTACGTCTGCTCCTGTACGTGCTGGGTCATCTCAAAACCTTCCCTGTTCCATCGAAGAGCGTCCTGCGTGCGGGCGGCCCTCACCGGAGAAGTCGGAGCAGGCGGGCCGTTCTCTACGGCCGGAGCGGAAGGTCGTGCCGGGACGGCCCGCCGGGCGCCCGTACGGCGCGGACGGAGCCCGCCGCCGTGAAGGACGGGCGTCGTGCAGGGCCATCTGCGGCTCCTTCGCGCGTATGTGCGGCCTATTGTGTTTCACTCTGGAGCAGAGGGTTTACGGCATCTTGCTGTCTCGCTTACGGGCTCCTGCGCAGCCGCCGTAAGGGGTCGTGATTCCGTGAGGTGTGGCGATATCGTGGCGTTCATGCGTTTCGGGGTCCTGGGACCGCTCGCAGTCTGGACGGCGAACGGCGATCCTGTGACGATCCCCGGGGTCAAGGTCCGCGCGCTGCTCGCCGATCTCCTGCTGCACGACGGGCGCCCGGTGCCCGCCGACCGCCTCATCGACGACCTGTGGGGGGACCGGCCGCCCGGCAACCCCGCGGGCGCGCTGTCGGCCAAGGTCTCCCAGCTCCGCCGGGCGCTGGAGGACGCCGAGCCGGGCGCGCGCGAGCTGCTGGCCGCCCGCCCCGCCGGATATCAGCTCGGCGTCGAGGCCGCCGCCGTGGACGCGCGCCGCTTCCAGGCCCTGGTCACCGAGGCCCGCGACCGTGAAGATCCCCGCGTCCGGGCGGCGCTGCTGTCGGACGCGCTGACCCTGTGGCGGGGCCCGGCGTTCGCCGACTTCGCCGACGACGCCTTCGCCCGCCCGGCCATCGCCCGCCTGGAGGAGCAGCGGCTGACCGCGCGCGAGGACCACGCCGAGGCGCGGCTCGCGCTCGGCGAGCACACCCTGCTCGCCGACGAGCTGGCCGAGGTGGTCCGGGAGTACCCGCTGCGGGAGCGGCTGCGCGCCGCGCACCTGCGGGCCCTGTACCGGGCCGGGCGGCAGAGCGAGGCGCTGGACGGCTACGAGGAGCTGCGCGCGCGCCTGGCCGAGGAGCTCGGCCTGGACCCGGGGGCCGAGCTGGTGGCCCTGCACCGGGCGATCCTCACCCAGGACCCCTCGCTGGACGCCCCCGAGGCCCGGGCCACGGCCGCGCGCCCGCTCACCAACCTCCCGGCCCCGATCACCGCCCTGATCGGCAGGGAGGACGCGGTCACCGAGGTCCGCGCCCAGCTCGACTCCGCGCGCCTGGTCACGCTGACCGGGCCCGGCGGCGTCGGCAAGACCCGGCTGGCCCTGGAGATCGCCGCCGGCCTCGCCGAGTCCTACGCCGACGGGGTGTGGCTCGTCGAGCTGGCCGTCCTTGACCGCCTCGGCACCCCCGACGTGCTCGGCTCGCTGATCGACGCGGTGATGTCCGCGCTGGACCTGCGGGACGGCGGGACGGCGGGGCACCCGCTGACACCGCTGGACCGGCTGATCACCGCGCTGCGCCCCCGGCGGGCGCTGCTCGTGCTGGACAACTGCGAGCACGTGGTGGACCAGGTCGCCGAGATGACCGAGGCCCTGCTGCGGGCCGTCCCAGGTCTGCGGATCCTCGCCACCAGCCAGGAGCCTCTCGCCCTCGCCGGAGAGGTCGTCTGGAACGTGCCTCCCTTGGAGGTGCCCGAGCGCGCGGCCGGCGGGGACCCGGCCGCGCTGGAGCAGTCGAGCGCGGTCCGCCTGTTCGTCACGCGGGCCTCGGCGGCGGCGCGCGGCTTCACCCTGGACGCCGGCACCGCCGGGGACGTCGCAGTGCTGTGCCGACGCCTGGACGGGATCCCGCTGGCGCTGGAGCTGGCCGCCACCAAGGTGCCGACGCTCGGCGTGCACGGGCTGGTCGCCCGGCTCGACGACCGCTTCCGGCTGCTGGCCACCGGCCACCGCGGCGCGCCGCCGCGCCAGCAGACCCTGACCGCGATGATCGACTGGAGCTGGGAGCTGCTCACCGCGCCCGAGCGCATCGTGCTGCGCCGCCTGGCCGTCCACGCCGACGGGTGCACGCTGGAGGCCGCCGAGGCGGTGTGCTCGGGCGAGGACCTGCCCGCCCCGGCCGTCCTCGACCTGCTGGCCCGCCTCGTCGGCCGGTCGCTGGTGGTGGCCGTCCACGGCGTGGACGGGCCCCGCTACCGGCTGCTGGAATCGGTGGCGGTGTACTGCCTGGAGCGCATGCACGAGGCCGGCGAGTTCGAACGCGTGCGCCGCCGCCACCACGAGCACTACGCCGACCTGGCCGAGAAGGCCGAGCCCTGCCTGTACGGGCGGGAGCAGCGGCGGTGGCTGGCCCGCCTGGACGCCGCCACCCCCAACCTGCGGGCCGCGCTGGACGGCGCGGTCGCCGACCGTCACGCCGCGTGCGCGCTGCGCATCGTCAACGCGCTCGCCTGGTACTGGTTCCTGCGCGGCAGGCTCACCGAGGCGCGCCGGTCCCTGGAGGCGGCGCTGGCCCTCGACGGCGACGCGCCCGCCGCGCTGCGCGCCCGCGCCACCGCCTGGCACGCCGGCATCGTCCTGCTGCAGGGCGGCGCGCCCGACCACACCGCCGGGCGCGACGCCGCGCTGCGCGCGTACGACGGCGTCGAAGATCCGGCCGGGCGGGCCAGGTCGGAGTGGTTCCTCGGCTACGCGGGCCTGGACGCCGGGGACCTGGTCGCCGGCGAGGAGCTGCTGGACCGGGCGCTGACGGGGTTCCGCGCCATCGGGGACGACTGGGGCGTGGCCGCGGCGCTGGTGACCCGCACCAAGCTCGCGCACCTCAGAGGCGACCTGGAGGCGCTGCGGCGCGACGGGGAGCGCAGCGCCGAGCTGTTCGAGGTGCTCGGCGACCGCTGGGGCGAGCTGCAGGCGTCGGGCTGGCTCGGCGCGCTGGCCGAGATGACCGGCGACTACGAGCGGGCCCGCCACCTGCACACCGAGGGGCTGCGCATGGCCCGGGAGCTCGCCCTGTGGCCGGAGGTGTCCGGGCGGCTGGCCTGGCTCGGCTGGATCGCCCTGCAGCTCGGCGACTACAAGCGGGCCAGGGAGTTCTGCGAGGAGGCCGTGCGCCTCGCCAGGGAGCAGGGGTTCCGCCCGCTGCAGATCTTCGCCGAGATGGGGCTCGCCTTCGCCGCGCGCAAGGACGGGTGCCTGGACACCGCCGAACGGCACCTGCGCGAGGTCCTGGATTCCGCGCCGCGCCAGGAGGCCGCGCAGGAGCCCCCGCACCTGGCCATGGTGCTCGCCGAGCTGGGCTTCGTCGCCGAGCAGCGCGGGGACGCCCCGGCGGCCAGGGCGCTGCACCTGGAGGCGTTCGCGGTCGCCGACCGGCTCGGCGCGCCGCGCGAGAAGGCGCTGGCGCTGGAGGGTCTGGCCGGGGCGCTCGCGCTGTCGGAGTGCGCGGCGCCCGCCGCCCAGCTCCTCGGCGCGGCCGCCGCGGCCCGGGCCTCCAGCGCGCTGCCGCTCGCCCCGGCCGAACGCGGCGACGTCGACCGTATCGAGGCGCGGGCGCGGCACACCCTCGGCGAGGACCGCTTCGCCGCCGAGTTCGCCCGCGGCGGCGCGCTCGCCCCCGAGGAGGCAAGATCGGTGGCCGACCGCGCCTGCATCTGAAACCGGCCGGTATCCTCGGCGGCGTGGCAGAGCGCCACCGTACCGGCCTGCCACGCACCCTGAACAGGGCCAAGGCGGCCTGACACCGAGGGGAGCCGTGATGCCGCACCAGAAGTCGTCCGCGATCTACGAACAGGTCGTCCGCCGCAATCCCGGGGAGCCGGAGTTCCACCAGGCCGTGCGCGAGGTGCTGGAGAGCATCGCGCCCGTCATCGAGCGGCGTCCCGAGTACGCGGACTGGAAGCTGATCGAACGGATCTGCGAGCCCGAGCGGCAGATCATCTTCCGGGTGCCCTGGGAGGACGACCGCGGCGAGGTGCACATCAACCGTGGCTTCCGCGTGGAGTTCAACAGCGCGCTCGGGCCGTACAAGGGCGGCCTGCGCTTCCATCCGTCGGTCTACCTGGGCGTCGTCAAGTTCCTCGCCTTCGAGCAGATCTTCAAGAACAGCCTGACAGGCCTGCCGATCGGGGCGGGCAAGGGCGGCTCCGACTTCGACCCCAAGGGGCGCTCGAACCGTGAGGTCATGCGGTTCTGCCAGAGCTTCATGACCGAGCTGTACCGCCACATCGGCGAGTACACCGACGTCCCGGCCGGGGACATCGGCGTCGGGCAGCGCGAGATCGGCTACCTGTTCGGCCAGTTCAAGCGCATCACCAACCGGTACGAGTCCGGCGTCATCACCGGCAAGGGCCTGGAGTACGGCGGCGCGCGGGTGCGGGCCGAGGCCACCGGGTACGGCTGCGTCTACTTCGTCGAAGAGATGCTCAACGCGCGCGGCACCTCGCTGGACGGCAAGCGGGTGGTCGTCTCCGGCTCCGGCAACGTCGCCATCCACTCGATCGAGAAGGCCCAGGCCCTCGGCGGCGTGACCGTCGCCTGCTCCGACTCCTCCGGGTACGTGCTGGACGAGAAGGGCATCGACCTGGGCCTGCTCAGGCAGGTCAAGGAGGTCGAGCGTGCCGGGCTGAGCCTCTACGCCGAGCGGCGCGGGACCGACGCGGTGTTCGTGCCCGGGCGCGCGGTGTGGGAGGTCCCCTGCGAGGTGGCGCTGCCGTCCGCGACCCAGAACGAGATCGGCGACGACGACGCGGCGCGCCTGGTCCGGTCCGGGTGCGTGGCCGTCGGCGAGGGCGCCAACATGCCGACCACGCCCGGCGGCATCCGGGTCTTCCAGGAGGCGGGCATCGCGTTCGGCCCGGGCAAGGCGGCGAACGCGGGAGGGGTCGCGACCAGCGCGCTGGAGATGCAGCAGAACGCCGCCCGCGACTCCTGGACCTTCGAGTACTCCGAGGCCCGCCTGCACGAGATCATGCGCGACATGCACGACCGCTGCCTGACCACGGCGGACGCCTATGGCAGGCCCGGCGACTACGTGGCGGGCGCCAACATCGCCGGCTTCACCCGTGTCGCCGACGCGATGCTGTCCCTCGGGCTGATCTGACCCATCTCACGCCCACCGGCCCGGGCCGTGCTAGCCGCGGGTCGGCTCCGGGCGGCGGTGCGCGTCCCACCAGGACGTCCAGCGCGTCTCCAGGGCGGCGAACGCGGCGTCGCCCATGTCATAGGCGGTCAGCAGGAGCAGCGTGCCGCCGTCCGGGCGGTACGTGGTGCGAGGCTGGGGGGCCAGGACGGCGAGGCCGTCGCCGAACTGGTCCACCGTGATCAGCAGCCCGTCCGCCCCCGACGCCCACACCTCGCCGCTCAGCGTGCCGCCCGCCGCGCTCTCCGCCTTGTACGACGAGCCGGGCGGCAGAGCGGCGGCCTCCCCCAGCCCGAGCGCCTCGGCCGGGGACCCCGGCACGTCCAGGGAGCCCTCCAGGTGGAGGGTGCGCCGCGGGGCGAGCCCGTGCCGTTCGACGGCGAAGCGGAGCTGCCACAGGAACACCCGCCAGCCCTGGGTGACGTCGTCGTAGTAGGCGTCCCAGTCGGGGTTGACGCCGATCGGACCACGGGTGAGGCGGACCACCGTGCCGCCCTCCCCGCCGTGCAGGCTGAACCGATCACCGTCGCCCAGCCGCAGGACGCGGGCGCCGGCGTCCTCGGTGACGTCGGCGAGGTAGATCTGCCGGATCTCGTCATCGAGACCCTCGTAGTGCCAGCCGTGCCACCGCCGCAGCAGCTCCGGATCCCGCAGCGCCGCCCAGACCTCCTCGACAGGCGCGGCGACGGTGACCTCGACGCGCGGCGGCGGAGTGGGTTCGCTCATGACGGTCCTCCTGGTGGTGGGTCGGCCTGCGCGTCCGGCGCGGGAGCTTGTGCGGCAGGTGTCGGGTCCTGGGTGGCGGGGGCGGGGTGGCCCGCGCCGATGACGCGGTAGAGGCGGCCGGTTTCGGCGTGGAAGCGGGCGATCACGTCGGCCACCGCGCCCGCCAGCGCCTCGGTGAAGCGGTGCAGGTCGGCGGGTTCGGCCAGGCGGACCTCGCTCTCCAGCGTGAAGGTCAGCAGGCGCCTGTCCGCGCGGTCGGCGGCGGCCTGCATGCGCGTGACGTCGCGCACGGCGGCGGAGGCGACCGCGACCAGGCGGGTGGCCGAGTGCCGGTCCGCGGCGCGGACGTATTCGGCGGGCAGGGGCGGGAGGGGCTCCTCGTCCTGGTCCCCGATTCCGGCCTCGGCTCGGTCGCCGGGCGGCGCCTGGGCGAGATCGTCGGCCTTCTGAGGTTCGCCGGGGTCCTGTGTGGCATCGTCCGCCTTCTCGGCTTCCCCTACCGGCCGCGCGGCGGGATCGCCGGCGGCGGCGAGGAGCGAGGGGTCCACGACGTAGGAGCCCGCGGTCGCGCGCATGACCCGCTCGACGAAGCCCCGGCGGCGGCGTTCCTCGGCCAGTTCGATCAGGCCGGCGTCCTCCAGCCTGCGCAGGTGGTAGTTGACCTTCTGCCTGGTCAGGCCGAACTCGCGGGCCAACTCGCTCGCCGAGGCCGGTGTGCGCAGCCGCACCAGCAACCGTCGGCGTACAGGCGCCAGTGCCCCGCGAACCTGCCCCGGCTCCTCCAGCAACTCCATTCGCCGCACGGCCACATCGTCCAATAGACAAATTAAGTTGTCAATTGTTCTGCGCGGGACCCGCCACCCTGCCACGGGAACCGAAAGACCGTCCATGACCGGCATCGCCGCTGGTCGATGGACGGCACGCGGGAGAAGAGCCTGGACGAACCACGGACGGGATCTCGCTACCGCGAACCCGCAGCAATAGCCGTATACGAATGATAGTATTCGGGTATGCCATCAACCGCAGTGGACAATCCACTGATCCTGCGACTGCTCGGCCTCCTGGTGGAGCAGCCGAAGCACCAGTACGCGCTGGCGATCGCGCTCAACGAGCGCTATCCGTACCTGAACGCCAAGAGCGGCTCCGTCTACACGCTCGTCCGGTCGTTGGAGGCGGCCGGATGGGTGGCCTCGACCGGGGTCGAGCAGATGGGCAACCGCCCCGCGCGTACCGTCTACGCCCTGACCGATCAGGGCTGGGAGGTCTTCAAGGAACGGGTGCGGCGGCAGATCCGCGAGGCCAAGGTGACCACCTCGGCGTTCGTGGACGCCCTGGCCTATCTCGGCGCCCTCGACCGGGACGAGGCCCCGCGCGTCCTGCGCGAGCGGCAGGAGTCACTGGTGGAACGGATCGCGGAGCTGGCACAGGCCGGTGACGCCGACCTGCCGGAGATCACCATGATCGAGGTCGACTTCGTCATGCACCAGCTGCGCGCCGAAGCGGAATGGATCCGCGACCTGATCGCGCGCATCGACGACGGCGAGCTGGCATGGCCGGAGAAGGGACGGACAGGAGCGGATTGACATACGGCGTTCATGCGGCCGACCAGGTGGCCGCCACGGCGGGACCGCCGGACCACCCCGCGGCCATCGACGACCTGGTCGGGCGGCTGAGCGGCGGACGGCCCTTCGTCGTCCGCGAGTCCCGCACTTCCTGGGCACGCCCGCGGACCCGGCGAAGGCGCGGGTCCCGCCGCCCGAGCGGCGGGTGCGCGAGAACCGTCAGGTGACGGGCTCGCCGGCCTGCCAGACCTTGGCGATCAGGGGGACGCCGGGGCGGTAGGCCAGGTGGATGTAGGACGGGGCGTCGAGCAGGACCATGTCGGCGCGGGCGCCCGGCGCGAGGTGGCCGATGTCGGGGCGGCGCAGGGCCTTCGCGCCGCCCATGGTGGCCGCCCACAGGGCCTCGGCGGGGGTCATGCGCATGTCGCGGACGGCCACGGCGATGCAGAACGGGATGTTGGTGGTGTAGCTGGAGCCGGGGTTGCAGTCGGCGGCCAGCGCCACCGTGACCCCGGCGTCGAGCAGGCGCCGCGCGTCGGGGTAGGGCGAGCGGGTGGAGAACTCGGCTCCGGGCAGCAGCGTGGCGACGGTCGTGCCGGAGGCGAGCGCGTCCACGTCGGCGTCGGTCAGGTGGGTGACGTGGTCGGCCGAGGCGGCGCCCAGCTCGACGGCGATCGCCACCCCCGGACCGGGGCCGAGCTGCCCGGCGTGCACCCGGGGCACGAGCCCGCGCGCCATGCCCGCGGTCAGGATCTCCCTGGTCTGGTCGCCGTCGAACGCGCCGCGCTCGCAGAACACGTCGATCCACCGCGCGTGCGGCGCACAGGCCTCCAGCATCGGGCCGCGCACCAGGTCCACGTAGGCGTCCGGCCGGTCGGCGTACTCGGGCGGGACGACGTGCGCGCCGAGGTAGGTGACCTCGGAGGTGTGCTCACCGGCCAGGCGCAGCGCACGGGCCTCGTCCTCGACCGTGAGGCCGTACCCGGACTTGCACTCGATCGTCGTCGTGCCGGAGCGCGACGCCTCGGCGACCAGCCGCCGCAGGGTGCCCCGCAGCTCGTCGTCGCTCGCCGCCCGGGTGGCGGCGACGGTGGTGCGGATGCCGCCCGCCGTGTACGGGAGGCCCGACATGCGAGCCTCGAACTCCCGTGCCCGCTCCCCGGCGAACACCAGATGCGCGTGGCTGTCGACGAATCCGGGCACGAGCGCCCGGCCCTCGGCGTCGAACCGTTCCTCCGCCCCCTGGGGCGCCCTCCCCCGCGGCCCCACCCACGCCACGACGCCGTTCTCCACGACGACCGCAGCGTCCTCGACGACCCCGAGCACTCCGCCGCCGCCCTCCGGCGCGTTCGTCACCAACGCCCCAACGTTATCCACCAAAACGGACGTCATCCGCCCCTCCTCACCCTGCTTCATCACATACACCTCAAGACCCCAGCGCCACTTCACGGCACCCTCGGCGCCTCCAGCCCAACGTCACCCCAAGCGGCTACCCGTCTGCCCCGCCAAGCGGATGGAGGGGGATGAGGAGGCGAGGCGGAGCCTGCCCCTGCCAGCCGGAGTGAGCCGGAGTGCCGCGGCGCCCGACCGATCTGGTCTCCATGGACCACCCGTTGAACGGCGCGCGTAGGAGTGGCGTACGCCGCCGATCTGCAGGCACATGGTGGAGGACGGGAACCCGCGCGTGGAGCACCACACGCGAGCGCCGAGCGCCTGTCTGCCATCCGAGTGCTGAGCAGCGCATGCCGTGCACGCCGGTTCTGGGCCGGGGCGGGATCATGTCAGACGGTTGATCGCTGTGGTGAGGGTGGAGGGGACGTCGCCGACCAGGGTGTGGCGGCCCTCGTGGACGATGTGCCGGCCTTCGCAGACGACCTCGCGGACGTCGGCGGCGGTCGCGGCGAAGACGATCGTCTCCACCAGCGCGTCGAGGGGGGCGCCCGCCGTGCGCACCGAGTCGAGCGTGACCGTGACCAGGTCCGCGGGAGCGCCGACGGCGATGCGACCCGCCTCGGGCCACCCCAGCGCGGCATGTCCGCCGGAGGTCGCGCCGCGCAGCAGCTCGGCGGCGAGCCAGTGGCCGCGCTCGCGGGTGGCGAGCCGCTCGTCCAGTTCGACGCCGCGCGCCTCCTCGAACAGGTCCACGACGGCGTTGCTGTCGCTGCCGAGCGAGAGCGGCGCGCCGGCGCCGGCGAGGGCACGGGCCGGGCCGATGCCGTCGGCGAGGTCGCGTTCGGTGGTCGGGCACATGCACACGCCCGTCCCGGACCCACCGAGCAGCGTGATGTCCTCGGGAGTGAGATGGGTGGCGTGGACGGCGGTCGCGAAGGGGCCGAGCGCGCCGTGGGACTCCAGCAGCGCGGCCGGGGTGCGGCCGTACGCGGCGAGGCACCCTTCGTTCTCGGCGACCTGCTCGGACAGGTGGAAGTGCAGAGGTGCGCCCCGCTCGCGCGCCCAGCCGCTCACGACGCCGATCTCGCCCTCGGGGACGGCGCGGACCGAGTGGACGGCCGCGCCGACGCGCGCGTGCCCGCCGGACTTGAGCGAGGCGGCCCTGTCGGCCCAGGCGTGCGCGTCACGGTCGCCGAAGCGCAGTTGCGGGCCTTCCAGCGGCGCCGCGAACCCGCCGCGCAGGTAGCAGGTGTCGAGCAGGGTGATCCTGATGCCGGCGTCGGCCGCCGCCGCGATGAGCGCCTCGCCCATCGCGCTCGGCGCGTCGTACGGCCGGCCGCCGGGCTGGTGGTGCACGTAGTGGAACTCGCCCACGCAGGTGATGCCCGCGAGCGCCATCTCGGCGTACGCCGCGCGGGCGAGCGCGTGGTAGGTGTCGGGCGTGAGGCGCGCGGCGACCTCGTACATCTGGCGGCGCCAGGTCCAGAAGGTGCCGCGCTCGCGCTGGGTGCGCCCGCGCAGGGCCCGGTGGAAGGCATGGCTGTGGGCGTTGGCGAGCCCGGGCAGGGTGACGCCGCGCAGGTGGACCGCCCCGGGCGGAGGCGCGTCGACACCGTGACGCACGGCGGTGATCCGCCCTCCCGACACCTCCACGACGACCCCGCGCACGACCTCCGGAATTCCCCCGAACGCCGCGGCCCCCGACCGCCCCAAGGCACCCGGCCCCGACTCTCCGAGGGCACCCGGGTCAGAGCCCGCTCCCGCTCCGGCCCCTTGATCGCTTCGCGGCCCACCCGTGCCCACGGGTGCGGGGGAAGCGTTCAGCCACGCGTGATCCGCGTAATAGACGGTCACCGCCATGTCAGCCCCTCCACCGAGCTCAAGGCCGAGCCCTCCACACCACTATCAGCGCCCTCAACACACCGGACACGGCAAGCCCTCGGCGCCGTCGGCGCCGGTGTGCCTGAGGGCGAGACGCCTGTGACGGGATGGGTGGTCTCGATGTGCTGGGCGTGGTGAACGGCTACCGGCATGCCAGGTTCTCCAGGACGGTGGTCAGGGCCAGGACGCCGGTGACGCAGTCGGGGGTGGTGGCGTGCTCAGCCGGGCTGTGGCTGGTGCCGGTGGGGTTGCGGACGAAGAGCATCGCGGTCGGGGCGTGGGCCGACAGGATGCCGGCGTCGTGACCGGCGCCGGTGGGCAGGGCGGGGACGCCGCCGAGGGCGGTGGCCACCCGGTCGCGCAACGCGCTGCCGAACTCGACGAGCGGGGTGGAGGACTCGGCCGCGACCTCGACGCGGACGCCGTGCGGGACCGCGGCGGCGCGGGCGGCGGCGGTGACGTCCTCCACCAGCCGGTCGACCGTGGCCTCGTCGGGGGCGCGGCCGTCCAGCCAGGCGTCGACGCGCGAGGGGATGGCGTTGGTGCCGCCGGGCACGACGCGGACCTTGCCGAACGTCGCCAGCGCGCCGAGCCCCTCGGCGGCCTGGCGGGCCGCGAGGACGGTGGCGGCGAACGGCAGCATGGGGTCGTGCCGGTCGGCGAGCCGGGTGGTGCCCGCGTGGTCGCCTTCGCCGTGGAAGGTGCAGCGCCAGCGGCCGTGCGGCCAGATCGCGCTCGCCACGCCGACGGGCGCGCCGAGGTCCACCAGGCCGCGTCCCTGTTCGATGTGCAGTTCGACGAAGGCGCCGACGCGGGCCAGGGCCTCCTCGTCCCGTCCGAGCGCGCCCGGGTCGGCCCCGGCCTCGCGCATCGCCTCCGCCAGCGTCACCCCGTCGCCGTCGCGCAGCTCGCGGGCGGTGTGCGCCGCCAGCACGCCGGTGAGCAGGCGGCTGCCGACGCACGCCACGCCGAAGCGCGCCCCCTCCTCGTCGGCGAAGTTCACGACCGCGATCGGCCGGTCCGGGACGATGCCCCGGGCGCGCAGCTCATCCACCGCGAGGAAGGCGGAGACGACGCCGAGCGGCCCGTCGAAGGCGCCGCCGCCGGGCACGCTGTCGAGGTGGCTGCCCGTGACGACCGCGCCCGGGCCCGGCGTTCCCCACCAGGCCCAGAGGTTGCCGTTGCGATCCTGCTCGCAGGCCATGTCCCGCCGCGCCGCCTGCTCGCGGAACCACGCGCGCAGCGCCAGGTCGACGGGCGTCCAGGCGAAGCGGTGGTACCCCTCCGCCGCCCCACCGCCGATGCCGGCCAGCGCGGCCCATTCCCGCTCGAAGCCCGCGCGCACGACCGGCGGGCGGCCACGCTCCTCGGCCTCCCGGAGGTACACGGGCCGGTCGCTCGACGCCGGGCCCACGCCCGTCTCCTCCCCGGCACGACCTCGCGCGACGGGTGGAAGGGACGGGTGTGAACCGGGCGAAGCAGGACGGGAGCTCACGACACCTCACCAATGATCAGGGGCGGATGTGATCCGCACGGAGTGGAACGGTGCGTCACGGCACCTCGCCAACGGTCAGGGGTGGGTGGCACCCACGCCGGCTCGGGCTGGAGGGCACGAGGGCCTCCCCGACGGCCGGAGCCGGGTGGGTGCCGTGCGGCACCGGGTGGCCGATCACGGTGCCTGGCCGATGGGCGAAGACAGGTGATGCGTGGGTGCGGCGCCGGCAGCGGGGTGGCAGGTCATGGGACTTGGCCGGGGGTCATGGGGATGGGGACGCCGTGGGTGGTGGCGGTTTCGGTGGCCTTGTCATAGCCGGCGTCGACGTGGCGGATGACGCCCATGCCGGGATCGTTGGTCAGGACGCGCTCCAGCTTGCGGGACGCGAGCTCGGTGCCGTCGGCGACCGCGACCTGGCCGGCGTGGATGGACCGGCCCATGCCGACGCCGCCGCCGTGGTGGATCGACACCCAGGACGCGCCGGAGGCGACGTTGACCATCGCGTTGAGCAGCGGCCAGTCGGCGATCGCGTCGGAGCCGTCGAGCATCGCCTCGGTCTCGCGGTACGGCGAGGCGACCGACCCGCAGTCGAGGTGGTCGCGGCCGATGACGATCGGCGCGCTCAGCTCCCCGGAGGCGACCATCTCGTTGAAGCGGACGCCCGCCTTGTCGCGCTCGCCGTACCCGAGCCAGCAGATGCGCGCGGGCAGGCCCTGGAAGGCGACCCGCTCGCCGGCGAGCTTGATCCAGCGGGCGAGGGAGGCGTTCTCGGGGAAGAGGTCCAGGATGGCGCGGTCGGTCGCGGCGATGTCCCGCGGGTCGCCCGACAGCGCGGCCCAGCGGAACGGGCCCTTGCCCTCGCAGAACAGGGGGCGGATGTAGGCGGGCACGAACCCGGGGAAGTCGAACGCGCGCGCGTACCCGGCGAGCATGGCCTCGCCGCGGATGGAGTTGCCGTAGTCGAAGACCTCCGCGCCCTTGTCCTGGAAGCCGACCATGGCCTCGACGTGCCGGGCCATGGACTCGCGGGCGCGCGTGGTGAAGCCGGACGGGTCCTTGGCGGCCTCGTCGCGCATGTCCTCGAACGCGGTGCCGAGCGGCAGGTAGGACAGGGGGTCGTGCGCGGAGGTCTGGTCGGTGACGACGTCGATGGGCGCGTCCATGGCGAGCAGCCGGGGCAGGACCTCGGCGGCGTTGCCGAGCAGGCCGATGGACAGCGGGCGGCGGGCGTCCCTGGCCTCGACGGCGAGCCGGAGCGCGTCGTCGAGGTCCTTGGCCTCGACGTCGAGGTAGCGGTGCTCGATGCGGCGGGCGATGCGCGAGGGGTCGCAATCGACGCAGATCGCCACGCCGTCGTTCATGGTGACGGCGAGGGGCTGGGCGCCGCCCATGCCGCCGAGTCCGGCGGTGAGGGTGATGGTGCCGGCGAGGCTGCCGCCGAAGCGCTTGGCGGCCACCGCGGCGAAGGTCTCGTAGGTGCCCTGCAGGATGCCCTGGGTGCCGATGTAGATCCACGACCCGGCGGTCATCTGGCCGTACATCGTCAGGCCCGCCGCCTCGAGCCGCCGGAACTCCTCCCAGTTGGCCCAGTCGGGGACCAGGTTGGAGTTGGCGATGAGCACGCGGGGCGCCCACTCGTGGGTGCGCATGACGCCGACCGGGCGGCCGGACTGGACGAGCAGCGTCTCGTCCTGCTTCAGCCCGCGCAGCGTGCGGGCGATGGCGTCGAAGGACGGCCAGTCGCGCGCGGCCTTGCCGGTGCCGCCGTAGACGACGAGCTTGTCCGGGTGTTCGGCGACCTCGGGGTCGAGGTTGTTGTGCAGCATGCGGAACGCGGCCTCCTGCTGCCATCCCTGGCAGGACAGCTCGGTGCCCCGTGGCGAGCGGATCAGCCGCCGGACGTCCTCACTCATCGCTGGTCATCTCCTGTTCGATCGTCGTGATCGTCCTCGTCGGTCCGTTGGTCGTGACCGGTCGTGCCCTCGTGCTCATCCCTGTTCTTCCCCGGGTGCGCTCGGGCCGCCGGCCTGAGTTCAGTCGGGCAGGAACAACCGCCGCTCCCCCGCGCTGGACTCGAAGTGTTCGATCGCCGCCTGTTCCCTGACGGGCAGCGCGTCGACCATGGCGTGCACCAGCACCGCGCACAGCACGCTCGGCGCGGCCTGGGAGTCGAAGGCGAACCGGGAGCTGACCGGCGCGGTGAGCACGGCGTCCGCGTGCTCGGCGAGCGCTCCCGCGGCGTTGTCGGTGACGAGCCCGACCCGCAGCCCGGCCTTGCGCGCCCAGACGAGGCCGTCGCGCAGCTCGCGCGGGTACCGGGGCAGGCCGAAGGCGAGCACCCATCGCGCCCCGGCGTCCCTGGCCCTGCTCAGCCCGTCCTCCAGCGCGGAGCCGGGCGCGTCGAAGACCCTGACGTCCGGGTGCGCCTTGGCGGCGAGGTACCCGAACAGGTGGGCGAGCGGCGCGGACACCCGTAGCCCGACCACGGGCAGCGGTCTGGACGCGGCCAGCGCCCCCGCCAGCTCGTGGAGCCTGCGGGTGTCGCCGAGGGAGTCGCGCAGCAGTTCGAGGTTGCGAATCTCGGAGTCGACCATGGCCTGCACCGGGCCGAGCTCGGTGGCCGCGGCCACCGGCCCGTCGTGCATCGCCGCGCGCAGGTCGTCGCGGAACTCCGGGAAGCCGGAGAACCCGAGGGCGAAGGCGAACCGGGTGACGGAGGGCTGGCTGGTGCCGGTCGCCACGGCGATGTCCACGCTGCTGAGGAAGACGGCCTCGTGGGGACGCCCCAGCAGGTGGCGGGCGATGCGCCGCTGGGCCGGGGACAGCCGGTGCCCCTCGATCAGCTCTCTGAGCCGGGCCGCCACCCGCGAGGCGTCCTCGGACCCCTCGGGCAGGCGCGCCGGGGCGTCCGCCCGCTCCCCGCCGCCGGCGGCCGTGCTCGTGACGCCGCGCACCACGTTCCCCCCACCATCCGAATGAATACTTTCATGCAGCATCCACCCCGCATGAAGCCATGTCAACGGTTGGCGCGCGGAAATCACCGCCTGGCGTCCCAGGAAGTCCAGGGACGGGACGTCCCGCGGGTCAGCCGGGGAAGGCGTCGGCCCAGGTCGTGACCATCGCGTCGAGGACGTCCAGGGGGACGGCGGCGCTGCCGAGCACCACGCCGTGGAAGGCGCGGATGTCGAAGCGCGGCCCGAGCCGGGTCTCGGCGAGCGCGCGCAGGCGGTCGATCTCGCGTCGCCCGATCATGTAGGCCAGCGCCTGACCGGGCCAGGCGATGTAGCGGTCGACCTCGTTGCGGACGTTGGCCCGTGTGGTGGCGGTGTTGTCCCACATGAACTCGACGGCCTTGCGCCGCGACCAGCCGAAGTGGTGCAGGCCGGTGTCGACGACCAGGCGGCAGGCGCGTATCGCGTCGAAGGAGAGCATGCCGAGCCGGGCGAGGCCGGAGGTGTACAGGCCCATCTCGTCGGCCAGCCGCTCGCTGTACAGTCCCCAGCCCTCGAGGTACCCGCACACCTCGGCGTCGAGGAACCGCCGGTACCGGGGAATGCCGGCCAGCTTCTGCGCGGAGGCGATCTGCAGGTGGTGGCCGGGGACGCTCTCGTGGAAGGCCAGCGCCTCGTACTCGTACACGAACCGTTCCCGCGGATCGGCGGTGAGCACGCAGTGGGCGCCCGGGCGCGACCCGTCGGCGGTGGGCGGGCGGTAGTAGGCGAGGGCGGCGTTGCCCGCCTCGATCGGGTTGATCTCCTCGATCACGCAGTCGCCGATGTCGTAGTGCGGGAACCAGTCGTCGCGGGCCTCCTCGGCGCGGCGCAGCGCCCCGGCGACGGTGTCGACGATCTGCGCGGTGGTGCCGAACCGCAGCGACCGGTCCTCGCGCAGCCGTGCGCGGATCTCGTCGAAGTCGCCGGTGCCGAGCGCCGCCCCGCCCGCCTCCGCCCACTCCGCGCGCAGCGCCGCCAGGCAGTCCAGGCCGATCCGGTGGACCTCCTCGGGGCCGAGATCGGTGGTGGTGTGCCGCCGCACGGCCGCGCGGTACCCCTCCTCGCCGCCGGGGACGAACCGCGCGCCCACCCGGTCGTCGGGACGGGCGACGGGCAGCAGCTCCTCCTCGAGGCCGGCCAGCAGGCGCCGCAGCGCGGGCCGGACGGACTCCTTGACGATCTCGGCGGCGCGCGCCCGCACCCGGCCGGCGTCGACGTCCGCGGGCAGCCGGGGACCGAGCAGCGTGTCGTCCTCCAGGCTCAGCCCGAGGTGGCCGGTGAGCTGGTCGACGGCCTGGGCGACGCCGACCCGGGCCGGGAGGCGGCCGTCCGCCTTCGCCGCGCGGAAGCGGTCCAGCAGGGCGTCCAGGAACGACGGCAGGGCGGTCAGCCGCCGGAGGTAGGCGTCGACGGCGGGGGCGCCGGTCAGGGACATGGCGGGGACGGCCATGAACATGATCGCCTGCGGCGCGGAGCCGATGCTCGCGGAGGGGGTGGTCTCCCACAGCGCGTGCTCCAGGTCGGCCCGCATGGACCAGGCGAGCCGGCCGAGGACCGCGTGGTCGATCCGGTCGGCCTCGTTCAGCCCGGCGGGGTCGATCTCGGCCAGCCGCCGCTCAAGGCCGGCGAACTTCGCCGCGGCGGCGCGGGAGCCGTCCCTGCTGACGTCGGGCACCAGTCCGTCGAAGCCCGCGACGCCGAGCAGCGTGGCGCCGAACGGGTCGGCGGTGTGCTTGACCTCGTAGAACTCCTCGCCGAGCCGGGCGAGACGCTCGTCGGGGGCCACCTCGGGCACGGGCTGGTCACCTGCCACGACCACTCCTTTCCTCCTCGCGGGTCGAAGCTCATTTTGCCCGGATTATGGGGAAAGCATGGGGAGATCCGAGGGCTCGCGGCGCCTGTGGTACGGTCACGCCGGTCCCCCTGCCGGCACTGGACCGATACTGGTTCCTCTACGGATTCATCACCTTCGTCGCCTGCTGTCGTCGGCCTCACCAGCCTTATGACGAACGCTGAAGACGAGAGGTGACCGATGGAGCGTCCACAAGAGGGAGCCGTCGCGCTGGCCGAGCGGTTCGAGCGCGATCGCCGGCATCTGCACGGGGTCGCCCACCGCATGCTGGGGTCGGCGGACGAGGCGCAGGACGCGGTGCAGGAGACCTGGCTGCGGGCCGGCCGCGCCGGGGCCGACGGCGTGGAGAACGTGACGGGGTGGCTGACCACGATCCTCGGCCGCGTCTGCCTGGACATGCTGCGCGCGCGGCGTCGCAGGCCCGAGGACCTCACCGGGCTGCTCGCCGAACCCGCGGCCGCCACGCCCGGCGGGACCGGCCCGGAGGAGGAGGCGGTGCTGGCCGAGTCCGTGGGCCTCGCCCTGCTGGTGGTGCTGGACAGGCTCGGGCCCGCGGAACGGGTCGCGTTCGTGCTGCACGACATGTTCGCGGTGCCCTTCGAGCAGATCGCCGCGATCGTCGAGCGCTCCCCCGTCGCGGCCAAGAAGCTCGCCAGCCGCGCCCGCGCGCGGGTGCACGGCGCCACGCCCCTGCCCGCCGCCGACCTCGCCGGGCGGCGGAAGGTCGTGGAGGCGTTCCTGGCCGCCTCCCGCGCCGGGGACCTGGAGGCCCTGGTCGCGGTGCTGGACCCGGACGTCGTGCGCCGCACCGACCTGCCGGGCGCCGTCCCCGTGCTGCGCGGGGCCCGGCGCGTCGCCGAGGAGACGCGGGGCAACGCGGCCCACGCCCGTTTCGCCCGTCCCATCCTGGTGAACGGTGCCCTCGGGGCGGCCGTCGCCCCGGGCGGCCGCCTGCGCGTCGTACTCCTGCTCACGATCATCGGCGGGCGTGTCGTCGCGATCGACGTCGTCACCGCCCCGGCCGCCCTGGACCGGCTGGAGCTCTCCCTGGCGGACTGATCGACTCGACGGATTTCTTAGGACGTCACCGGCACTTGCGGGAAATGGGGAGGAAAGTCAGGATTGCCGCGGCGCACCGCCAGGTTTATGGGCCGTCCGTGACACGAGTAGCGTGGGCGCTGAGGGGCTCTTTCCGATGGCGTCGCCGATCGTCCTGGACGGGGTCCGGGCGCGCCCGGGCGACATCGCCGAGATCGCGTGCGCCGGGGCCCGCGTCGCCCTGGCCGGGCCCGGGCTCGACCGGGCACGGGCCTCGCACGCGGCGGCCCGGGAGATCGCGGCGCGGCGCCCGGTGTACGGGCGTACGACCGGGGTCGGGGCCAACCGCACCGAGGCCGTCCCCATCGCCGAACTCGACCTGCACGGCCTGCGCCTGCTGCGCAGCCACGCCGGGGGCGCCGGGCCGCGGGAGCCGGACGTCCACGTGCGGGCGATGCTCGCCGTGCGCGCCAACCAGATCCTCGCCGGAGGCTCCGGCCTGCGGCCCGCCTTCGCCGAGGCGCTGGCCGAGGCGTTGAACGCCGGCCGCCTGCCGGAGGTGCGGCAGGTCGGGGCCATCGGCACCGGGGACCTCACCGCGCTCGCCGAGACCGGGCTCACCCTGGTCGGCGAGCGCCCCTGGGCGGGCGGCGGCGAGGACCCGCCTCCCCTGGTCCTGGAGGCCGGGGACGCCCTCGCCTTCTGCAGCAGCGGAGCGATGACCATCGGGCAGGCCGCGCTCGCGTGGGCACGGATCGCGCCCCTGCTGCGGGCGGCGCAGGTGGTGGCCGCGCTGTCCCTGGTCGCCGTGGACGGGAGCACCGAGCCGTACGACGCGGAGGTGCACGCCGCGCGCCCGCACCGGGGGGCCGCCCGGGTCGCCGCCGAGATGCGCCGCCTGCTGCGCGTTCCCGGGCAGGCCGCGGACCGGGAGACCTCCGCGGCGCAGGGCCTCGGCGGGACGCGGGCGCGCGTGCAGGACCCCTTCGGGTACCGGTGCCTGCCGCAGGTGCACGGCCCGGCGGTGGAGGCGGCGGGCGAGCTGGAGCGCGTGCTCACAGTGGAGATCAACGCCGCCGCGGAGAACCCGCTGCTGCCGGCCGCGGGCGGCACGGCGCACCACCACGGCGGCTTCCACCAGGCCGCGCTCGGCCTCGCCCTGGACCACCTGCGCCTGGCCCTGCTGCAGTCCGCGCACCTGTCGGCGGCGCGCCTGGCCACGCTGATGGATCCCGCCTACACGGGGCTGCGGCCGTTCCTGGCCGACGGCGCGCCGGGCGCGTCCGGCGCGATGATCCTGGAGTACACGGCCACCTCCGCGCTGGCCGGGCTGCGCGAGGCCGCGCACCCGGCCTCGCTCGGCCACGCCGTCCTGTCCCTGGGCGTCGAGGACCACGCGAGCTTCGCCCCCCAGTCGGCGCGCCACACCCTGCGGGCGGCGTCGGCCTACCGGCTGGTGCTGGCGTGCGAACTGGTCACGGCGGTGCGGGCGCTGCGGATGCGCGGCGTCGTGCCCGATCCGTCCACGCCGGTGGGCGCGGCGTTCGCCGACGCGGCCTGGCGGCTGGACCCGGCGACCGAGGACCGTCCTCTCGGCGCGGACGCCGACGCGGCCGCGGAGGTGCTGGACCTTCTCGCCGGGCTCTGACACCGCCGTCACGGTCGCCGGGCCCGCCCGGCGGGTGTCACAGGCCGACGGCGTCGGCGAGCAGGTCGACCTGGCCGGGGTCGGGGTCGTTGCCCATGAAGATCAGCTCGTCGCAGCCGATCGCCGCGAACTCCTCGACCGCGGTCCTGACCGCCTCGGGCGTGGTGTGGGCGAGGGAGACGCCGTACCGCGCGTAGTCCTCCCCGGCGAAGGCGTAGTACGGGGCGATCGCGCGGGACACGGCGGCCTCCGCGTCCGGCCCGAGCGCGTACATCACCGACGCGACCACGCGCGGCGACCCGGTCCTGCCCGCCCGGGTCCACGCCTCGGCGAGCCGGGGCGTGAACTCCCGGACGCCGGGAACGGTGGCGTCCCCGGCGATCCACCCGGCGCCGTAGGTGGTGACGCGGCGCAGGGCGGCCTCGGAGTGCCCGCCGAACAGCAGCGGCGGCCCGCCCGGGGTGGCCGGCCGCGGGCCGACCTGGTCGTCCCCCGCGGCGGCCAGGCGTTCGAGCAGGCGGTCCAGGTCCTTGCCGCGGGTGGTGTAGTCGGAGCCGCCGGCCGCGAAGTCGTCCGGCCTGAGCCCGGGGGCCAGGCCGAGGCGCAGCCGTCCGGGGCCGGCGAGCTGGTCCAGCGTGGCGACCTCCTTGGCGAACAGCGCGTGGTTGGCGCGCAGCGGCCCGAGGAGCACGCTGGTGAGCAGCCGGATCCGCGAGGTGGCGCCCGCCGCGGCGGCCAGCGTGACCAGCGGCTCGGGCGTGGACCACACCAGGCGGTCGCTGACGCTGAGGGTGCCGAAGCCGCGCGCCTCCGCGCGGCGCGCCCATTCCACCAGGACCCTGCCGTCGGACCACGGGGCGTGGCCGGGCAGCCCGATGCCGATGTCCATCGTCGGTGCCGTTCCTCTCGTCGGGGTCGTCGCGGCGGATCAGCCGGCCCGCCGGGGGCCCGGGCCGATCTCGCGGACGACCGTGTAGGTGGGGATGCCGCTCATGCGCGGCTCGGCCCTGCCGTCCAGGCTCTCCAGCGCCGCCCGGATGGCGGCCGCGCGTCCCTCGGTGTCGGAGGTCTCCACGAAGTGGCGGTAGTCGGCCTCGCTCGCCCAGTGGACGATGTTGTACACGCGGGTGCCGTCGGTGCTGACGTGGAACCGGGCCGACCGGTAGCCGGGGTGGAAGCGCACCCAGCGCTCCTGGATCTCGGCGAACGCCGCCACGAACTCCCGCTGGGTCTCGTGGCCGTCGACGGTGTAGTCGATGATCGAGTAGAAGCCTGGATCCTGGCTCATGCGTGCTGCTCCTTCACGCTCGGGCGGCGAGGGCCGCGCCCATCGTGCAACCTCAACCGCGGTTGAGATCAAGAGCAGGCACGCAGGAGGTCAGCCGGTCAGGTTGAGGGCGAGACGGGCGGCCAGGCCGGTGTTCCTGCGGTGGCCGAGACGGTGGACGGCGGCCTCCAGCGCGTCGCGCCCGCCCACCAGGACCACCCAGGTCTTCGCGCGGGTGACGAGGGTGTAGAGCAGCCTGCGGCGCAGCATCACGCCCCCGGCGTCGGCGACGATCGGCGCGACGACGAACGGGTACTCGCTGCCCTGGGAGCGGTGCACGCTGATCGCGTACGCGTGGGTGAGCTCGTCCAGCTCGCCGAAGGTGTACCGGACGGTCTCGCCGTCGTCGGTGCGGATCTCGATCAGGCGCTCCTGGACGTTCACCGCCGTGACCGTCGCGGTCTCGCCGTTGAACACGCCCTTGTCGTAGTTGTTGCGGATCGGCATGACACGGTCGCCGACACGGAAGACCGCCGGGCCCGACCAGTGCTCGTCCGCGCCGTCGCGGGCCGGGTTGAGGCGCTCCTGGAGCCTGCGGCCCAGCTCGGCGGTGCCCGTGGGCCCCTTGCGCATGGGGCACAGCACCTGCACCTGGTCCTTGGCGATGTTCTGCTTGCGCGGGATGGCCTCGGTGGCCAGGTGGACCACACGGTCGGCCACCTGTCCGGGGTCGTCGAGCTCCTCGAACCAGAAGCCGGCGCGGCCGGGCAGCGGGGGCACCTCGCCGGCGCGGATGCTGTGCGCGGCCCGGACGATGCCGCTGTCCTGCGCCTGGCGGAACACCTTGGTCAGGCGGATGCGCGGGACCTCCTCGACGCTCAGCAGGTCGGCGAGGACGCTGCCCGGGCCGATGCTGGGAAGCTGGTCGCCGTCCCCGACCAGCAGCAGGTGGGCGCCCTCGGGGATCACCGAGGTGAGGCGGGTGGCGAGCTGGAGGTCCAGCATGGACGCCTCGTCCACCACGACGAGGTCGGCGTCGGCCGGGGACTGCTGGAACAGCGCGCCCTCGTCGCGTTCCGCCTGCCGGGCGAGCATGCGGTGGACGGTCATGGCGGGCAGGCCGGTGAGCTCCGACAGGCGCTTGGCGGCCTTGCCGGTCGGCGCGGTCAGCGTCACCCGGCCGCCCATCGCCCGGACGGTCGCCGCGATCACCTTCAGCGTGTGGCTCTTGCCGCAGCCGGGGCCGCCGGTGAGGATCGCGACCGTGCTGGTCAGGGCCAGGTTCACCGCGACGCGCTGGTCCTCGTGCAGCCCTTGGTCCTCGGCGTAGGGGCGGCGGGGCATGGTCGAACGGGCGCGCAGCAGCCTCGCCACGTTGGCGGCCAGCGTGACCTCGCGGACGTGGTGCTCCTTGGAGTACACCACGACCTGGCCGTGCCCGGCGGGCGAGGCCTCGACGACGACCCTGCGCTCGGCGGCGAGCGCGTCGACGGCGCGGCGGATCGGCTCCTCGTCCTGCTCGACCAGGGCGACGGCCGCGGCGACGAGGGCCGGCAGGGGCAGGTAGCAGTGGCCGTCGCGGGCGGCCGCGGCGTCCAGCCTGTCCACGACCGCGGCCTTGAGGCGCTGCGGGCTGGTCTCCGGCACCCCGGAGCGCAGCGCGATGCGGTCGGCGGTGTGGAAGGCGACGCCCCGCACCCGGCCGATCAGCCGGTACGGGTCGCGGGCGAGGATCTCGGCGGACTCCTCGCCGTACACCTGGTAGATCTTGGCGGCGAGCAGGGGGCTCACCCCGAACCCCTGCAGGACGACCATCAGCGCGGCCACGGCCTTCTGCTCGGCCCACGCCTCGACGATCTGCGCCTGCCGCGCCGCTCCGATGTTGACGACCTCGGTCAGGCGCTCGGGCTCGGTGTCGATGACCGTGAGCGTGCGCTCGCCGAAGTGGCCGACGATGGCCTGGGCCAGGCGCGGCCCGATGCCCCGGATCAGGCCGGAGCCCAGGTAGAGCGCGATGGCGGGCACGGTGGAGGGCACGACGCGCTCGCAGCGGGCGACCACCAGGCGCCCGCCGTGGCGGGGATGGTCCTCCCAGTCGCCGGCCAGCCGCAGCGTCTCCCCCGGTTGCACCCCGGCCAGCGCGCGGCCCGAGGCGACGAAGGCGGGAAGCGACTCGGCGCTCATGCGGGCGACGGTGTACTCGTCCTCACGGACGTACACCAGCCGCTCCACGGAGGCCTCGACCTCGGATGGAGACGGCGTCGCGAGCACGGCCACCACGCTCCCCGGATCACATGCGGGCACCTCTGCGCAGGAGACTAGCGCCCGCCTGCGACAGTTCCGTCCCGCACGGCCACGCGAGCCCGGTGTGAACGGACGGCGCCGGGGCGGGCATGCTGGCCATATAGGCCGGACAGGACCGGTACCGCCGGCAGGGCCCGCGTGGACACGCGCCCCGCGGACCCCGGAGGGACGGAGCTCGCCATGGTGCTCGTCGGGACATCGGGATGGCAGTACAAGCACTGGCGGGACGTGCTGTACCCGGCCGGGCTGCCGCAGCGGCTGTGGCTGGAGCGGTACGCCGAGTGCTTCGCCACCGTCGAGAACAACAACGCCTTCTACCGGCTGCCGCCGCGGGAGACGTTCGAGGCGTGGCGGGACCGCACGCCCGCCGGCTTCGTCATGGCGGTCAAGGCCAGCCGCTTCCTCACCCACATCAAGCGGCTGAAGGACCCCGAGGAGCCGGTCGAGCGGCTCATGGAGGCCGCGGGCGGTCTCGGCCGCAAGCTCGGCCCGGTGCTGCTCCAGCTCCCGCCCACCCTGCGCGCCGACCCGGGCCGCCTGGACGCCTGCCTGCGCCGCTTCCCCGCGGGCACCCGCGTGGCCGTCGAGCCCCGCCACCGCTCGTGGTGGTCCGGCGAGGTCCGCGACGTGCTGGCCCGGCACGGCGCGGCCCTGTGCTGGGCCGACGTGCTCGGCAGGCCGGTGACCCCGCTGTGGCGCACCGCGGGCTGGGGCTACCTGCGCCTCCACCAGGGCCGCGCCGACCCCTGGCCGTCGTACGGCGAGGCGTCGCTGCGGTCGTGGCTGCACCGGCTGGCCGGGCAGTGGGACCCGGCGGACCACGATCTGTACGTCTACTTCAACAACGACCCGGGGGGCGCCGCCGTGCGCAACGCGGCGCGGTTCGCGGCGCTGGCCCGCGACCAGGGGATCCCGGTGAGCCGCACCCCCGAGGAACTGCCCGAGGCGGCCCTGACATGACGACGCGCCCCCGTCGCCGGAGGCGCGTCGTCGCAGGTCTTCGCCCGGCGCGGGGCCGGCACGGGATCAGATGTCGTCGAGGATGCCCTGGAGGATCTTCTTGGTCTCCGACACCGGGACGGCGTCCAGGCACAGGCGCTCCATGACCGCCTGGTAGCGGTCGAGGTCCTCGCGCTTGTCGAGGTAGATGGCGCTGGTGAGCTGCTCCAGGTACACCACGTCGGGCAGGTCGCGCTCGGCGAAGCGCAGGATGCTGAACGGGCCGCCCGCCGCGGCGTGGCCGCCGGCGCTGAACGGCATGACCTGCACGGTGACGGTCGGGGAGCTGACCGCCTCGATCAGGTGCTTGATCTGGCCGCGCATGACGTCGGGACCGCCGAGCGGGCGCCGTAGCGCCGCCTCGTCGATCACGGCCCACAGGTGGGGCGGGCTGTTGCGTTCCAGCAGCCTCTGCCGGGCCATCCTGAGGTCCACGCGCCGCTGGATCTCCTCCTCGGTCCCCTCGGGGTGGCCGAGCATGACGACGGCGCGGGCGTAGCCCTCGGTCTGGAGCAGGCCGGGGATGAACTGCACCTCGTAGCAGCGGATGCGGGTGGCCGCCTCCTCCAGGCCGACGTACGCCTCGAACCAGTTCGGCAGCACGTCGTCGTAGTTGTGCCACCAGCCGGGGCGGTTGGCCTGGGTGACCAGCGACAGCAGCGCCTCGCGCTCGCTCTCCTCGGTGACGCCGTAGAAGGTGAGCAGGTCGGCGACGTCGCGGGTGCGGAAGCTGACGCGTCCCAGCTCCATACGGCTGATCTTGGAGTGTGAGGCGCGGATGGAGTGGCCCGCGGCCTCCAGGGTGATGTTGCGGCCTTCACGGAGCCGGCGAAGCTGAGACCCGAGAAGGATGCGCAGCACCGTGGAGCTGCCGCGTTCCCGAGCCATCATGGTGAGCGGGGTCTCGTCCCCTTCGGCTCGGGCAGTGATCATATCTCTTCCTTAGGACAGCAGGCCGACGTCTCACTTCGCACGGGCATAGAGGAGTTCACGATACCCCCCAGGTCCCAATCCGGATATACCCCAACATCACCCTTAGGCCACGATTTTCAACGCTCAGTAGCCATCAGTTCCGTTAAAAGGCCAGGTCATCGAAGTCCCCGCGCTTCGCGCCCAGGATGAAGGCCGCCATTTCTCCCCGGCTGTAAATCAGCGCGGGACCGCCCGGATGCCGGGAGTTGCGCACCGCGACCCCGCCGTCCGGCAGCGGGGCCAGTTCGACGCAATTGCCGCTCGGGTTACTGTACGCGCTCTTGCGCCACCGCACGCCGTCCTGCCCGAGGCGCGCGGTCAGCTCCGTGGCGGCCATGCCGTTGGAGATCTCGTCCATGTTGCCTTCTTCATGTCCCCCGGAACCCCGACAGATCTGACATCCGTCCCGTAGGCCCCTTCTTTGCCGCGAGGGCCCCAGATAGGTGCATCGACCCTCAAGTGTCAGCATACCTCTGTGCGTTTGCACGTGCATCGGTACTTGCACATGCACACCGAGAGGGAGCAATATGGCTACGCGCTAAGCAGCTCGCTACAACCGAACTAACCCCCCAAGGCACGCTTATGACTGCGTACAGGACACAACGTACTAAACCCGCCCTGGTGCCAGACCATGAGTGGGAAGACTGGCTGGCCGCTCTCGACCGTGTCCTGTCGCCCGGGGGTCCATGGACGTCCGGCGGCGAGACGGACGCGGACCGGCTGAGCCTCGCCCTCTGCGAGCTACGCCACGACCCCTACGCGGCCCGCACCGCGCGCACCTTCACCACCAGCACCTTGCGCGCGTGGGGGGTCACCGAGCTCCTCGACGACGCCGAGCTGGTCATCGGCGAGCTGGTGATCAACGCCCTGCACCACGGCCTCAGAGGCCGCGCGGCCGTCGTGTCCGGCCACCCGGTGCGCGTCATCCTGGCCCTCAACGACGTCTCGCTGGTCTGCGTGGTCATCGACGACGGCGAGGAGGTGCCGACCCCGCGCGACCCCGACTTCGGCGCGGAGGGCGGGCGCGGCCTGCAGGTGGTCGAGGCCATCAGCGACCGCTGGGGATGGTCGCCGCTGCGCTCCCCCGGCAAGGCCGTGTGGGCCGCCTTCGGCCTGGGCAAGCGGACGACCCCCGCCGCCCGGCACCTGGAAGTCTGCCAGTGACCCCGCCGGGCACGGCGCCACCCGTCTGAGCCGCCCGGCCCCGTCCCCCGCACGGACGGCCCCGCTCCGCCGGGCCGCGACCGGGGGCGTACTGTGGCGGTACACGGCATCGCACCAGGTCAGGGAGACCGGAAGGCGCCGCGGTCACCGTGGCGCGCCGCCCGATGGAGTCGCCATGTCCGCCGCCACCACCACAGCCCGCGCCACGACCGCCACCGGCCCTGGGCCGGCGACCGTCCTGGTCCTGATGTCGGCGCTGCCGCCGCTGGCCGCCGACGCCTACCTGCCCGGCCTCCCCGCCATCGCCGGGGACCTCGGCACGAACGCCACGGGCGTCCAGCTCACGCTCACCACCTTCTTCCTCGGCATGGCCGCGGGTCACGTGCTGCTCGGGCCGATCGCCGCCCGCCACGGCCGCCGCGCGCCGCTGCTCGCCTGCCTGGCCGTGTCCGCCCTGGCCTGCGTGGCCTGCGCGCTGGCCACCGGCGTGGCGACGCTGGCCGGCGCCCGGCTCGTCCAGGGGTTCGCCGCGTCGGCGTGCCTGCTCGTCGGCCGCGCCGTCGTGGCGGACCGGCGGGGACGGCAGGCGGCCCATCTCTACGGGCTGCTCATGGCCGGTCTCGGCGTCGCCCTGATCCTCGCCCCGCTCGCGGGCGGGGTCCTGGTGGCGGCCGTGGGCTGGCGCGCGGTCTTCTGGGCGCTCGCGGTGCTGTTCGCGGCGATGATCCCCGCCGCCATGGCCGCCGTGCCCCGCGCGCCCGCCGGGCTCAGGCGCCGGCCCGCGGCCGAGGCGCCGGACCGGCCGTTCCTCGGGTACGCGCTCGCGTTCGTCCTGGCGTTCGGCGCGCTCGCCGCGTACCTGGCGGCCTTCCCGTTCCTCCTGCGCGACCTGTTCGGCCTGTCGGCCGAGGCGCTGGCGCTCGTGCTGGCCGTCAACGCGTCCGGGCTCGTCCTCGCGGGTATCGCGGGCGGCCACCTGGTGAACGCGGTCCCGCCGCACCGGCTGCTGGAGGCGGGGCTGGCGGTGACGCTGGCGGCGTCCGCGGCGCTGTGCGGGCTCGCGCTGGCCGGCGCGCTTCCCCTGGCCGCCTTCCTGGTCCTGCTCTTCGCCGCCGTCTCCACCCTCGGGCTGGTGCTGGGCGGCGCCTGCGGCCTGGCGCTGGCCCGTGCCCCGCGCGCCGCGGGCACGCTCGGCGCCGCGCAGTTCACGGCCGGGGCGATCGCGGCCGCGCTGGCCGGGCTCGGCGGCGGCCGGGACGCGCGGCCCATGGCGCTGCTCATGACGGGCTGCCTCCTGGTGGCCCTGGCGGTCGTGGCGGCGATGCGGGGAGTGCTGGACGTGACGCGGCGCGAGGATCTGGAAACCGGACGTATCGGCGCCGGCTCTTGCGATCAACCGCGGTGACGCACACACTCGAGAACGGGCGAGCCTAGGCAAGGCATGCCCTGGGGGTGGTCCTCGTGCACGATGCCTACAGCACTCGCGAGACCTGGCCGTTCGAGTGCGTCCGCTGCCTGATGATCTGGGAAGAGGATTACACCGTCCGGCACCTCACCGGCCTTCGCGGCGCCGAGGTGGAGGTCTGGTCGCTGGACGGCGTGCGGGTCCAGCCACCGTGGTCGGGCGTGTACTGCCCGGCCTGCGGCGACACCGATGTCAAGATCTTTCCCCGTGGGTACCTCTCGCGACATCCCGAGCTGCGCGTCACGCGCCCGTCCCGGGCCGCGCCGGCGGCCACGAGCGCCGTGCCGCCGCCCGCGGCCGGACCGGAGCCCGCCGTGCCGGCGTCCGATCCGGGAGACGAACCCGCGGTTCCGGGGCCGGTCCCGCGCCGGTCCGGACGGCGCCTCTCCCCCTCGTCGTGGCGCCCGCGCCGGCTCTACGCGCTGATCGGCGCCTCGGCCCTGCTCGTGGCCGGGATCGAGGTGATCGGGCTTCTCAGGGCGGCGCATCCCGTGCACTGAGGCGCCCGCCGGGCGCGACGCCCCCGGGGGCGAAATGTTCCCGGGCCCGCGCGAGGCCGTGTCAGTGGTACGGCACGCCGCGCCACGCGGGGACGGGTCCTCCACCCCCGCGATGATCTCGAATGATTACGGTCCGTTGGTACCGTCCGGACGATCGAGACCTAATATGTCAGTGATCTCGTCGCAGAAAGATCGACTGTCTCCCGCGCGTCGGCGCGAATCAGACTTAACTTTTGCCGCATACCCCGTAAAATCCGCCGATGTGAACGATGGCCACCACGTCCCACAGGAGCTCCCGGTCCGCGAACGCTCGTTCCGGACCAGCTCCGGCAGGCACCGGCGCCCGGTGCCCGCGCACCTGCCTCCGGACGCGCCCGCCCTGGTGCTGGCCGCGCCCGGCACCGGCGGCGACGTCGCGACGGCCGTCAAGACCATCGTCAGCGTCGATCACCCGCAGCTCGACGTGCGCCTGGTCAACCTGGGCGACTCCAAGGCCAGCCTGGCCGAGACGCTCACCGAGTGCGCCGCCAAACGGCCCGCCGGAGCCCCGGCCGCCATCGTCGTCCCCCTGGTGACCGGCCCCCACCAGCAGGTCTACCGCGCCGTGCGCGAGGCGGTCGCCGAGAGCGACGTCGTCACGACGATCGCCGACCCGCTCGGGCCGCACCCGCTGCTCGCCGAGGCGCTGCACGTCAAGCTCTCCGAGAGCGGGCTGGCTAGGGCCGACCGTATGCGCCTGTTCAACATCGCCGCCCCGGTGGACGGCATCATCGTGGCCACGGTCGGCGGTCCCGAGGCCGTCCGCGCCGCCGACGCCACGGTGGTCCTGCTGGCGGCGCGGCTCACGCTGCCCGTGGTGGCCGCCTCGCTGGACGCCTCCCCCGGCGTCGGGGACGCCGCCCAGCGGCTGCGCAACATCGGCGCCTCCCGCCTGGCGCTCGCCCCGTTCCTGATCGGCCCGGAGGTCGACCCGCACAAGATCACCAAGGCGGCGGAGTCCGTGGGCGCGGGCTGCTCGGACCCGATCGGCGCGCACAGCGCGGTCGCCCAGCTCGTCGCGCTCAGCTACGGAAGCTCCCTCACCGGCGTCGACCCCGACTAGGCGCCGCGACCGCGGGACCGTCTCCGACCGGTTCCCACCACCTGGGGGCCGTCCAGGGGCGCCTGGACACCTGTTCCGTCGGCGTTCCGGCCGGACCGCCCTTAGAGGGCAGGCCGCGCCGTCTCCGCGGCGACCATGCTCAGGGGCTCCATGTCCGGCCAGGTGTGCACGGGCTCGCCGCCGTGGGCCAGCTCGCGGTAGCGCGCCAGCATGGCCGCCCGCGCGTTCGGCTCCTCCCCCAGCGCGGCCAGCGCGCGCCGCTGCCAGACCGCCCCGGTGCGGCCCGCGCGCACGCGCTCGCGGATCACCGCCAGGCGCTCGCGCGCCTCGTCCTCCGCCACCCCGACCCCGAGCAGCCCGTCGTGGGCCACCGGAAGCAGGTCGAGCACCAGCTCGGACGCCGGGACGGACTCGGGCCGGCCCGGCCAGGCGAGCACGGCGTCCAGGCCGCCACGCGCCGCGCGGTAGAAGTTGCGGTAGGCGTCGGCGAACGGGAAGTCCTCGATCCACCCCGGGTTCGCCGCCGACGCCGCGACCAGGCCGAGCAGGAACGCCGCGTTGGCCGCCATGTCCGCGCACGTCGGCCCGGCCGGCAGCGCGCGCAGCTCGACGCGCAGGTGGCCGCCGTCCGCCGGGTCGTAGACCGGACGGTTCCACTGCCACACCGTGCCCTGGTGCAGCCGCAGCTCGGCCAGGCCGGGCACGCCGCCGGCGCGGACGACCGCCAGCGGGTCCTCGTCGCTCGTGACCGGCATGACCGGCTCGTACTCGCGCACGCTCTGCTCGAACAGCTCCTCGGCGCCGCTGCGCACCCACCCGGAGCCGAAGCTGACCCGGCCCGCCACGCGCCAGGGCCGCTCGGCGTCCCGGTCGTCGGCCGAGGCCTCGAACAGCGCGATCCGCGTCTCCTCCCACAGCTCGCGGCCGAGGAAGGACGGGGAGTTGCCGCTCACCGCCAGCACCGGGCCGATCGCGAGCTGCGCGGCGTTGTGCACGCGGGCGAAGTCCCCGGGAGAGGTGCGCAGGTGCACCTGCCAGGAGGTGTTGGCGCTCTCGAGGATGACGTCCTCGACCTCCAGGTCGAGGCGCTCGGCCCCATCGATCCGCACCCGGTACGGCTCGTCCCTGACCCGCCGCATGCCCCGGCTGAGCGCCCGGTAGCGCACCTCGTCGCTGATGGCGTCGCGGGTGAAGTCGAACTCGCTCAGCGTCGGCAGGATGCCGATCGGCACCACCCGCCCGCCGTGCGTCCGGGCCGCCTGGTCCACCAGGCCGATCAGCAGGCGCGCCTCGTCCTCCATCGCCGAGAACGGGCGCCCGGCCAGCGGCAGCGGGGTCAGGTTGACCTCCAGGTTGAAGCTGCCGAGCTCCAGCACCACCCGCTCGTCGGCGGCCGCCTCGCGCACCTCCTTGTTGCGGCGCAGCGGCCGGCCGCCCTCGTCGATCAGGAAGAGCTCCAGCTCGGCGCCCACGCTGGCCGGGCCCGCGCCGAACCCGGGCCTGCTGAGCAGCTCGCGCAGCGCGAGCAGGCAGTCTTCGAGGCGACGGCCGAAGCGCGCGTACTCGTCCTCGGAGAACCGCTCCTTGGCCACCTGCTGTCCCATCGTCTCGTCCCCCACTGATGAAGGTCCCCGGTCGCCCCCTCACTGTCCCGGCAGGCGCGTTTCATGCCTCATCTCTTCCCTCCTCCCCCGGCCCCGCCGCGAGAAATCACCTGAACCGGCCCCGCGGGGACCGCGTACCTCCGTCCGTACGCACACGCAGACGACATAGGAGGCCCCGATGCGGCCACGCATCGTCACACTCTGCGCTGCGGCGCTCGTCCTTGGCCTGTCCGCCGGCACGATCCCCGCGCACGCCACACCCGCGTCCTCCGCGCGGTCCGCCTCGTCGAAGGAGTCCGTCAAGACCACCACCGCGCACGCCACCCGGTTCACCGACCTTCCCTTGATCTCCGACCTCGCCGGCAAGGCGGACGTCACCGACCCCAAGCTGGTGAACCCTTGGGGCCTGGCCATGGGCAAGACCCTGTGGGTGTCCAACGCCGGAACCGGTTCCGCCACCGTGTACTCGGGCGGGGCGGGTCTGCTCACCAAGGAGAAGACCGAGGTCGCCATCCCGGGCGGATCGCCGACCGGGCAGATCTTCAACCCCACCGGGGACTTCCGGATCGGCGGCAAGGGCGCGAGCGGCCCCGCCACGTTCGTCTTCGCCAGCCCGAGCGGCGCCATCACCGGGTGGAACGCCGAGGTCAGCCCGGGCAGCGCGATCATCGCGGCCTTCACCAGGCACGCCGACTACAAGGGCCTGGCGCTGATGCCGACCGACCGGGGCAACTTCCTGCTGGCCGCCGACTTCGCCCGCAACCGCGTCGACGTGTTCGACGGCGACTTCCGCCGGGTGCGGCTGCCGAGGTGGGCGTTCCGCGACCGGGGCCTGCCGTCGTCGTACTCGGCGTTCAACGTGGAGATCGTCGGCGACGCCGTCTACGTCGCGTTCGCCGAGCGGGATCCCGCGACCGGGAAGTCCGTCGCCGGCAGGGGTCTCGGGTTCGTCGGCCGCTTCTCCGCGACGGGCCGGTTCCTCGGCCGCGTCGCCGCCCGGGGCGCGCTGAACGCGCCGTGGGCCATGATCAAGGCCCCGCGGACCTTCGGCGCCTACGCCGGGGCGCTGCTCGTGGGCAACTTCGGCGACGGCCGGATCAACGCCTACCGTGACGGGCGCTTCCTCGGGCCGCTGCGCAAGGCCGACGGCAGGCCCATCGCGATCGAGGGCCTGTGGGACCTGGAGCCCGGCACCGCGGCCAGCGGCGGCGAGAACGCCGTGTGGTACTCCGCCGGGATCCAGAAGGCCCGGCACGGGCTGGTCGGCCTGATCATGCCCGCCGGCGCCGCGAACGGCTCCCCCGGCCCGACGGCCTCGCCGAGCGCCTCCCCCTCGCCGTCCGCGCCGGCGTCACCGACCGGCGACTCCCACTCCTACTGACGCGTCCTGACCTCTTCCGGCGAAGGGAGGCGACCTGCCCGAATGAGCGGAGGTCGGCTGCGGGGTGGCGCGCCCCGCAGCCGTCTTTCGCGCGTTCGGCCTAGCGGATCGCGGCGAACGCCGCGCCCGCCACCACGGCGATGATCAGCGACAGGACGATCACGACCATGAGCGTGGCCAGCGGCCGGGGGCGCTGCTCCCGGAGGTACGCCCGCGCCCTGCGCGCCTCGGACGTGGGCGAGGCCGGCGACGGGGTGGGCACGGGCCGCGCGGCAGGCAGGGTCGGCCCGGCCGTGGGGCCGGGCGGCGGCGGGAAGACCGGATCCCGCGCGAGCGGCGGCCGTCCCGCCCAGGCGGGCGCCGGGGGCGGCACCGGGCCGCGCGTGACGCCGGGGTCCGCGGCCGGTGGCCTCGTGGGCGGCACGGGCGGGCGGGTGGGCGGCCTTGTGGGCGGACGGGTGGGAGACACGGGGGGCCTCGTCGGGGCCGGCGGAGCGGTCGGAGGTGGCACGGGCGGCTGGGACGGGACGGGCACCGGCTGGGGCGGGGCGGGCGCGGGCGGCTGGGGCGCGGGCGGCGGCGGGTCAGGGGGCGGGACGGGGGCCGGCTCGGCGGGGGGACGGGCCTCGTGGCAGACGGGCGGGCCCCCGACACTCAGCCCGGCGCGCAGGCTGACCAGCAGGTCGACCTCCAGGCACACCGAGAGGAGCCCGCCGGCGGAGGCGTCGAGGTCGACCACGGAGGCCCGCCGGCGCCTCGGCCCGGCCGCGCCGTCGTCGTGGCCGCCGGCCACGGCCACCTCGGCGATCCTGTCCTCCGGCGGGGACGGCTCGGCCTGCAAGGGGACCACAGGGGCCAGGGAAAGGGCCGTGACCAGCGCGGTCACGCGGGAGGTCGGCACGGTCACCCGCTCCAGGGCAGTCGTCGCATCTCGGTCAGCGCGGCCTCGTAGGCCTCCGGCCCGACCGACAGGCCGCTGGCGAAGACGTGCGAGATCTGCCAGGCCAGGAAGATGCCGAGCCCGAGCAGCCCCGCCATGAGGGACAGCGGCACCAGCGTCTTGCCCCGGGGACGCGCCCCCGCCAGGAACGGGAAGATGATGACGATCACCCCGGTGACGATGGCCAGCGGCAGCACGCCCGCCGGGGGCTTGGCCCCGGCGTCCGCCGCGCGCTGGCGGCGGGCCGACGACAGCTCGCGCATCTCATCGAGGAGATCGCCTCTCGCCGCCTTGGCGTCCTCGTCGCCGAGCACCAGGCCCGTCACCTGGGTGCGCAGTGTCTCGAGGCGCGAGGCCCCCTCCTGACTGAGGCCGCCCGACGCCATGAGCGGCCATTCCGTGCGCACCACGAAGTCGACGTAGTCGCGCACCTGCCGGCGTAGCTCGGGGCCGGCGGGCGCGGGAATGCGGGCGGCCGACCAATAGCTCTCGACGGCGGCCTGGCTTTCCGCGTAGGTGTTGTGCCGCGCGGCGTCGGCCGTGCTCCACGGCACGACGATCGCGATGGCGAACACCAGGAGGAAGAGCGAGGACAGCATGGATCCGGCGTGCCCGGCCGACGGGCCGTTGGGGAGGAGGTCGTCCGTGCCTCTGACGAACCGGCGGAAGAGGAACGCGGCCACGGCCACCACGCCGACCGCGCAGACGACCGCGAGTACGCTGACCAGGATCATCATGTGTACGACCACTTTCTGACAGGGACGTTCCGCCCGTTTGCCGATCGCATGCCGTCACATGGCTATCACATTACGTAGTGACTTCGGATGGCGATCGCGGAGATGTGCCTAACTTTCCGTAGCAACCCCCACACCTAGCGCAGCGGAATCCGCATAAAACCGATGGAATCCGCAGCGGAGGACGCCGCCGCCGAAGGGATTCGCCTCACGGCCGGGGCTTGGCGGAAGGCCGGGGCGGGGGTTTTCCTCACCTTGGGGAGGGGGGTTACGACCATGTCGGTGGTGGTGGGGTTATCCCTACGGTTGGAGCATGACCGTCGCCGAGGTGAGGAGCCCCTGGGACCGGATCCGCGCGCACTGGTCCGCGCGGAGCTGGCTGCGCATGTTCCACGTCGTGACCGGCGTTCCGCTGGGGCTGGTGGCGGGCGCGCTGATCCTCGGGATCACCACCCTGTCGGTGATCTTCGTCTGGACGGTGGCGGTGCCGGTGGCGGGCGCGCTGCTGCTGTTCTGGGTCGTGCCGCTGCTCACGCGCCTGCAGCGCCTGAGGTTCGAGGCGTTCCTGGACGTGCGGATCCCGCCGGTGCCCCGGCGCGCCCTGAAGGGCAACGTCGCGATGCGCCTGCTGCGCAGGACCCGCTCGGCGTCGCTGTGGCGCCAGGCCGCCTACCACCTGGTGTCCCCGCTGATCAGCGTGATCGGGTGCGCCGGGGTGATCGTGACGTGGTCGGGAGCCCTGGTGACGGGCGCGCTGGCCGCGCAGTTCTGGGTGCTCGGCGGCGGCTGGCGCGGCCTGCCGTTCGCGCTGCTCTGCGCGGCGCTGCTCGTGGCGGGCCCGTGGCTGGCGCAGGGGGTGTCGTCCCTGGACGTGATCGCGGGTGAGGCGCTGCTCGGGCCGAGCATCAGCGACCAGCTCGCCGAGCGGGTGGAGTCGCTGCGCGAGAGCCGGGCCGAGGTGATCGACGCGGCGGACGCCGAGCGCCGGCGCATCGAGCGCGACCTGCACGACGGGACGCAGCAGCGGCTGGTGTCGCTGGCGATGAAGCTCGGCATGGCGCGCGCCACGTTCAGCGACCTGCCCCTCCCGGCCAAGGAGATGATCTCCCAGGCGCACGAGGAGGCCAAGCAGGCGTTGAAGGAGCTGCGCGACCTGGTGCGGGGCCTGCACCCGGCCGTGCTCACCGACGAAGGGCTGGACGCCGCGCTGTCCGGCCTGGCCGCGCGGGCGGCGCTGCCGGTGCGGCTGCGGGTGGACGTGCCCCGGCGCGTCGCCTCCACGATCGAGGCGGTGGCGTTCTTCGTGGTGTCGGAGGCGCTGGCGAACGTCGCCAAGCACGCCCGCGCCACCGCCGCCGAGGTGGTCGTGGTCAGGGAAGGGGACCTGCTGCGGGTGGTGGTGCACGACGACGGCCGCGGCGGCGCCGACCCCGGCGGCGGGACGGGCCTGCGCGGGCTGGCGCAGCGGGTGGGCTCGGTCGACGGCACACTGAAGCTCGACAGCCCGCCGGGCGGGCCGACGACGATCAGCGTGGAGATGCCGTGCGTGTAGTGCTCGCCGAGGATTCGGTGCTGCTGCGGGAGGGGCTCGTCTGGATGCTCGGCTCGGCGGGCATGGAGGTCGTGGCGGCCGTGGGCGACGCCGAGGAGCTGCTGCGCGCCTGCGACGAGCACGCCCCCGACCTGGTCGTCACCGACGTGCGCATGCCGCCGGGGCACAGCGACGAGGGGCTTCGCGCGGCGCTCGCGCTGCGCCGCCGGTGGGCGGGCCTGCCGATCGTGGTGCTGTCGCAGTACGTGGAGGAGCGGTACGCCACCCAGTTGCTGTCGACGGAGACCCGCGGCATCGGCTACCTGCTGAAGGACCGCGTCGCCGACGTCGCGGAGTTCCTGGACGCGCTGCGCCGGGTGGCGGCGGGCGGCACGGCGCTGGACCCCGAGGTGGTGGCGCAGCTCCTCGTCCGCAGGCACAGCGACCCGCTGGACCGGCTCACCCCGCGCGAGCACGAGGTGCTCGCGCTGATCGCCGAGGGCCGGTCCAACACCGGCATCGCCGACGCCCTGGTCGTCAGTGAGGGGGCGGTGGGCAAGCACATCAACAACATCTTCGCCAAGCTCGAACTCTCCGGCGCGGACAAGGACCACCGCCGGGTGCTGGCCGTCCTGCGCTTTCTGAAGATCTGAAAGGACGGGGGCGCGACGGGATGCGAAGGAACGTGCGGGCGGGGTGGATCGCGGCGGGCGGGCTGTTGTCGGCCTCGGCCGTGCTCGGGGTGGCGCTGGCGGTGTGGCTGGCCGTGCGCCTGCCGCACGACTACGACTTCGCGCTCGGGTCCTACGACAGCGCGGACCTCGGGCGGCGGACCACCGAGGTCTCGACGGTGACCTACGCGATCACGACCCCGGTGGTCGTCGTGAACACGGCCGGGCCGGTGCGGGTGTTGGTGGCCCGGGGCCCCGCGGGCAGGCTCGCGGTCCGGCGTGAGATGTCCTGGGAGGAGGGCGAGCGCGAGTTCCAGGAGTCGTGGCGCGACGGCACGACGCTGGACGTCCGCCTGGGCTGCCCGCGCCCCGCCCGCGGGACGGCGGCGCCGTGCCACGCGACGTACACCCTGACCGCGCCGGCGAGCGTGCGGGTCCAGCTCGTGACGCCCTCGGGCACGGCGACCTGCGCGGCGGCGGGGCCGGAACCGGCCGCCTGCGAGTCCACCGGCCCGCCGCCGGCCCCCGCACCGCCGGGCTGATCCCCCGGCGCCCGGTACCCCGGATCAGGTGAGATAGCGTTCGGCCAGCTCGCAGCTGCCGAGGGTGTAGCCGGCGCCGAGCTCCCGCGCGATGTCGACCGCGGGGTGGGAGCCGATCCAGGCGACGAGCAGCAGCCGGCGGAACATGACGAAGGTCCAGATCTCGCGCTCGTCCTCCTCGGGGAGGTGGAGGACGGTGCGGTAGCCGCGCACCCACGCGTCGATCATCGCGGGGACCTCGGGGTGGTGCTCGATGAAGCTGACCGCGGCGCCGAGGTCGTACATGTACCAGCCGAGGCCGCAGTCGTCGAAGTCGATGACGGTGGTGCCCGCGGCGGCGTCGGCGCCGTGGACGAGCAGGTTGGCCAGCCGCAGGTCGGCGTGGATGAGCCCGAACCGCTCGGGGCCCTTGCCGTAGCGGGCGAGCCGGTCGCGCAGGGTGCTCTCCAGCCGGCCGAGCACCTCGCGGGCCGCGCGGTCGACGCCCGCGCCGTCCTGCCACCGGCCCCACCGCGGGGCGGGGCCGAAGGCGGCGTCCTCGTCCCAGCGGAACCGGGTGAACGCGGCGGGCCTGGCCCAGGAGCGGGCGTGCCGGTGCATGCGGGCGGTGATGGCGCCGAGGGATTCGAAGTGCTCGACGAGCCGGTCCTCGGGAGGCTCGGCGCCGGGCGCCCATTCGAACATCACGCAGTCGCGGGGCGCGGCGCCGGGGTCCTCGACGGTGACGACGCGGGAGCCGTCGCGGGCGGGGATCACCGCGGGGGTGCGCACGCCGGCCTCGTCGCGCAGCGCGGACAGCCAGTCGAGCTCGGACAGGATCGCCTCGGGCGGGTGGTAGCCGAGCCGGTGGACGCGCAGGATCGTGCGGACGCCCGCGTCCTCCACCAGGAAGGTGGCGTTCTCGGACACGTTGATGAGCGCGAGCCGCGCCTGCGGCGTCAGGCCGTAGGCGGGCAGCGCCCGGCGGGCGGCCCTCTCGATCCGGGACAGAACGTCGCCGCCGCCTGACAGGTCGTGTACGTCCATCACCCCTCCTCATGCTCGTGACTTCTCCCGCCGCGGCGCCGTCCCCCGGCTCCGGCGGGCCCGGCACCATGATCACGGTTCCGGCGCCGCCCTTCCAAGCGGACTCCCGAAACCCGAGCAAACCATGGGAAACCGGTGGAAACGACCACCGGGCGCAGGTCGCCGACCGGCGGCCGTGGCGGGACTTGTAGCGTGGGTGCTTCGCGCGTCCGGCGAAGGAGAGAGAGTCTTGGGCGCTACGCACTCTGGGCCGTCCCGGCGTCGCCGGGCAACCCCTGGCGGGGGCCGGATTCCTCCCGGCCCCGAAGGCGCGGGCTTCCTCCGGAGGTCTCGGTGAGCACCACCGACCGACCCGCGACGACGACTCCCCGGCGCGCGGAGGTCCACCGCCTGCGCAGCAACGCCGTCGGCCTGACGGGCGTCATCTTCATGGCGGTCGCCACCGCCGCCCCCATCACCGCCATGACGGGCAACGTCCCGATCGCCCTAGGCTCGGGCATCGGCACCGGCGTCCCCGCCGGCTACCTCGTCGCCACCCTCGTGCTCACCGTCTTCTCGGTCGGCTACGTCGCGATGGCCAAGCACATCACCGCCGCCGGCGCCTTCTACGGCTACATCTCCCACGGCCTCGGCCGGGTCGCGGGCATGATCGCGGGGCTGCTGGCCACGATGGCGTACGTGGTGTTCGAGGCGTCGATCATCGGGTTCTTCGCCTACCAGGCGCACGACACCTTCGGCTCGCTCGCCCACGTGGACGTCCACTGGCTGTGGTTCGCCTTCCTCGGGCTCGCGCTGAACGCGATCCTCACCTACTTCGACATCAACCTCACCGCCAAGGTCCTCGGCGTGTTCCTGGTGAGCGAGATCGTCATGCTCGGCCTCACCTCCGTCGTGACCCTGTTCCACGGCGGCGGCCCCGACGGGCTGATGGCCGGCTCGCTGAACCCGGCCAACGCCTTCGGCGCCAACGGCGCGGCCGGCGGCGCGGTCGGGCTCGGGCTGTTCATGTGCTTCTGGTCGTGGGTGGGCTTCGAGTCCACCGCCATGTACGGCGAGGAGTCACGCGACCCCAAGCGCATCGTGCCCCGGGCCACGCTGGTCGCGGTGGTCGGCATCGGCCTGTTCTACGTCTTCGTCTCCTGGATGACCGTCGCGGCCAACGGGGCGGAATCCCCCGCCATCGCGGCCGAGGAGTTCATCGGCGTGTTCTTCGACCCCACCGAGCGGTTCGTGGGCACGTGGGCGGTGGACGTGTTCAAGGTCCTGATCCTCACCGGGTCGTTCGCCTGCGCGATGGCGTTCCACAACTGCGCCTCCCGCTACCTGTACGCCCTCGGCCGCGAGGGCCTGGTGCCCGGCACCGCCCGCACCCTCGGGCGCACCCACCCCCGGCACGGCTCCCCGCACGTCGCCGGGTTCGCGCAGACCGCCGTCTCGGTGGCGCTGGTGCTGGCGTTCTTCCTCACCGGCATGGACCCCTACGTCCACATGTACACGCTGCTCGCCGTCCTCGGCACGCTGGCCATCCTGATCGTGCAGTCGCTGTGCTCGTTCGCGGTGATCGGCTACTTCCACGTCAGGAAGAAGCATCCGGAGACCGCGAACGTGTGGCGCACGCTGGTCGCGCCGCTGGCCGGAGGGGTGGCGATGCTGTACGTCGTCCTCCTGCTCTTCCAGAACCAGGAGGCCGCCGCGGGCGAGGCCGCCAGGACGCCGCTGTTCCGCCTGATCCCCTGGATCGTGCTCGCCCTGGCCGCGCTCGGCGCCGGCGTCGCCCTCTACCTGCGGGCGAGGAACCCCGCGAAGTTCGAGATCATCGGCCGCGTCGTCCTGGAGGACACCGCGGAGCGCGACTGACCCCGGCCCATGACGGGCGCCGTCCGTCGCCGGACGGCGCCCGCGGGGGTTCAGCCGCTGACGCTGGGCCTGCCGTTCTCGATGTGGCCCATCAGGCGGCGGGTGTAGGTGGCGTCCTGGGCGCAGGTGACGCGCAGGTCGTACCAGCCCTCCCGGGCGTCGCAGTGCCACTGGGCCTGCTTGTGGTGGCCGGGCTTGAGGCTGATCGTCCGCTCCTCGCCGGGGCCGGCGTAGGCCAGCGGGGTGACCTTCAGGTCCACGGCCGCCGTGCTGGTGTTGGTGAACGTCAGCCGCAGGGCGCGCTGCGCGCCCCGGATCTCCGGCTCGACGACGACGCCGGACGCCGCGCCCGCCAGGGTGCCCGCGAACTCGCGGCGGAACCCGTTCGGGCCGGTCAGCGTGAAGTCGTAGGCGCCGTTCCTGACCGGCACCTCCAGCGCGGCGCTCCCGAGGACGTCCACGTGGACGGGCGCGGCGAACTCGCCCGCGTACGGGTACAGCGCCAGGTGGACGCTCTCGGTCCCCGTGTTGGCCAGCGTCAGGCGCACCGTCTCCCCGGCGACGCGTCCCCAGGCGTCCGGCTGGTACGGCAGGGGCCTGGCCGGGCGGGTGCCCTCCTCCTGGACCGGCATCTTCTGCCCGGCGGGGGGCGCGGGCCGCCAGCGGCCGGTGAACGGCGGCACCGGCCCCGGCCGGGCCGGCGTGGGGCGGGCGCCGGCGGTTCTGAAGTCGAAGGCCGAGGTCAGGTCGCCGGAGACGGTCCTGCGCCACGGGGTGATGTCGGGGAAGCGCACCCGGAGCCAGGTCTCCAGGAAGCGGACGGTCGCGGTGTGGTCGAAGGTCTGCGAGCACACGTACCCGCCCACGGTCCACGGCGAGATGACGATCATCGGCACGCGGATGCCGAGGCCGATCGGGCGGCCGGTGTAGTAGTCCTCGGTCCTCGCGGTGGGCGGCAGCGGCGGCGGCACGTGGTCGAAGAAGCCGTCGTTCTCGTCGAAGGTGAGGAACAGCGCCGTGGAGTTCCACACCTCCGGGCTGGAGGCCAGGGCGTCGAGGATGTCGTAGGTCAGGTTGGCGCTCTGGATCGGCGAGGACGCGCTCGGGTGCTCGGAGTCGGCGGCCGAGGGGACGATGTAGCTGACCTTGGGCAGGCGTCCCGCCGCGACGTCGGCGCGGAAGGTGGCGGCCAGCGTGTCCGGCAGCGCGCGGCGCAGCGCCCGCTCGTACAGGGACCGGTCGGCGGGGCTCAGCCGGGCCACGCCCTCCTCCAGGCGGGCGAGCATCCGCCGCTGTTCGCCGGGGGCGGCGTCGCCGAGCGCGGAGTAGAAGGAGTCGAGGCTCTTGTGGTCGCCCTGGAGCGCGGCGCGGGCGACCTCGCGGAAGCGCGCGAAGAACTCCAGGTTGTTGTCCTGGTAGTTGTCCATCTCCTGGTACACCTTCCAGGAGTGGCCGGCCGCCTCCAGGATCTCCCCGGCGTTGGACCACGCGTACCCGGCGTGGGTGTCCTCGGAGTAGGCGGCGTTGTCGATGGCACGCTTGGTGGTGCCCGGCTCGTACCCGGTGTGGCCGCTGACGTGGTAGTTGCGGTTCGGGCTCGTGGAGGACAGCACCGAGCAGTGGTAGTGGTCGCAGATCGTGAACGTCTCGGCCAGCTCGTACTGGAAGGGGATGTCGTCGCGGTCGTAGTACGCCATGGTGGCCGGGGTCTTGGCGGCGATCCACCCGTCGTGCCAGCCGCCCGCCGCGGCCGCCTGCCCGTCGTTCCAGCCGTGCGCCAGCGCGCTCACCCACTGCAGGTCCTTGCCGACCAGGTCGGCGGCCTCCTTGACGGGGAACGGCAGCACGCTTCCCTGGCCGCCGGGCTGCTCGAACACCGTGCGGCCGCCGCGCAGCGCGACGGCGTTCCTGTCGCCGAACCCGCGCACGCCGCGCAGCGTGCCGAAGTAGTGGTCGAACGACCGGTTCTCCTGCATGAGGAACACGACGTGCTTGATGGCGGAGAGGCCGCCGCGGGGCGCCGGCTGGGCGAGGGCCGCCTGCACGGAGGGAGGAAGGAGGGAGGCCACGGCGGCGCCGCCCACGGCCCCGGCGCCGAGCGCCAGGAACCCGCGGCGGGAGGGTCCGTCAGACATGGGGATCTCTTCCGGTAAGTGGAGCAAGACGCCGCAGATACTCTCAACCGTGATGATCCGCCTGTTTAGCGCAAGGTTTACCAAAGGTGACGAGATCGCTTATCGCACCCTTCGTCGCCGGCCGTCTGACATGCGGTTCTCACCAGGGCGGGCGTGATACGTAAACCTGCCGATGCGCGAACCGTGTCGCGGCCCTACGGTCGGCGGCATCCGAAGCCCCCCGAGGCAAGGTGGAGCCCATGCGCGTCCCGGCCGTATTCCTCTTCGCCGTCCTGTCCACCGCACTCCTCACCGCTCCCGCCGCCGCTGACCCCGTCCCGAGTCCCGTGGAGGGGCGGCCCCGCCCCGGCCCCGCCGTCGACGTCGTCTACGAGCGCGAGGCGTTCAGGACCGGCACGGCCGAGGGCGTGTCCACCGGCGAGGGCCTGACGTTCCGCTCCCCCGCCGGGACCACCACCTACACCGACGCGCTCGGCACCAAGACCTGGGAGTACGCGCGCTGGACCGGCAAGGAGCATCGGATCGGCTTCGCCGCCACCGAGCTGGTCGCCTCCTGGAACGCCGACACCCCGGCCGGGAGCTGGCTCCAGGTCGAGATGCGCGGGCGGAACGCGGACGGGCTGACCAAGTGGTACGTGCTCGGCCGCTGGGCGTACGGCGAGGGGGACATCCGCCGTACCTCGGTGCCCGGCCAGCGCGACGCCGACGGCACCGTCTACGTGGACACCTTCGCCGCCGCGACCGGCAGGCCCGTCTCCGCCTACCAGCTCCGCCTCACCCTGTACCGCGCGCCCGGCTCCGCGGCGCGCCCCTCGGTCAGGACGCTCGGCGCGATGTCCTCGGCCGTCCCGGCGCGCACGACCATCCCGGTCAGCCCGCCCGGCGGGGCGTGGGGCGTCGAGCTGCCCGTGCCGCGGCGCTCCCAGAACGTCCACGAGGGCCACTATCCCGAGTGGGACGGCGGCGGCGAGGCGTGGTGCAGCCCGACCTCGACGACGATGGTGCTCGGCTACTGGGGCAGGTGGCCGAGCGCGCGCGACACCGCGTGGGTGGACCCCGCCGACCCCGATCCCGAGGTGGACTACGCGGCCCGCTACACCTACGACCACGACTACGAGGGCGCGGGCAACTGGCCGTTCAACACCGCCTACGCCGGCCGGTACGGGATGGACGGGTTCGTCACCCGGCTACGGTCGCTGGCCGAGCTGGAGCGTCTGGTAGCCGCGGGCATCCCGGTGGTCACCTCGCAGTCGTTCCAGGAGGAGGAACTGCCCGGGTCGGGCTACAGCACCAACGGGCACCTCATGGTCGTCGCCGGCTTCACCCCGACCGGCGACGTGATCGCCAACGACCCGGCCTCACCCTCCGACGACGCGGTACGCCACGTCTACCCACGCGCCGCCTTCGAGAAGGTCTGGCTCCGCAGCACCGGCAGCGGCGGCGTCGTCTACATCAT
This sequence comes from Sphaerisporangium krabiense, assembly GCF_014200435.1. Taxonomy (NCBI): domain Bacteria; kingdom Bacillati; phylum Actinomycetota; class Actinomycetes; order Streptosporangiales; family Streptosporangiaceae; genus Sphaerisporangium; species Sphaerisporangium krabiense. The sequence goes on along the minus strand of NZ_JACHBR010000002.1, from coordinate 901,337 downwards.
CCACCCACCCGGCCGCAGGCTTCCGCCCCCGGCCGTGCCGAGCCAGCCGAACTGGTGACGCCCCTCCCGGACGGCGCGCGCGATCACAGCGGATCGGTGAACGTCCAGCCTTCGGCCAGCAGCGCGTCCACGGCGTCGACGGCCCGCGCGAGGCGGTGCTCGTGTGAGCCGGCCACCACGATGTGCGGGAGAGCCCGCCGGTCGAGCTCCTCCCGGAAGCGGCCGGACATGTGGCGCCGGACCCGCTCCCCGTCCCGCCACCCGTCCTGGTGGAACGGCACCCCCTCCGGATCCGTGAGAATCCACAGGTCGTGCCGGGCGCGGGCGTGGACGCGCTCGACGTCGGGGGCCGGGGCGCCGAGGTAGCGCTCGTGCCACAGGCACGTGGCGAAGGCGTCGGTGTCGCAGATCAGCAGCGGCGAACCGGCGCGGGCGGCGGCGTCCTCCAGCGCCAGGTGCCGTTCGGCGATGAGGGTGAACTCCTCCGGCGACCAGGCGAGGTCGCCGATCCACAGGTCGCGGCCGCGGTCCGCGCGGCGGGCCGCGGCCACCTTCTCCTCGCAGTACAGCCGTCCGTACTCCGGCACCCACCGGGTCGCCGCCCACACGCCGCCGCGGCCCGCGTAGTGCGCGGCGAGGGCGCGGGCGAGCGTCGTGGTCCCCGTGGACTCGGCGCCGACCACGACCACCCGCCGCGCCAGGTGGGCCCGGACCGGCGGGGACAGCCACTGCCAGCACGCTACGGGATCGAGCCGCACGGCCGTGCCGCTCACCGGGTGACGCAGGCGCCGCGGGTCGACGGGAACGTGGACGGCCGAGAGGCGGCGGGCCAGCTCGGCGCCGTAGTCCTCGGAGCTGAAGACCGCGTCCACGGCCGGAAGCTCCCGCATGCCGGCGCCGTCTCCCGACAGCAGCGCGAGACCGGCGCGGAAGGCGCTCACGTGCTCCTCCCACACCGCGTCGGAGTGCAGGTCGATCTCGGCGTCGTCGACCACCGGGACGATCTCCACGTCCGGCTGCGGATGCCGTTCGCGCAGCCAGGCGGCGCGCAGCGCGATCGGGATGCTCTCCACGGAGGAGCCGGCGGCGACGACCGTCAGCCGCTCACAGGCCGCGGCGGCGGTGTCGATCAGGTGGTGGTGCCCCGCGTGCGGGGGGTAGAACTTGCCGACGACCAGGCCATGCCGATGCCTCATCCCGTGGCCTCCACGGGAACGACCACCGGCCGGACGGGCACGTCACGCCGCCACGTCACCAGGCCCGCGACGCACAACGCGAGGAACAGGACGTACAGGCCGCTCGTCAGGTACAGCCCCTTGTAGGCGTACAGGGGGATGTACACCAGATCGGCGGCGATCCACAGCCACCAGGATTCCAGCAGCTTGCGGCTCTGGCCGTAGGTCGCCATGAGCGAGAGGGTCGTCGTCACCGCGTCCCAGAACGACACGTCGGAGTCGGTCCGGACGGTGAGGGCCCAGGTCAGCAGGCCGGTGACCGCGATCCCCGCGAGGGACAGCCGGCGCCACTCGGCCCGGGAGGTGCGCCGTGGGACCAGGTGAGCGCGGCCCTGACCGCCGTGGAGCCACGACCACCAGCCCCAGAGCTGGAGCGCCACGTACACGACCTGGAGACCGGCGTCGGCGTACAGCCCTCCGTCCAGGAAGATCATTCCGAGGAGGACCACGTTGGCGATGCCGATGGGCCAGTTCCAGATGTTCTGCCTGACCACGAGCCACACGGTGACCACGCCGGTCGCGAAACCGAGCAGCTCCGCCCATGTGGTGGGCGTGCCGCCGAGGGCGAAGGCCGGTTGCAGGAGGCGTCCCAGCAGCTCGTGCGGTGACATGTCGGCTCCCAGGGGTCTCCCTCGGTCATCGTCGACCAAGACGGTACCTGGCGGAGATCGCCATGGACAGAGAGCCGGCGGTCACCGGAGAGGCGTTCGCCGTGCGGTCAGTGGGTGCGGTCAGTGGGTGTGGTCGGGGCGGGCCTCGGGGTGGTCCATGAGCCAGGTGATGCGGGCGCGGCTCTCCTCGTCCATCGGGGTGTAGACGACCATGCGGGTCTCCGGGGGCGTCGCCAGGGCCATGCTCGTGGATCTGGCGCGCACCGTGCCGACCACCGAATGCTGGAAGATCTTCATCCGGGTGCCCGGCCGCGCCACCTCGTGGTCGGCCCACATCGCGGCGAAGGTGGGGCTCTCCTTCGACAGCCGTCGCACGAAGTCCTCCCACGACGGCTCGCCGAGGTGGCGGACGAACCCGGCGCGCAGCGTGGCCACCATGAGCGCCCTTTCGTCCACGGCGTCCACGAAGGGGTTGCAGCAGGTGGGGCAGGTGAAGCACTGCCAGATCGCGTTCCGCCCGGGCGGCTCGCCGCGGACCAGGCCGGGGAACAGCGCGGCGTAGGGGACGTTCCAGGCCAGCAGGTCGTAGCGGGTGTTGTAGACCGCCGCGGGCAGCGGGTCCAGGTTGGCGAGGATCTCGTGGATCTCCGGCTCCAGCGCGTCGCATCCGGGGAGCGGCCGCACCTCGGGCACGTCGGCGAGCCGGTACAGGTGCTCGCGCTCGGCGGTGTCGAGACGGAGCGTGCGCGCCACGGCGTCGAGGACCTGCACGCTGGCGTTGATCCTGCGGCCCTGCTCCAGCCACGTGTACCAGGTCACCCCGACCCCGGCGAGCTGCGCGACCTCCTCGCGCCGCAGGCCCGGCGTGCGGCGGCGCAGCCCGGGCGGCAGACCCACGTCGGCGGGTGACAGGCGCGCGCGGCGGCTGCGCAGGAACGCCGCCAGCTCCGACCGCCGCGACCCGCCCGGCCTCGGCCGTACGTCGCCGCCGCCGCCCGGACGGGACGCTTCCGGCTCGTCCGGCCGGCCTGCCGCCGGCTCGCGCGCTGTCCGCCGCGTCGTCCCAACGTCCCGCGTCACGTCCCCGCCCTCCTCCCAGGTCTCGAACCCGCACTCCATCCTGGACGGTCCGCGGCGCGGTTGCCAGGTGGTGCCGGTACCAGGATCGGCAGGCTCTCGTTACCGGTATCCGGCCGCGACGACGATCGTCGCCATGACCTCTGTGACGACATCCTCTCCCACCGCGCCGGGCATGGCGGCCCCCAGCGCGGGGCGGGGGGCCGCGTGGCTGCTGGGCATCGTGCTGACCGGCCAGTTCATGGCGATCCTCGACGTCTCGATCGTCAACGTGGCGGCCCCGACGATCCGCGCCGACCTCGGCGCCTCGGGCTCCGGGCTCCAGCTCGTGATCTCCGGCTACACCATCGCGTACGCCATGCTGCTCATCACCGGCGCCCGCCTCGGCGGCCTGGCCGGGCCGCGCCGCATGTTCCTGATCGGCCTCGCCGTGTTCACCGCGGCCTCGCTGGCCTGCGGCCTGGCGGGCTCGGAGGCCGCGCTGATCGCCTTCCGCCTCGCGCAGGGCGTGGGGTCGGCCTTCATGGTCCCCCAGGTGCTCAGCATCATCCAGCTCCACTTCACCGGCGCCGCGCGGGTCAAGGCCATCGGCGCCTACTCGGCCGTCCTCGCCGGAGGCGTGGTCGCCGGCCAGGTGGCGGGCGGCGCGCTGGTGAGCGCGGACCTGCTCGGCATGGCGTGGCGCCCGGTGTTCCTGGTCAACGTCCCGATCGGCGCGGCCCTGCTCGCCGTCGGCCTCCTGACCCTGCCGCGGGCGCACACCCCAGGCGAGCGGGGGCTGGACCCGGCCGGTCTGGTCACGCTGTCGCTGGCGGTCACGCTGCTGGTGGTCCCGCTGGTGCTCGGGCGCGAGCAGGGCTGGCCGGCCTGGGGCCGGTGGTCGATGGCGGCGAGCGCCGTGCTCGCCGTGGTGTTCGTGCTGGTGGAACGGCGCGCGCGGCACCCTCTGATCCCGGGGCGGCTGCTGCGGGCCCCCGGCCTGGTGCCGTCCACGCTGGGCGTGTTCGGGGCGATGGTGACGTGGGGCGGGTTCCTGTTCAGCGTGGCCCTGCACCTGCAGGCGGGCCTCGGGCACGGCCCGCTGGCCGCCGGGGTGTCGTTCGTGCCGGGCGCGGCCGGGTTCGCGATCGCCGGGCTCAACTGGCGGCGCGTCCCCGCCCGCCTGCACCGGCCCATGATCCTCGTGGGCTTCGCGGCGTCGGCGGCCGGATACCTGGGCGTCGGCTGGTCGCTGGCGTCCGGCGGGGACGGCATGCCGTGGTTCATGGTGGCCTTCACCGTGGCGGGCGCCGGGCTCGGCCTGGCCTACAGCCCGCTGATGACCATGGCCCTGCAGAACGTCGCCCCCCGTGACGCGGCGGACGCCAGCGGATTGATGGCCACGATGCTGCAACTCGGGCAGGTCGTGGGCGTGGCGACGTTCGGGTCGCTGTTCCTCGGCCTGGCGCCCTCGGCGCACGCGGTGAACGTCACCGCGACCGGCCTGGCCGTCACCGCCGTGGCGGCCGGGGCGTGCGCGCTGCCTCTGCTGCGCCGAGGCGGCTGAGCCGGGGTCAGAGGGTGCGGCGCCAGACGTCGATGGCGAGGACGGGCCGCATGCCCGCCGACAGGTACAGGTCCAGGGCCGGGGTGGTGTTGCCGGAGTCCACGTGCAGGTACGTCCCGGCCCTCCCCCGGCGGGCGTCGGCGGCGAAGGCCCGCTTCAGCAGCAGGCGGCCGATGCCGCGCCCGCGGAACTCGGGGAGGACGGCGAGGATGCGCACGTACCCGTGGTTCTCGTCGGCGGCGAACATGTCGCTGCCGAGCAGCATCCCCGCCGGGCGCCCGTCCGCCTCGGCCAGCAGGAGCTGGGACCAGTCGTGGGTGCTGGACGCCTCGAAGTCCTGCTTCCAGCGGTCGAACCCCTTGGGCACGAAGCCGAAGTGCTCGGCGAAGCCCTCCTGGTGGATCCGGTGGGCGGCCCGCATGAGCTCCTCGGAGCCGCCGGCCTGGTGGACGGTGACGCCGGGCAGGTCGCCGGGGTCGGTCACGGCGTGGGCGATGTGGAGCCGGTGGAAGCTCGTCGCGGGCGCGAACCCGTGCCGCTCGGCCGACGCCTGCTTGGCGGCGTCCTGGCGGTAGACGCCGATGTCGACGGTGAGCGGGGACGGCTCCCGTTCGGCGGCCAGCTCGCGGGCCCGGCCGAGCACGGCGCCCCACAGCCACTCGGCGACCGCGGCGTCCCTGGCGTACACCTCGACCTCCACGCCGGAGCCCTGGCGCAGGACGTAGCCCCAGCCCGCGACCTCGCCGCCGGGGGCGCCGACCAGCCAGGCGTCGCGGGCGGCGTCGAGCGCGGGGTCGGCGACCACGTCGGCCACGTCGTCCTCGGTCATGTCGGGGTGGCCGAGGACCTCGGCGTCACAGGCGGCGACCAGCCGGTGGAGGGCGGGCACGTCGCGCGCGGAGGGGCGGCGGACGTCGTACCCGAGGAGGCCGCCGGAGTCGGGGGGCGCGTTCACGCCTTCCGTTGTACCGCCGGGCCCGCGCGGGGCGGTCACGGGGGGGCATGATTGCGTCATAAGGCGGATCATCACACGCGGAGGCGGGCACATGGAACTGCGGGAGTTCTTCGAGCATCTGTCCGGGACGCGGCGCGTGTACGGCGAGCCGTACGAGAAGGACGGTGTGACCGTGATCCCCGCCGTGTCCGTCTCCGCGGGCGGCGGCTTCGGCCGCGGGGAGCGCCGCGGGCTGGAGCAGGGCAAGGAGGACGGCGGCTCGGGTGGCGGCGGCGGCGCGATCGCCCGCCCGGCGGGCGCCTACGTCATCAAGGACGGCGAGGTGCGGTGGGAGCCCGCGCTGGACGTCAACCGCCTCGTTCTCGGCGGCCAGCTCCTCCTCGGCCTGGCCCTCATCCTGATCGCCCGCCACCTCCGCCGCCGCTGACCGAAACCTCTCCCGGGCGAAATGCGCCCCATGGTGTACGCCGGGGGCGCACGGCGCTACACACATTTGCGCATCCCCATCTCTCCCTCTGCCTTTCGGGTTTGCCGGGAAGTAGCGTTGGGCCTTCCCGACTAACGCGGAGTGGCTAATGCACCGGAATCTCGAACGGCTCGGAGCCGGCCTTCTCGCTCTGTTCGTCCCGAATATTCGCGCAGCGGGCCTCGCCGGCGCGTGCGCCTGGAACCGCTACCCCTCCTGCTGGCAGTGCGGTGGCGCCCCGTGCACCGCCTACTGCTGTGATGGCTTGGGATGCAACCCCGTCATCTGTGGCTGACCGGCACGGCCGGTGGCGTCTTCCGCCGGGGACGCAAATGAAATCCGATCTCACTTGGTGGCGGAACGGTCCATAAACCGAGTTCGCTCGGAAGCGCGTGGAGGTTGACATGCCGGATACACGGTATCCAACCCCACCGCGTAGCTTTTCCGTACATATACGGATGTCGCTACGGATGTACGACACCTTCTCGTGGCCCTACCGTCACGCACAAGTCGGATCGACCGTCACGACGCAGCGAGGAGCGCCATATCATGTCGTACCCGTACTAAAGGTATAACGTGACTCCCACTACGGGAGTTATGTCGGTGCCGGATGAGCCACGGCCCGCCTCGGCCCTCGGCCGCATATCCGGCCTGTGAGCATTCATTTCTCCACACCCCCCAGTCCCACTCATCGCGCCGTCCGGCGTTTCGCGACGGCGCGATGAGCGCTGCCCGCGTTCACGTCGGACAATGCGGCGGCGGGACGCCGAGAAAGGAAAACACGCATGAGGCGCACAGCTGTGCTCGCGGCCACCGCCGCCATGGCCCTTATGGGCCTGGTGGCGGCCGCGACCCCCGTTATCGCCCAGGCACCGCCGGGAGCCGGGCACGGCGCGAAGGCCGTCGCCCGCACCGCCCTGGCGCCCCCGGACGTCAGCGTGACGAACATCAGAGGGCACCTGAGCCAGTTCCAGAGCATCGCCAGCCAGAACGGCGGCACCCGCAGGTCGACCGGCGCCGGGTACACCGCCTCGGTCTCCTACGTCGAGCAGAAGCTGCAGGCCGCGGGCTACACCACCCGGCGCGTCGCCTGCACGCCCGGCTGCAGCAGCGGCGCGGGGCCGAACCTGATCGCCGACTGGCCCGGCGGTGACGAGAACCAGGTCATCATGGCCGGCGCCCACCTGGACAGCGTCTCGGCCGGCCCGGGCATCAACGACAACGGCTCGGGTTCCGCGATGATCCTGGAGACCGCGCTGACCCTGGCGGCGCAGCGGCCGACGATGACCAAGCACGTGCGCTTCGGCTGGTGGAGCGACGAGGAGCAGGGCCTCCTCGGCTCGCGCGCCTACGTCAGCGGGCTCAGCTCGACCGAGCGTAGCAAGATCAAGCAGTACCTGAACTTCGACATGGTCGGCTCGACCAACGGCGGCTACTTCATCAACAACATCAGCACCGCGGCCGCCGCCGACCTGAGGGCGTACTACACCTCCATCAACGTGCAGACCGAGGAGAACGTCGAGGGCGCCAACCGCTCCGACGACGCCTCGTTCCGCAACGCGGGCATCGCCACCTCCGGCGTGGCGGCCGGCGCGAGCGCGACCAAGACCACCGCGCAGGCCCAGAAGTGGGGCGGCACGGCCGGACGCGCGTACGACTCGTGCTACCACTCCTCGTGCGACACGACGTCCAACATCAGCGACACCCACCTGGACCGGTCGGGCGACGCCCTGGCGTACGCCATCTGGACCCAGGCCGTGGGCGGCACCACCCAGCGTGACTTCTCGATCAACGCCAGCCCGGGCTCCGGCACGGTGCAGGCGGGCGGGACGGCCACGACCACGATCGGCACCACGACGACCTCGGGCACCGCGCAGCGCGTGAACCTGTCGGTGGCCTCCGGCCTGCCGTCCGGCGCGACCGCGACCTTCAACCCGACCTCGGTCAACTCGGGGAGCTCCTCGACCCTGAGCATCGCCACCTCCGCGACGACGCCCGACGGCACCTACACCGTGACCGTCGCCGGAGCCGGTGAGACCGCGAGCCACAACGCGACGTACACGCTGTCGGTCGGCGGCACGAGCACCAACCGGTCGTTCACCAACGACACCGACTACCCGCTCAACGACTACGTGACCGTCAACAGCGCGATCACCTCGACCGCCTCCGGCAGCGCCGCCTCGCCGGTCCAGGTCACCGTCAAGGGCACGCACACCTGCTCCGAGGACCTGCGGATCCGCCTGCTCGGCCCCAGCGGGACGAGCTACACCCTCAAGAACGCCGGTGGCACGTCCTGCACCAACCTCGGCACCCGCAACTACTCGGTCCCGGTCACCCAGCAGGCCTCCGGAACCTGGACGCTGCAGGTGACGGACATGTACTCGCAGGACACCGGTCTCCTGGACAGCTGGAGCATCACCGTCTGAGCGGACTCCGCCCGGCACCGTCGCACCACGGCACGACAGCACGACGCCCCTGGGGACAGGTGGGCCTTCCCACCCCAGGGGCGTCGTGCCCTCAGTATGCTAGCAACGGTTTTCATAATCAATAAAGGGAGTGATACCCGTGCGGGTAGCGTTCGTCGGCAAGGGCGGCAGCGGTAAGACCACCCTGTCCTCGCTGTTCGCCCGGTACACCGCGCGCGCCGGCGGTCCGGTGGTGGCCATCGACGCCGACATCAACCAGCACCTGGGCCTGGCCCTTGGACTGAGCCCCGCCCGGCTGCCCGCCCCCCTGGGCGCGGGCATCACCGCGATCAAGGACTACCTGCGCGGCGACAACCCCCGCATCCCCTCCGCCGCCGCCATGGTCAAGACCACCCCACCCGGCTCCGGCTCCCGCCTGATCACCATCGACGACCCCTACTTCACCCGCCACCACACCACCACCCTGCCCGAACTCGGCGGCCTCGCCCTGATGATCACCGGCCCCTTCAACGAAGACGACCTCGGCGTGGCCTGCTACCACTCCAAGGTCGGCGCCGTGGAGCTCTACCTCAACCACCTCATCGACGGCCCCGGCGAACACGTCATCGTCGACATGACCGCCGGCGGCGACTCCTTCGCCTCCGGCATGTTCACCCGCTTCGACATGACCTACCTGGTCGCCGAACCCACCCGCCAAGGCATCGGCGTCTACCACCAATACGCCGAACACGCCCGCGACTACCAGGTCCCCCTCGCCGTCATCGGCAACAAGATCCACACCCCCGAAGACGTGGACTTCCTACGCCGCCACGTCGGCGACGCCCTGCTGGTCACCCTCCCCCACTCCCCCGCCATCCGCGCCATGGAACAAGGCCACCCCTTCACCCTGGACGACCTGGAACCCCAAGGCCACCACGCCCTGGCGATCCTGAAGGACCACCTGGACGCCACCCCCAAGGACTGGGCCAAGTTCGGCCGCCAGACCATCGAGTTCCACACCCGCAACGCCCACGCCTGGGCCAACCGCGCCACCGGCCAGGACCTGCTCCAGCAGATCGACCACGACTTCGTCTACGGCCGCCGCCCCACCCTCGCCACAGGCTGAGACCGGCGCCCGGCCGTGCGCGTTCCCGCGCCCCTGACCACGGGCTAGTCTTGGCGGACATGGTACGCACCCGGCTCTATCGCGATGGTGTCCTCGCGGCAGAGGGTTTCCCGATCGCCGAGGTATCCGATCACTTGCAGGACCCCTCGGCCACCGTATGGTTCGACCTGTGCTCGCCGCCGCCCGAGCATCTCAACGTCATCAGCGAGGAACTCGGCCTGCACCCGCTCGCCGTCGAGGACGTCCTGCACCCGCACCAGCGGCCCAAGCTCGACGTCTACGAGAGCCATCTGTTCATCGTGGCCTACTCCGCGCGCCTCGGGCACGAGCCCGGCGACCTGGACTTCTGCGAGCTGGCGATCTTCGTGACGAGGAACGCGCTCGTCACCGTGCGTTCCAGCGAGGGGTTCGACATTGACCAGGTGGCGGCGCAGTGGGACAAAAGCCCCGGCCTCGCCAAGCACGGCGTGTCCTACCTGCTGTACACCCTGCTCGACCGCATCGTGGACGGCCACTACGACATCGCCCAGGCCCTGAACGACCGGGTCGAGGCGCTGGAGGACGTGCTCTTCGCCGACCGGCCCGGCAACGGCCGGGCCCTCCAGCGCCGCGTGTTCGACCTGCGCAGGACGACCGTGCGCTTCCGGCGGGTCGTGGTGCCGATGCGCGAGGTGGTGAACGGCCTGATGCGGCCCGACCTGCGCGTGGTCCACGCGGACATGGCGCCGTACTACCAGGACGTCTACGACCACGTGCTGCGCGTGTCGGAGTGGACCGAGTCGCTGCGCGAGCTGGTGGGCAACGTCCACGAGACCCACCTGAACCTGCAGGGCTACCACATGAACGACATCATGAAGCGGGTGACGAGCTGGGCGGCCATCATCGCGGTCCCCACCATGATCACCGGCTTCTACGGGCAGAACATCCCCTACCCCGGGTTCGCGCACGCGGCGGGGTTCTGGACCTCCACCCTGCTGATCCTTTTCGCCTCGGCGATCCTCTACGTCGTCTTCCGCCTCAAGGACTGGATCTGACGCGCCCGCGGCCGGCTCGAACGCCGCCCGGGGGTCACTCGTCCGTCAGGGACGGCGCGGGGGACGGGCCGGGGCCGGGCGGGGGCAGCGGCCGGCGACGCAGTTCGGCGTACCGCTCGGCCACGCGGCGGGCCGTGGTCACCGGATCGTCGGCCGGGCTGTAGCTGTAGGTCCTCCGGTTGGAGTCCGACACCGCGCCCGACCACCAGAAGCACGAGCCGTCCGTCCAGGCTACCAGGTCCGTCCACACGCTCACCAGCGCGAGACCGCGCCCTTCGTGGACCTGCCCGTTGATCCCGTGCCGTTCCAAGGCATGGCTCAGCCGGTGGGCGGCGAGCGCGGCGGGGTGTCGCCGTGACCGCTCATCAGCGGTCACGGCGCTCCCCCCACGGCTGCAAAGCAACCCTCATGACCATGAAAGGTAGAAATCCGACGGCCCCCGCAGCAACAATGTTGCTCGTTGTTGCTCGGATTTCCCGCCCGGAGCACACAACCGCGTGCTCAGCCGAGGGTGCTCGCGTAGGCGAGCAGGGCGACCAGCAGGGCCGCGAGCAGGCTGAGCAGGATCGAGCGGCGGCTCGGCGCCGGCCCCTCACGCAGGAGCCTGACCCCCGGCGGCAGGAACGCGACGCACGCCCCCAGGGCGCCGGCGATCGTGAACACGTCCGTCCCCTTGAGCACCCCCAGCGGCACCAGGCCCATCGCGGCGAGCGCGATCGAGCCGGTCAGGCCGAGCACCCGGCTGCGGTAGGCGCCGACGGCCAGGATGTACCAGCCGAACATGATGGTGAAGGAGAGATAGCTGAACAGGTGTGCGTCCGCGTAGGAGTCCTGGACGAAGGCCGTCGCCGAGTCCAGGCCGCGCCGCAGCACCAGACGGAACGCGGTCTGGTTCATCCCGGCGTGGAAGGTGCGCTCGAAGAGCCCGACGACGACGAAGACCCCGCCCCACGCGGCCCACAGGCGATGGGTCCGCCCGATCCTGCGGGCCAGCGTGACGACGGCGGGCCACATCAGCACGTTGCCGGCCAGGAAGGCGGTGTAGCCGCCGATCACCAGGCCGGGAGCCCGTTGGACGGCCGCCAGCTGCTCGGGGAAGAAGAACGGGAACGGCGCCCGCATCAACGTCCCCGCGAGCATGAGCAGAGGACCGCCGATCATGGAGGCCGCGCTGGTCCAGCGGCCGGGGAAGCTGTGGTCGGTTGGCATGGCCCGACGATTCCACCGCGCCCGCCATGGACGGATCGGCCTCCCGTGGACACTTTCCGGTCCGCCCAGGGTCGCCCGGCGCCCGGCGCCGGCGGGCCCGCGTCATACCTGGGGACCGACGACGGCCGCGGTTCCCGTTCCGCCGCGAGCTCCCCGGGACACGGCATCATCGGCATGCGGGAGCGGGTCGCGCTGTACGAGGGGCGGTTCGCCGTCGGACCGCTGCCGGAGGGAGGATTCCGGGTGAGCGCGACCCTGCCCTATCAGCCCGTCGGGGGTGAGGCGCCGTGAGCGGACCCATCCAGGTGCTCATCGCCGACGACCAGGCCCTGCTGCGGGGCAGCTTCCGGGCGCTGATCGAGAACGAGCCCGACATGACCGTCGTCGCCGAGGCGGGCACCGGCGGGGAGGCGGTCGAACTCGCCCGCGCGCACCTGCCCGACATCGTGCTCATGGACGTGCGCATGCCGGCCATGGACGGCATCGAGGCCACCCGGCTGATCTGCGGAACGCCGGGGACACAGGGAGTGCGGGTCCTGATCCTGACCATGTGCGACCTGGACTCCCACGTGTACGCCGCACTGCGCGCGGGGGCGGGCGGGTTCCTGCTGAAGGACACCCGGCCCGCCGAGCTGTGCGACGCGATCCGCCTCGTCGCCCGGGGAGAGGGACTTCTCGCGCCGGCCGTCACCCGCCGGTTGATCGCCGAGTTCGCCCGCCTTCCCGAGCGGCCCCCCACGCCGGCCCGCGAGCTGCGGCACCTGACCGACAGGGAACGCGAGGTCCTCACCTTGACAGCGCGCGGTCTGTCCAACAGCGAGCTCGCCGAGCGGCTCCGGCTCTCACCGGCCACGGTGAAGACCTACATCGGACGGTTGCTGGCGAAGCTCCACGCCCGCGACCGGGCCCAGCTTGTGATCATCGCCTACGAGTCCGGGCTGATCAGCCCGCACCGCTCCTGATCGCCTGGGGCCCGCGCGTGGGACGTCAGCGCGCCGCGGACCGGACGGCGTCGACGAGGACGGCGGCTCTGCGGTCGCGTGTGCCGTCCTGGAGGTGGTTCATGACGTAGCCGAAGGCGAGGCCGGTGGCCGGGTCGGCGAAGCCGAGGGATCCGCCGTAGCCGGGGTGTCCGAAGGCGGCCGGGCCGTACCAGAAGGCGTCGGGGGTCGGCAGGCCGAAGCCGGTGGCGATGCGGACGGGGACGCGCAGGACGCGGTCGACGCCTCTGGTCTGTTCCTTGGTCGCGGCGGCCAAGGTCTCCGGGGTGAGGACGCGGTGCCCGTCGACCTCGCCGATGAGGGCGGCGTAGAACCGGGCCAGGGAACGGGCGGTGCAGATGCCGCCCGTCGAGGGCATCTCGGCGGACTGCTCGGCGGGGTCGTTGTGGTCCAGCGGCGGGGTGAAGAGCATCATCGACCGTACGGTCGTCGACGTCGGGTCCGCGTAGGCCGCCATCACCTCGCGTACGGATTCCGGCAGGGCGTCGAGGTCGGTCACGGCCGGCGCGTCCAGCGGAGGGGCGATGATCCGGCTGACCCGGTGCCGTTCGCTCTCGGGGAGCCCGATCCACAGGTCCAGTCCGAGGGGGGCGGCGATCTCGTCCGCGAGGAACCTTCCGATGCTTCGGCCGGAGACCCGGCGGACGACCTCCCCGACCAGCCAGCCGTACGTGTGCGCGTGGTAGCCGTGGGCGGTGCCCGGCTCCCAGGCGGGACGCTGGGCGGCCAGCGCGGCCACGACCGGCTCCCAGGCGATCGCGTCCGCCGGGGTGAGGGGCCGGTCGAGCACGGGAAGCCCGGCCTGGTGGGTGAGCAGCCAGCGGACCCGGACGCGGTCCTTGCCGTGCGCGGCGAACTCCGGCCAGTACTCGGCGACGGGCGCGTCGAGGTCCAGCTCTCCCCGCTGCGCGAGCAGATGGGCGCAGGCCGCGGTGACGGCCTTGGTGGTGGAGTAGACGACCTGCACGGTGTCCCGGTCCCAGGGACGGCCGTCCCGGGGGTCGGCGGTCCCGCCCCACAGGTCGACGACCTTCCGGCCGTGCAGGTAGGCGCTGACCGCGGCGCCTCCCTGCGGGCCGGCGGCCCGGGAGGCCGCGAACGCCTCCCGTACCGCTTCGAATCCCGGTGCGGTGTCCCCGTGGATTTCGGACATGCGTCATCGCCTTTCGAGAGCCGGGGCAGTGATCGGCTACCTGCGCCAGCGCTCGACGAGCCAGGCGCAGATCTCCGGTTCGGTCATCTCGGGGAACTCCTCGCCGAACACGGCGAGCGCCCGCAGCGCCTCGTCGCGATCGAGGCCGCGCGCCGTCGCCGCTTTGAGGTATTCCTGACGCGCGACGGTGGGACGCCCTCCGCCCGCGCCGCGACCGGGGAGGCTGGCACGCCAGCGCACGATCTCCTCCAGGCGGTCGCGCCGCCAGCCCGGCGTTCCGTCGACGTCGACGTCGGGTTCGGGGAACGGGTGGCCGGAACCGGCCGGATACCGGGCCCGCCACTTGTGCACCGCGTGCCGGCTCACTCCGAGCACCTGGGCGATACCGAGAACGCCGAGGTAGGACTCGGTCATGGCGCGCACCCTCTTGTCTTCCCTGCCTCCTCCGCGGATGTCATTACTACCACGCCCGGGCGCGCCCCGAGATGCACAGAACATCGTCTCTTACGTAGACGACATTAGCGGGCACGCCTAACTTCGTCAACGACAGCGACGACGTTCGGTCGCGGGGGGTGCGTCAGTGAAGGGTCCCTTCGTCGCCGTCGCCGGACGGGAGGGCGGCCAGGCCGATCAGGTTGTTCTCGGGGTCGGCGAGGTGGCCGACGACGAGGGCTCCTCCCGGCAGCGGGTCGGGGCCGAGGCGCCGGGTGCCGCCGAGGCTCTCCGCCTTGCGGAGCGTGGCCTCCACGTCGGGGACGCCGACGTAGAACAGGACGTGCGGCTCGAAACCCGGGCCGCCGCCCACGCCGCCCGGTATTCCTCCCGGAAAGGAGATCCCCTCCCACGTCCGGGGTCCGTCCGGCGCGGCGGTCGCGGGCGGGGAGCCGGGGCCGTCCTCGCGAGGGGCGACGAAGCCGTAGTCGCCCGCGTCGGAGATCCGCGCGGACACCGGGCCCGACGTGTCGAAGTCCCAGCCGAACAGCGCGGCGTAGAAGCGGCGCAGTGCCGCGGGATCGCGTCCGATGATCTCGAAGTGCACGACTGGCCGTCCCATGGCGGTCCCCTTCCGGCGCTCCCCGCGCCCGTCCGTGCGCACCGCGACCCCGCTCGGGTGGAGCCCCTGGAGAGCCCCTTCCCGGCGGAGCCGCCTGGAGAGCCCACCGTAGCCACGTTGATTGTTATTAACAACCTCGTGGTTGTAAATTGCCATTCGAGCGAAGGAGGCGGACGACATGCCGACGAGCCGCAGCTACCAGGACGCGTGCGGGATCGCCCGGGCCCTGGACGTCGCCGGGGAACGCTGGGCCCTGCTGGTGGTGCGGGAGCTGCTGCTCGGCCCGCGGCGCTTCATCGACCTGCGCCGCGCGCTGCCGGGCGCGAGCTCCAACATGGTCAGCGACCGGCTGCGCGAGCTGGAGGCCCGCGGCGTGGTCGCGCGCCGCGAGCTGGCGCCCCCGGCGGGCTCGCGGGTGTACGAGCTCACCGCGTGGGGACGGGAGCTGGAGCCGATCGTGCTCGCCCTGGGCGGCTGGGGCCTGCGCGCGCCGATGCCGCCGGGGGCGGTCACGCTGAGCGCGACCGCCGTCCTGCTCTACCTGCGCGGCGCCGCGCGCCCCTCCCCCGGCGCTCCCCCGGCCGTGTTCCGCGTGCAGCTGGACGACCACGTGTGGACGGTCGAATCGTCCGCCGGGAGCGTGACCGTGCGGCCCGGGGAGCCCGCCGCGGCCGACGCCGCCCTGCGCACCGACCCGGCGACGCTGAACGCCCTGCTCGCGGCGCCGACCGGCCTGGACGCCGCCCTGTCGTCCGGCCGCGTCACCGCGACCGGCGACCTGGAGGCCCTTCGCGGGCTGCTGCGCTCGGTGACGGATCCGGCGCTCTGATCGGGACGGCCTCCGCACGGACCGGTGCCGGACAGGGGACCTGACGGGGTCCGGCGTGTGATGATTGCGCTGCCCGTCGTTTCCCTCACATGGACCATCCGTCGGTGACGCTAGGGGGCCGATCACGTGCCACGAGCCGGGCCGGGGCGCGTCCGCCTCTTCGCCGTTCTCTTCCTGCTCACCTTCATCCTCGCGGCCGTCGGCGGCGTGCTCGCGGGCATGAAGATCACCGCGCTGCGGGACGAGGCGCGCACGCAGGCCGACCGGTTACAGACCCTGCAGAGCCAGGTGAGCACGGTCGGCAAGGAGACCGACCAGCTCCGTCGCGAGCGCGACGCCGCGAGGAAGGACATCGCCGCGCTGGAGAAGGAGGCCGGCACGTCGCTGAAGGACGTGACGCAGATCTTCAGGGACGGGCTCAGGCTGTCCGGCAAGGACCTGCTGGAGGCGGACGTCCCGGAGGGCGGGCTGAGCGTCCCCCTGCGCCAGACGAGCTGCGTGTCGGACTTCGACAACTGGACGTGCTCGGACTTCACGACCATCTCGGCGAAGGTCGAGCCGTGCGACGGCGCCCCGCGGTGCCTGACGCAGACGTGGCTGACCGGCCCCGCACCCCTCTCCCAAGGCACCGACCAGCCCGCGTGGTCGTGGTCCGCGACGGGCACCCCCGCGGGGGTGCAGTTCACGTGCGCGGGCGAGGACGTCAGCGACGAGATGACGTGGCGGTTCACGATGGAGCCCCTGGCCGCCGCGTTCGACGCGGGCGACCGGCGCTGGCGGATCAGCGAGTATTCGGCCGAGTTCCACCTGGAGACCTCCGGCGCGTCCGGCTGCCCCGCGTTCGCGGCCACCTGGACGATCGCCGACGGCATGGCCCCCTGACCAGCGGACGGAACTCGCCGCGGAGAGCCCCCCCAACCAGCCGACCTGTTGTGAGTATCAACAGTCGAATGTACTGGGCGGCGCGCTCGCCGCCGCATGCACAGTGTTGCAACCGGCGGCACCTAACGGACACGCTACGGTTTTTCGCCATGGAGATGGTGATATTTCCGGCCACGCCGCAGGACGTGCCGGCCCTCGCGCGCATGCGCAGGGATGCCGAGGACTGGCTGGCCGCGCAGGGGATCCGGCAGTGGCCGCAGGGCCACGTGGCGCCCGAGCGGATCGCGGAGCAGATCGACAGGTCCGAGTGGTACATGGCCAGGTCGGGGGAAGTGCCGTGCGGAGCCTTCCGCCTGCTGTGGTCGGACCCGGGGGTCTGGGAGGGACGCGACACGCTCGCCGCGTACGTGCACGGCCTCATGATCGACCGTGGGCACGCCGGGGGCGGTGTCGGCGCGGCCATGCTGGCCTGGGTGGAGGACCGGGCCCGGGGGGCCGGGACCGATCTGGTGCGCCTGGACTGCGTGGAGCACAACACACGACTGCGCCGTTACTACGCGGACCTCGGGTTCCTGGAGGTCGGACTACGGACGTTCAGCCCCCGCTGGACCGGTGTGCTGCTGGAGAAGCGACTGACCTCCGAGTGTTGATATTAACAACAATGGCCACACCTACTCGAAGCCGCTTGCTCCTGAGGCGCCGGTCCTGACCGGCGAGGAGCCGGCCCGCCCCGCCGAGCCGTACCCGCCCCGGCCCGTCGGCCTCCGATCCCCGGGCTCACCTCGGCCCGGGATTGTCGGGGGCCTTCCGTAAGCTGGCCCTCATGGGACGGGCGAACGACGAGGCGGCGGCGGCGCTCGAAGAGTACGCCGATCTCTTCGCGATGACGGGCGGCGACGCCTTCCGGGTGCGCAGCTACCAGAAGGCGGCCAAGGCGATAGCGGGCTTCCCCGAGGACATCTCCGGCGGCGACGTCCGCCGGGTGCCGGGGGTCGGCGAGGCCATCGCGAAGAAGGTCGAGGAGTTCCTGCTGCGGGGCTCGTTCCGCCAGCTCGACGATCTGCGGGCCCAGGTTCCCGAGGGGGTGCGCGCGATGACGCGCATCGCCTCGCTCGGCCCCAAGAAGGCGGTGTTCCTGTTCCACGAGCTCGGCATCGACTCCCCCGACGCCCTGGCCGAGGCGATCCACCAGGGCCGGCTGACCGGCGTCAGGGGGTTCGGGGCCAAGACCGAGGAGAACCTGCTCAAGGGCATCGAGCAGTTGCGCACCTCGGGCGAGCGGGTGCATCTGGGCGTCGCCATGGACCTGGCCGAGCGGGTCATCGCCTCCCTCCCGGCCGAGAAGATCGCCTACGCCGGGTCGCTGCGCCGCATGAAGGACACGATCGGCGACATCGACATCCTCGCCGTCGGGCCGGTGAGCCTGATGGAGACGTTCAAGGAGCAGCCGTACGTCGCGGAGGTCATCGCGAGCGGCGAGCACAAGACCTCGGTGCGCACCACCGTGGGCCTCCAGGTGGACCTGCGGGTGGTGCCCGCCGCCTCCTGGGGCGCGGCGATGCAATACTTCACCGGCTCCAAGGAGCACA
Organism: Sphaerisporangium krabiense; assembly: GCF_014200435.1. Lineage (NCBI taxonomy): Bacteria > Bacillati > Actinomycetota > Actinomycetes > Streptosporangiales > Streptosporangiaceae > Sphaerisporangium > Sphaerisporangium krabiense. The sequence goes on along the minus strand of NZ_JACHBR010000002.1, from coordinate 883,165 downwards.
ACGTGCGGCTGCGCGAGATGTGCGTGAAGCGCGGGTGGAAGCTCTCCGAGTACGGCCTGTTCGAGGGCGAGAAGGTCATCGCCTCCGAGACCGAGGAGGAGATCTACGCCGCGCTGGGCATGCCGTGGGTGCCGCCGCCGCTGCGGGAGGACGGCGGCGAGGTCGAGGCGGCGCTGCGCGGGACGCTGCCCGAGCTGGTGACGCTCGCGGACATCAAGGGCGATCTCCACACCCACACCGACCTGACCGACGGCATCGCGCCGCTGGAGCAGATGCTGGATGCCGCCGCCGCGCGCGGGTACGCCTACTACGCGGTGACCGACCACGCGCCGGACCTGGTCATGCAGCGCATGACGCTGGACAAGGCGCTGGAGCAGCGGGGGCGGCTGCGCGAGCTCCAGGCCGCCTACCCCGGCATGCGGCTGCTGCACGGCACCGAGCTCAACATCGGCCCGGACGGCTCGGTCGACTGGCCGCTGGAGGTCCTGGAGGGGTTCGACGTGCGCGTGGCGTCGGTGCACTCCCACTTCACCCAGTCGCGGGACGAGATGACCCGCCGTCTGATCGCCGCCTGCGAGAACCCGGGCGTGCAGATCATCGGCCATCCGACCACGCGCAAGATCGGCAAGCGCCCGCCGGTGGACGCCGACTGGGAGGCCGTCTTCGCCGCCGCCGGGCGCACGGGCACGGTGATGGAGATCGACGCCTACCCCGACCGGGCGGACCTGCCGTCCCCCCTGATCCGGCTCGCGCGCCACCACGGCGTGAAGTTCTCCATCGACAGCGACTCGCACGCCGTGCCGCACCTGGGCAACCTGCGCTACGGGGTGGGCCTGGCCCAGCGCGCCTGGCTGACCGGCGAGGACGTCGTGAACACCTGGCCGCTGGACCGTCTGCTGGCCTTCCTCGGCCGCGCCTGACGCCGCCGGCGGTCCGGGGACCGGGGGCGGCCGGCGGGCCCGAAGGGTAGACTGGCGGGTATAGCCTGTAAATCTGGTAGGTAATATCTGATTAAAGCCTGGGGTGGCCCCATGGACCTCGACGACCCGACCAGGACCGAACCCGCCACTGATCCAGCCGCGAGCCCCGGCTCCCGCCACGACACTCCCGCCCCACGGGAGGGCGAGCCCCTCCGCCAGGACAAGTACGCCGTGCCCACCGGCCGGCAGCCGCTGACCCCCATCGTCAAACCCCTACCCCCGGACCTGTTCGTCGTACACGGCTCCACGGCCGAGACGCGGTGGGAGTCCATGCGCGGGCAGGGCCTCCACACCCCCAACGACCGCTTCTTCGTCAGGAACCACACCGGGACCCCGCTGATCGACGCCGAACGCTGGCGGCTGCGCCTGCACGGCTCCGGCCTGCGCGAACCGCTGGCCCTGACCTACGGCGACCTGCTGTCCCTGGGCTCGGCGACCGCGGACGTCGCCATCGAGTGCGCCGGGAACGGGCGGTCGTTGTTCGCGTCGCAGCAGGGCACGCCCGCGCCGGGCGTGCCGTGGCGGCTCGGCGGCGTCGGCGTCGCCCGCTGGCACGGCGTCCCGCTGCGCACCGTCCTGGAGCTGGCCGGGGTGACCGAGGACGCGGTGGACGTCATGCCGCGCGGCCTCGACGCCCCCTACGTCGAGGACGGCGTGGACCACGGGCGGGTGCGGCGCCCGCTGCCGGTGGCCAAGGCGATGGACGACGTGCTGATCGCCTTCGAGATGAACGGCAGGACGCTGCCGCCCGACCACGGCTTCCCCGCCCGGCTGGTGGTGCCCGGCTGGAGCGGCATCGCCTCGATCAAGTGGCTCGGCGACATCGAGGTGTCCACGACTCCCCTCACCTCGCCGTGGAACACCCGGTTCTACCGCCTGTTCGGCCCCGGCCACGCCGAGGGCGGCGACCCGCTCACCGTGCAGGGGGTCAGGAGCGCCTTCGAGCTGCCGTGGGAGGCGACGCTGCCGGCGGGGCGGCAGGTGCTGCACGGCCGGTCGTGGTCGGGGCGGGGCCGCGTCGTCGAGGTCGAGGTCAGCGCGGACGGCGGCGGCACCTGGGCGCGCGCCCGCGCCCGCGTGCCCCGGCGGCCCGGCGTCTGGACCCGGTGGGAGTTCGCCTGGACGCCGCCCGGCCCGGGGGCCTACGTGCTGATGGCCCGCGCCACCGACGAGACCGGGGCGCGCCAGCCGGACGCGGCGGCGTTCAACACGCTGGGGTACCAGTTCGGCGGCGTGGTGCGGCACCCGGTGACGGTGGTCTGAGGCGAAGGGGCCCGGTCGCGGCGCCCGCCGAGGGGCGGGGCGGGGGCCGCGACCGGGCCGCCGCGGACCGGCGGCGGCCCGCAGGGCCCGCCGCCGCCGCGTGGCGAGGGAGACGTCAGTGGCCGGCGGCCTTCTCGGCTCCCGCGCCGGTGAGGGACCGCACCTCCATCTCGGCGTACTTGGCCGTGTCCTGCCGCTTGCTCAGGACCGTGCCCAGGTACCCGGCGAGGAAGCCGAGCGGGATCGAGACCAGGCCCGGGTTCTCCAGGGGGAACCAGTGGAAGTCGGCGTCGGGGAACATCGCCGTCGGCGAGCCCGACACCACCGGGGAGAAGATCACCAGGATCACGGCGGAGGCGAGGCCGCCGTAGATCGCCGAGACCGCCCCGGCCGTGTTGAACCGCTTCCAGAACAGGCTGTAGAGGATGGCCGGCAGGTTGCCCGAGGCGGCGACGGCGAAGGCCAGCGCGACCAGGAACGCCACGTTCAGGCTTTGGGCGAGGATGCCGAGCGCGATGGAGACGGCGCCGATCACCAGGGCCGACACCCGCGCCACCGCGATCTCCTGACGCTCGGTCGCGGTGCCGCGCTTGAAGACGTGCGCGTACAGGTCGTGGGCGAAGCTGGAGGAGGACGCGAGCGTCAGCCCCGCCACCACGGCGAGGATCGTGGCGAAGGCGACCGCGGCGATGACGGCGAGCAGGATCGTCCCCCCGACGTCGCCGAAGATCAGCTCGCCGATCTTCTGGGCGAGCTGTGGCGCCGCGGTGTTGCCCGCCTTGTTCTGCTTGGCGATGGCGCCGCTGCCGACCAGCGCCGCCGCGCCGAAGCCGAGGACGAGGGTGAGCAGGTAGAACACGCCGATGATGCCGATGCCCCACAGGACGGACTTGCGGGCGTCCTTGGCGGTGGGCACGGTGTAGAAGCGGATGAGGATGTGCGGCAGGCCGGCCGTGCCGAGGACGAGCGCCAGTCCGAGGCTGATCAGGTCCAGCTTGCTCGCCAGCCCCTTGGCCTCGACGCCGTACTTCAGGCCGGGGTTGAGGAAGGCGTCGCCCTTGCCGCTCTGCTGGGCGGCCGTGCCGAGCAGGTTGGACAGGTTGAAGCCGAAGTGGCCGAGCACGAGCAGGGTCACCAGCGCGGCGCCGACCATCAGCAGCACGGCCTTGACGATCTGGACCCAGGTGGTGCCCTTCATGCCGCCGACGACCACGTAGACGATCATCAGGAGGCCGACGACCACGATCGTGAGGGCCTTGCCCGCGTCGGAGGTGATGCCGAACAGCAGGCCGACCAGCGCGCCCGCGCCGACCATCTGGGCCAGCAGGTAGAAGATGCTGACGACGATGGTGGAGACGCCGGCGGCGGTGCGGACCGGGCGGGGACGCATGCGGAAGGCCAGCACGTCGGCCATCGTGTACTTGCCGGAGTTGCGCATCAGCTCGGCCACCAGCAGCAGCGCCACCAGCCAGGCCACCAGGAAGCCGATCGAGTACAGGAATCCGTCGTAGCCGGACAGGGCGATGATGCCCGCGATGCCGAGGAACGAGGCCGCCGACATGTAGTCGCCGCCGATGGCCATGCCGTTCTGGAAGCCGCTGAAGGACCGGCCGCCGGCGTAGAAGTCGCTGGCGCTCTTGTTCTGGCGGCTGGCCCAGAACGTGATGCCGAGGGTCGCGGCGACGAAGATGAGGAACAGGGTGATGGAGAGGGCGTGATTGCTCATCGCGCGCCCCCCTCGATCTCACCGCGCAGCTTGTCGGCCAGCGGGTCGAGCTTCCGGCCGGCGTGCCGCGAATACAGCCAGGCGATCAGGAACGTCGAGACGAACTGCAGCACCCCGAAGATGAGCGCCACGTTGATGTCGCCGATGACCTTGGTGCCCATGAAGCCGCGCGCCCAGCCCGACAGCACTACGTACAGCAGGTACCACGCGAGGAAGGCGACGGTCACCGGGAAGGCCCAGGAGCGGTAGCGCCGGCGCAGCTCCTGGAACTCGGCGCTGGCCTGCAACTGTTCGAATCCCGATGATTCGTCTTGTCTTGTGGTCACGTGACCTCCCACATGGTGACTTGGATCACGCTCACCGTAGGAGGACCGCGCGCGCTTGCGGAGGGGGCCGGCCGGCATTGTCGCCAAGCCGCCCCGACCCATCGCTCACAGGGGATGGCCTGCGACGAAAGGCGCGTTCCATGCGACGAGCGGTCGCGCGCGCACGTCAGGTGGAGCGGGGACGCCAGTCTCCCCGGTTGACGTCCAGGGTCTCGGGGGTGTGGAGCCGCACCATCGTGCGGGCGATCCCGCGCGGGACGCGGCCCGGTGTGAGCAGCGAGACCACGATCATCACCAGGAACGCGATCGGCACCGTCCAGGCGGCCGGCTGGGCGAGCAGCGCCCCGGCCCATCCCCCGGCCGGGCCGCCCACGATGACCGCGAAGCCGGCGCCGCCGGCCAGCCCGCCGCCGACGAGCAGTCCGGCCATGGCGCCGGTGGTGGTCAGCCTGCGCCACCAGATGCCGAGCACCAGCAGCGGGCAGAACGAGGAGGCGGCCACGGCGAAGGCGAGCCCCACGACGTCGGCGACGGCCAGCGAGCGCGCGACGGCGGCGAGCACGAGCGGCACGCTGATCGCCATGATGGTGGCGGCGCGGAACGACGGCACTCCCCCGCGCAGGATGTCCTGCCCGATGACGCCGGCGACCGACACCGCGAGGCCGGAGGAGGTGGACAGGAACGCGGCGAACGCGCCCGCGGTGACCAGCGCGCTGAGCAGGTCCCCCGCCGTGCCGCCGACCAGCCGTCCCGGCAGGGTGAGCACCACGGCGTCGGTGCGGCCGGTCATCAGCAACTCGGGGGTGTAGACGCGGCCGAGGAAGCCGTAGAGGGCCGGCAGCAGGTAGAACGCGCCGAGCAGGGTCAGCACGACCAGGGTGGTCCTGCGCGCGGCGCGCCCGTCGGGGTTGGTGTAGAAGCGGACGAGCACGTGCGGCAGGCCCATGGTGCCGAGGAAGGTGGCCAGGATCAGCGAGTACGTCGCGTAGACGGGGTGTTCGCGGCCGTGCAGCGGCAGCGCCCACTCGTGGTCGGTGAGCACGGGCAGGCTCTCCACGTGCGGGACCGGCGCGCCGGCGGGGAAGATGATCGTCGTGTCGTGGGCGATGGTGTGCGGGCCGGCGGACAGGGTGAGCGGCTCGCCGCGCGCGGGGCGGCCGTCCACGCGCCCGGTGGCGGTGACCGTCACCGGCCACTGGACGCGCACGGTGACGTCCGTGCCGACGGCCACCGTCACCGGGGCGGTGAAGTACGGCGGGACCTCGCCGTGCGGGGCCGGGCGCCCGTCGTGGTGCCAGGCGAACAGCAGGAACGCCACGGGCAGGGCCAGCGCGGTCAGCTTGAGCCAGTACTGGAACGCCTGGACGAAGGTGATGGACCGCATGCCGCCCGACAGCACGTTGACGCCGACGACGACGCCGACCAGCAGGCCGCCCACCCACGGCGGCGCGCCGGTGATCTCGCGGAACACCAGGCCCGCGCTCTGGAACTGGGGCATCAGGTAGAGCCAGCCGATGAGGACGACCAGCACGCTGGCCGTCCTGCGCACGGCCATCGACTCCAGCCGGGCCTCGGCGAAGTCGGGCAGCGTGTAGGCGCCGGAGCGGCGCAGCGGGGCCGAGACCAGCACGAGCAGCACCAGGTAGCCGCCGGTCCAGCCGACCGGCAGCCACAGCATGTCGGCCCCGTAGGCGAGGATCAGCCCGGCGATGCCGAGGAAGGACGCGGCCGACAGGTACTCGCCGCCGATCGCCGAGGCGTTCCACAGCGGCGAGACCGTGCGCGAGGCGACGTAGAAGTCGGAGGTCGTGCGCGAGAGCCGTAGCCCGAAGGCGCCGATGAGGATCGCGGCGACCACCACGACCAGCACCGCGGTGAGGCCGAGCCCGGCGGTCACCGCGCGGCCGCCGGCCTCACCGGCGCTCGACGAGTTCGGCGAAGTGGCGCTCGTTGCGTTCGGCGCCGCGCACGTACAGCCAGGCGCCGGCCACGAACGCGGGGTAGACGAGCCCGGCCAGCACCACCCAGGGCAGCGGGAGCCCGAACACGGGGGTCTCGCGCAGCGCGGGGACCAGCATGAACAGCATCGGGATGCCGCCGACCAGGCAGCCGAGCACGGTGCAGACGAACAGCGCGAGGCGGAACTGGGTGCGGATCAGCGAGCGCATGTAGACCTCGCCGAGGCTGGTCTGCTGGTCGATCTCCATCGTGACCGGGTAGCGGGGCCTGCGGGCGGCCCGGGTGCGGGGGCTGGTCACGACCTCGCGGCGCGGCGGCGGCGGGGGGGCGGGCTCGCGTGCCTGGGCCCGCGGCGTCTCGCTCCTCGTCCGCCCGCCGCGCCCGCGGCCGCTGGAGGGGGTCATTCGGGCCGGCCCTTCCTGGCGCGCCGCACGAGCAGGTCGCGCAGCTCGCGCGTGTGCCTGCGGCTGACCGGGATCTCGGTCTCGCCGATGCGGACCGTGCAGCGGCCCGAGTCGATGTGCAGTTCGTCGATGTGCTTGACGGCGACCAGGTGGCTGCGGTGCACGCGGACGAATCCGGCGCCCGCCCAGCGTTCCTCCAGGGCGGCGAGCGGGATGCGCACCAGGTGGCTGCCGGTCGGGGTGTGCAGCCGGGCGTAGTCGCCCTGGGCCTCGACGAAGCGGACGTCGGAGCTGGCGACGAACCGGGTGACGCCGGCCAGCTCGACGGGGATCGTGTCGGCGTCGGGGACGGCCCGGGCGGGGTCGTCCTGCGGGAGGCCGGGCGCGGCGTCGGGGACGGCCGCGCAGACCCGGCGTATCGCCTCGGCGAGGCGTTCGGGGCGCACGGGTTTGAGCAGGTAGTCCTCCGCCTTGATCTCGAAGGCGTCCACGGCGTGGTCCTCGTAGGCCGTGACGAAGACGACGCGGGGCGGGCGGGCGAACTGGGTGAGCAGCCGGCCGAGCACGACGCCGTCCAGCCCGCGCATACGGATGTCCAGGAACACGGCCTCGATCGGCCGGCCGTCGGCCATGGCGCGGTCGAGGATCTTCAGCGCCGAGGCGCCGTCCCGCGCGGTCGCCACGTCGCCGATTCGCGGATCGGCACGCAGCAGATACGCCAGGTCCTCAAGCGCCGGCTGCTCGTCGTCCACCGCCAGAACGCGCAGCGCGGTCACGTCACTTCCATTCGCCGTTCAAACTGAGGAATGTTCTTGAGCGTGATGAATCAGGCAGCGGAAGTCAACCGATCGGCGCGCGGACCTGCGCCTATTCGATAACTATACGGAGACGGTGGTCAGTACCACCCGCCCGCGGCCTGCGCGGACACGCCTTGGCGGTACTTGGGGAGCCGCACGCTGACCTTGGCGCCCGCGCCGAGCGCGGTCTCCACGACCAGACCGTACTCGTCGCCGTAGACCTGGCGTAGCCGCTCGTCCACGTTGGCCAGCCCGACGCCGCTGGTGCCGGAGCGCTCGTCGGGGGCGCCGGCCAGGATGCGCCGCAGCCGCTCGGGGTCCATGCCGATGCCGTCGTCCTCCACGCTGATCATGCACTCGGCGCCGGCGTCCTCGGCGATGATCGTGATGTGGCCGACGCCGGGCTTGCCCTCCAGGCCGTGCCGCACGGCGTTCTCGACCAGCGGCTGCAGGCACAGGAACGGGACGGCCACCGGCAGGACCTCCGGCGCGATGCGCAGCGTGACCAGCAGGTGGTCGCCGAAGCGGGCGCGCTCCAGCGTGAGGTAGCGGTCGATGGAGCGCAGTTCCTCGGCCAGCGTCGTGAACTCGCCGTGGCGGCGGAAGGAGTAGCGGGTGAAGTCGGCGAAGTCCAGCAGCAGCTCGCGGGCGCGCTCGGGGTCGGTGCGGACGAACGAGGCGATCGTGGTCAGCGAGTTGTAGATGAAGTGCGGGGAGATCTGCGCGCGCAGCGCCCGGACCTCGGCCTCCATGAGCAGCGTGCGCGAGCGGTCCAGCTCGGCGAGTTCGAGCTGGGAGTCCACCCAGGTGGCGACCTCCTGGGTGGCGCGCACCAGACCGGCGGAGGCGTGGTCGCCGTAGGCGGCGAGCGAGCCGACCACGCGCTCGTCGGTGGTCAGCGGCACCACCACGGCGTAACGGATCGGGCATTCGGGCGCGTCGCAGGCGACGGCCTCGGGGCCGAGCACCTGGATGCGGCCGTCGCGCAGGGTCTCGGCGGCGTGGGCGAACGCCTGGCGCGCGTGGTGGTCCCCCGCGCCGTCGTACACGAGCAGTTCCTCGCCGCTGGTGACCGCCAGGGCGGGCGAGCCGAGCAGTTCGCGTAGGTAGCGGGACGCCTTGAGCGCGCCGGCCGCGGTGAGCCCGGCGCGCAGCGGCGGCGCCGCCAGGGAGGCGGTGTGCAGCGTCTCGAACGTGGCGCGCTCGGCGGGGCCGGTGCCGAGGTCGCGGCGGCCGCGCAGCAGGCGCCAGAGCACCACCGAGGGAACGCCCAGCAGGACCAGCAGGACGGGGACGGCCAGCAGCGGTTCCACGCGGCCGCAGCCTACTCCACGTCCTCGCCGGCCACCCTGTTCACCGAGACGTCCACCGAGACGTCCACCGGGACGTCCGCCGGGACGTCCGCCGGGACGTCCGCCGGGACGTCCGCCGGAAGGTCGAGCGCCGCGCCTATCTTGGCGGCGAAGGCGGCGGCCTCGGCGTCGTCGGCGTACTTGACGCGCGGCCAGAAGAAGCCGCGCAGGCCGTCCTTGCGGTTGCGGGGGACGACGTGGGCGTGCAGGTGAGGGACGCTCTGGCTGACCCGGTTGTTCATCGCCACGAACGTGCCCGCCGCCCCGAGCCCCGCCTCGACGGCCCCGGCCAGCGCCCGCACCCGGGCGAAGAACGGGCCGACCGCCGCCACGGGCAGGTCGGTGAGGGTCTCGACGTGGGTCTTCGGCACGACCAGGACGTGCCCCTTGAACACCGGGCGGGCGTCGAGGAACGCGGCCACGACGTCGTCGGCGTACACGACGTGGGCGGGCAGCAGCCCGGCGGCGATCTCGCAGAACGGGCAGCCGGGCTCGGTCCCGGCCGGGGCCGTCACCGGTCCGCCCGCACGGCGCGGTGCGGGACGGGCCGGAGGGCCCGCCGGTGCCGGTCGGGTGGGAAGCGCATGGGGCCGTCCGTTCTGCTCGCCTTTCGCCGCCGCGGCGGCCGTGCGCGGCCCCCGCCGCGCCCATGGTGCCACGTCCGCGCGGCGGTGCGGTCAGGCGGTGGCGGCCTCCGGGACGTCCTCGAAGTAGACGGTGACGATCGTCTCCCCGCCGTCGGCGCCGACGATGTCGAACGCCCACCGTCCTCCCTCGCCGACGATGTCGGCGAGGATCGCCCGCGGGTGGTCGACCGCGTGGCGCAGGATCACCGGGTAGCGCGCGTCGCGCCCGCCGACGCCGACCGAGAACTGGTCGCCCTTGGGGTCGTACTCCAGGTAGGCCAGCGGGATCCTCTCCACCTGCAGGAGGTCGCCGAAGTCGGCGCGCAACTCCTCGATGGTCACCTCGGCGCCCTCGTAGTCGCGGGTCATCTCGTCGAAGAAGTCGTGCCATCGGTCCCGCGCGAGCTCCGGCCGCTGCTCGGTCATCTCCAGGCCCCCTCCCCGGCCACGGCACTGGGCCACGTACCCGTCCAGACCATGCTGGCGCACCCGGTGATCTTCCACATCACCCGATCGGGTAGGGCCGGCCTGGCCCGCTCCGGACGGATTCGGTTGGATGAAATCGGTTACGCCGGAAATGATGTGCTATGACGTGATTGACGAGGTAAAGCGGTGGCGCCGGAGGTTCCGGCCACTGGAGGGGGTAGCTTGACCGGCACGACGCACGGCCGCACCGGCGGCCCGCTGGACGCCTTCGACCTCGGCGAGCTGCGGGCCCGGCACAGCTCCAAATGGCGCGAGTACCCGCAGGACGTGCTCCCGGTGTGGGTGGCGGAGATGGACACGCCGCTGGCCGAGCCGATCGCGGCGGCGCTGGTCGAGGCCGTCGGCCGGGGCGACACCGGGTACGCCGTCGCCGGAGGGCTGCCGGACGCCTTCGCCGCCTTCGCCGCGCGGCGGTTCGGCTGGCGGACCGACCCGGCGGCCATCCGCCTGGTCCCGGACGTGATGGCGGGCATCGTCGAGGTGCTGAGCCTGGTCACCGAGCCGGGCGACCGCGTCGTGGTCAACACCCCCGCCTATCCGCCCTACTTCTACTGGATCCCTCGCATCGGGCGCGAGCTGGTCGAGAACCCTCTGCTGCTCACCCCGGGCGGCCACCGCCTCGACCTCGCGGCGCTGGAGCGCGACTTCGCCGCGGGGGCCGCGGCGTTCCTGCTCTGCAACCCGCACAACCCCACGGGCGTGGTCTTCGGCGAGGAGGACCTGCTGGCGGTCGCCGCCCTGGCCGGCCGGTACGGCGTGCGGGTGGTCACGGACGAGATCCACGCGCCGCTGGTCTTCCCCGGCGCCCGCCACGTGCCGTTCGCCGGGCTGGACGCCCCGGCCGCGGCCCGGTCGATCACGCTGGCCTCGGCGTCCAAGGCGTGGAACCTCGCCGGGCTGAAGGCGGCGCTGGCCGTCCCCGGCGAGGAGGCCCGCGCGGACGTCGCCCGCATCCATCCCGAGGTCAGCGAGGGCGCGGGGCTGCTCGGCGTGATCGCCTCCGAGGTGGCGTTCACCTCCGGCGAGCCCTGGCTGGAAGAGCTGCTGGCCGGGCTGGACGCCAACCGGGCGCTGCTCGGCCGCCTGCTGGCCGGGCGGCTGCCGGAGGTGGGCTACCAGCCGCCGCAGGCGACCTACCTGGCGTGGCTGGACCTGCGCGCGCTCGGGCTCGGCGACGACCCCGCGGAGTGGTTCCTGCGGCGGGGCGGGACCGCGCTGTACCCGGGGCCGAGGTTCGGCGCGCCCGGGCGGGGGTTCGCCCGCTTCAACTTCGCCACCTCCGGCGACCGGGTGACCGAGGCGGTCGAGCGGATGGCCGCCTCGCTGACCGGCGGGCCCCGCGCCGCCGCCTCGCACTGACCTCCGCCGGGCATAAACCAAACTTATGACTTCTTTTATCGCCACCGGCGGGCCGCGCCTCCAGAATGGTGATTCAGCCTCGCCGATCCGGTGATCCGCCGGCCGAGCCCGCCGGCCGCCCGGTGACGCGACGCCCGGGGGGCGCGCCGAGCCTTGGGGTGGTTCGAGCGCCGTCCGACGCCGTCCCGGCACATCCCTGACAAGCCGGGACGGCGATCACCCCTGACCGGCGAAGCGCCGCGCCATGGATTCACCGGCATTCACACCGGCCATTCTTTTCCCCTTTTCCGGGCGCCGCCATGCCCTTTAACCGTCATCAAGTCTCGGAATGGAAACACGTGCGAAAACCCTCTTGTGGGTAATATTGCACACAATTAAGTTGCATGGCATCACGGCCCCAAAAAGCGGGAGAGAATGATGTCTGGAAAATTCACGGCCGCCGGCGGCCTGCTGTCCGCCGCCGCCTTGGCGATCGCGGTGAGCGCGTGCGGCGGGGGCGGCGCCCCGGCGTCCTCCGGTGGCACGGCGGCGACCGGCGCGGCCGGCAAGGGCGGAACGCTGACGATCCTGTCCAACCAGGACTTCTCCCACCTCGACCCCGCCCGCAACTGGACGATGCCGCACATGGACTTCGGCATCCGCCTGCTCTACCGCACCCTCACGACCTTCAAGGCGGAGCCCGGCGCGGGCGGGACGCGGATCGTCCCCGACCTCGCCACCGACCTCGGCACGCCGAGCCAGGGCGGCAAGGTGTGGACCTTCACCCTCAAGAGCGGGCTGAAGTACGAGGACGGCACGCCGATCGTCGCCGACGACGTCAAGTACAACGTCGAGCGGTCCTTCGCGCCCGAGCTGCCCGGCGGCCCCAACTACGCGCAGCTCTACCTGGCGGACGCCGAGGGTTACAAGGGCCCGCTCAAGGGCGAGCGGCTGAAGTCCATCGAGACCCCCGACGAGAAGACGATCGTCTTCCGGCTGAAGCGGCCGGTCGCCGAGTTCTCCTACACCGTCACCCTCCCCACGTTCGCCCCCGTGCCCAAGACCAAGGAGGCGGGCGAGCAGTACGACAACCGGCCGTTCTCCTCCGGCCCTTACAAGATCCAGAGCTACGACCGGGGCAAGGAGCTGGTGCTGGTCCGCAACGCCAACTGGGACCCGGCCACCGACCCGGTGCGCAAGGCCTACCCGGACAAGATCGTGATGAAGCAGGGCCTGCGGCAGAGCGTGATCGACGACCGGCTCATCGACAGCAGGGGCGAGGACGCCACGGCCGTCACCTACTCGGACGTGACCGCCGCCAGCCTCGCCAAGGTGCTGCCCCGGCCGGAGGTGAAGGCGCGCATGGTCGGCGAGATCTCCGGCTGCACCGACATGATCGGCTTCAACACGGCCAAGGCGCCATTCGACGACCCGCGCATGCGGCAGGCGGTCCATTTCGCGCTGGACAAGCAGGCCCTGCAGACCGCGCAGGGCGGGCCCGACATGGCGGAGATCGCCACCTCCTACCTGCCGCCCGCCCTGTCCGGCGGCCGGGCGCAGGACGTCTACGGCCTGCCGCCCACCGGCGACGTGGAGAAGGCCAAGGCCCTGCTCGGCGGCAGGACGCTGGACGTCGCCATGACCGTCTCCACGGGAGAGAAGTCGCTCGGCGAGGCCGTGCAGTCCTCGCTCAAGCGGGCCGGGATCAACGTCACGCTCAACCCCGTCGACCCGTCGGTCTACTACGACACGATCGGCGACACCGCCAAGAGCCCCGAGATGTTCACCTACGGCTGGTGCCCCGACTACCCCTCGGGCGCGACGTTCCTGCCGATGCTCTTCGACGGCCGCACGATCGTCGAGAAGGGCAACTCCGGCAACGTCTGGCAGTTCAAGGACAAGGCGGTCGAGGCGAGGATCGACGAGATCCAGGCCATGACCGACACCGGCGCCGCCGCCACGGCGTGGGCGGAGCTGGACCGGCGGATCATGCGGTCCTCCCCCGCCGTGCCGACCCTGTGGGACAAGAAGCCGCTGCTCGTCGGCACCGGCGTGACCGGGGCGTTCGGCCACCCCGTCTGGTCGGGGCAGCTCGACTTCTCCGCGCTCGGGGTGAAGCAGGGATGACCTCGGTCACCGCCCCGGCGGCGGCACGGCCACCGGGCCACGCCGCCGCCGGGCGCTCCCCCTCGCGGCTGGTCTGGGACCGGGTGCGCCGTGACCGCACGGCCATGACCGGCTTGGTGATCATCGCGGTGTTCGTGCTGGTCGCGGTCACGGCGCCGCTGCTCACCGCGCTGAACGGCTGGTCGCCCTACGAGTTCGACGCCTCCGCCGTCGACCAGAGGCTCGCCGGGGTGCCCAAGGGCGCCCTCGGCGGCGTCGGCGCCGAGCACTGGCTCGGCGTGGAGCCGGTGAGCGGGCGCGACGTCTTCAGCCGGATCGTGTACGGCGCGCGGATCTCGCTGCTCATCTCCGTGCTCGCCACGGTCGTCTCGGTGCTGATCGGCACGGTGCTCGGCCTGCTCGCCGGATACCTCGGCGGCTGGGCGGACGCGGCCGTCAGCAGGCTCATGGACCTGCTCATGTCCTTCCCCGCCCTGATCTTCATGATCGCCCTGATCTCGGTCATGCCGGAGGGCGACCGGGTGCTGCTGCTGGTCGCCGTCATGGGCGGGTTCGGCTGGCCGTACGTGGGCCGGATCGTCCGCGGCCAGGCCATGGCCGTCAGGCACCGCGAGTACGTGGACGCCGCCCGCGTGGGCGGCGCGATGGGCGCCTCGATCCTGTTCCGCGAGATGCTGCCGAACATCACCGCGCCGATCCTGGTCTACGCGACGCTGGCGATCCCCGCCAACATCGGCACCGAGGCGGCGCTGTCGTTCCTCGGCGTCGGGGTGCGCCCGCCGACGGCCTCCTGGGGGCAGATGATCCAGGAGTCGATGATGTGGTACGAGGTCGACCCGATGTACTTCATCGTCCCCGGCGCCTGCCTGTTCCTGACCGTGCTCGCCTTCACGCTGCTCGGCGACTCGCTGCGGGACGCGATCGACCCGAAGGGCGGCCGGGCATGACCGCCGGCCAGGCCCGCGCGATGGCCGGGATGTCGTACGGAGGACCGCGGTGATCGTCTATCTCGCCCGGCGCCTCCTCGCCGCCGCGGGGATCCTGCTGGTGATCTGCGCCGTCACCTTCCTCATCTTCTACGTGATCCCCGCCGACCCGGCGCTGCAGGCGTGCGGCAAGACGTGCACGCCGGAGCGGGTCGCCGACGTCCGCGCCCAGATGGGGCTGGACCGGCCGATCCACGAGCAGTTCGGCGCGTACGTGGTAGGCGTCTTCGCCGGCCGCACGCTCGGGTCCGGCGTCGAGTGCGGGTTCCCGTGCTTCGGCTTCTCCTACCAGAACTCGCTGCCGGTCTGGGACCTGCTGGTCGACCGGCTCGGCGCCAGCGTCTCGCTCGCGATCGGCGCGGCCCTGCTCTGGCTGGTCACCGGCCTGGCCATCGGGGTGCTGTCGGCGCTGCGGCAGGGTACCCGGCTGGACCGCTCCCTGATGGTCGCCACGCTCACCTCGGCATCGCTGCCGGTGTACTTCGTGGCGATGCTCCTGCTGCTCGTCGCCGTCCGGGTGACCGGGATCCTGCCTTATCCCGCCTACGTCCCGCCCGGGGAGGACCTGGCGGCGTGGGCGAGCAACCTCGTGCTGCCGTGGGTGACGCTCGCCGCCCTGTACGCGGCGCTGTACGCCAGGCTCAGCCGCGCGCAGATGATCGAGACGCTGGCCGAGCCGTACATCCGCACCGCCCGCGCCAAGGGCCTGCCCGAGCGGACCGTCGTCGTCAAGCACGGCATGCGCGCGGCGATGACCCCGATCGTGACGATCTTCGGCATGGACCTGGGCGGGCTGCTCGCCGGGGCCATGATCACCGAGACCGTGTTCGGCCTGCCGGGCATCGGGCGGCTCGCCTACGACGGCATCGTCAAGTCCGACCAGCCGGTGATCCTCGGCACGACGCTGCTGGCGGCGTTCTTCATCGTGTTCGCCAACCTCGTCGTGGACCTCCTCTACGTCCTGATCGACCCCCGGGTGAGGTACTCGTGAACGCCCATGTCCCGCCGGCCGGCGCGTCCCGGCCGCACGCGCACGCCAGGGAGGCCGCGGCCCCGCTGCTGGAGGTGACCGGCCTGTGCGTCTCCTTCGGCGCGGTCCGGGTCGTCGACGGAGTGTCGTTCGGCGTGCGTCAGGGGCGCACGCTGGGCATCGTCGGCGAGTCCGGATCGGGCAAGTCGGTGTCCTCGCTGGCCGTGCTCGGACTGCACCGCACGGCGTCCGTCACCGGCTCCATCGTCTTCGACGGCGAGGAGCTGGTCGGCGCGCCGGCCGAGCGGCTGCGGACGCTGCGGGGCAGCAGGATGTCGATGATCTTCCAGGATCCGCTGTCGTCCCTGCATCCCTGCTACACCGTGGGCGAGCAGATCGCCGAGTCCTACCGGCTGCACCGCCGCGCCTCGCGCAGGGCGGCGCGGGAGCGCGCGGTGGAGATGCTCGCCGAGGTGGGCATTCCCGAGCCGCGCCGCCGCGCCCGCGAGTACCCCCACCGGTTCTCCGGAGGCATGCGCCAGCGCGTCATGATCGCGATGGCGCTGGCGTGCGAGCCGAACCTGCTCATCGCCGACGAGCCGACCACCGCGCTGGACGTGACCGTCCAGGCGCAGATCCTGGAGCTCATCGCCCGCATCCAGGAGGAGCGCGGGCTCGCCGTCATCATGATCACCCACGACCTCGGGGTGGTGGCGCAGGTCGCCGACGACGTCCTGGTGATGTACGGGGGGCGCACCGCCGAGTACGCCGGGGCGCGGGCCCTCTTCAAGACGCCGCGCCACCCCTACACCCAGGGGCTGCTCGCCTCGGTCCCCGGCACCGCCTGGGTGGACGCGGACGGCGGCGAGCGGCTCCCGGCCATCGCGGGCGCGCCGCCGTCCCCGATGACCCCTCCGCCCGGCTGCCGGTTCCACCCGCGCTGCTCGCGGTTCGCCGACGCCCGGCGCCCGGCCGTCTGCGCGACCGAACGTCCCGGCCTGAGCGGCGCCGGGCACAAGGTCGCCTGCCACTTCCCCGAAGGAGCCCAGTGAGAACCACCACCGAACGCGGGGAGCAGGCCGCGGACGACGCTCTCCTCACCGTCCGCGACCTGCGGATGACCTTCCCTGGACGGCGCGGGACGCGCGTCAGGGCCGTGGACGGCGTCGGCTTCGGGCTCGGGCACGGGGAGACGCTCGGCATGGTCGGCGAGTCGGGGTGCGGCAAGTCCACCACCGGGCGCATGATCGTGCGCCTGCTGGAGCCGACCGGCGGGACCGTCACCTTCGCCGGCCGGGACGTCACCCACCTCGGGCCGCGCGAGATGCTGCCGCTGCGCCGCGACCTTCAGATGATCTTCCAGGACCCGTTCGCGTCGCTGAACCCGCGCCAGACCGTCCGGCAGATCGTCTCCGGCCCCCTGCGGCTGCTGGACCGCGCGGGGGTGATCGACATGCTGGAGCTGGTCGGCCTGTCCCCCGAGCACGTGGACCGCTACCCGCACGAGTTCTCCGGCGGGCAGGCGCAGCGCATCGGCATCGCCCGCGCGCTCGCCTCCAAGCCCAGGCTCATCGTCTGCGACGAGCCCGTCTCGGCGCTGGACGTGTCCATCCAGGCCCAGATCGTCAACCTCCTGAAGGACCTCCAGCGGGAGCTCGGCCTCGCCTACCTGTTCATCGCCCACGACCTGGCGGTGGTGCGGCACGTCTGCGCGCGCATCGCGGTCATGTACCTCGGCCGGATCGTGGAGATCGGCGACCGCGGGCCGATCTACCGCGATCCCGCGCATCCCTACACCAAGGCGCTGCTATCGGCGATCCCCGTGCCGGACCCCGACACCGAGGCCACGAGGGAGCGCATCGTGCTGCGCGGCGACCCGCCCAGCCCGGCGGCGCCGCCCCCGGGATGCGCCTTCTCGCCCCGGTGCCACAAGGCGCGGGACCGGTGCCGTGCCGAGGCCCCGGTGCTGACACCGGTCCGGGGCCGGCAGGTCGCCTGTCACTACCCGGAGGTCTGACGGGCTCCGCACCGGGCACAAGGCCGGGGCCGGACTCATGGTCCGGCCCCGGCTTCTCCGATCATCCCCGGTCAGGGCGTCGGTCTTCCCCCACGGTCTCCTCTCAGTACTGGACCTGGACGGCCGCGCCGCCGAAGCCCTGCGTCGCGTACAGGCTGATGTAGTGGTAGCCGGACACCGGGTTGCCGACGACCAGGCTCTCGCCGTTGCCGGCGTTCGCCGAGCGCTGGCTGTAGGCGGACGTGGTGGCCCAGGAGCTGGAGCTGTAGTACAGGTCGGCGTTGCCGGTGCCGCCGGAGGAGGTGATGGTCAGCCGGGACACCCCGGCGGGGACGTACAGGTAGAAGTACTTGTAGTTCCCGGTGGTGGCCGACAGGTTGCCCCGCTGGCAGTTGCGGCCGAGTTCGTCGGTCCTGGCCGCGGCGCACTCCGGCAGGGACGTCCCGCCGGTGCTCACCGTCACCTGCTTGCTGACGGTGCCGGTCTTGCCGCTGTTGTCGGTGACGGTCAGCTTCACCGTGTAGGCGCCGGCCGCGGCGTAGGTGTGCGACGGGTTGGCCGCGGTCGAGGAGGTGGCGTCGCCGAAGTCCCACTGGCGCGCGGCGATCGTGCCGTCGTCGGTGGAGGTGTCGGTGAAGTTCGCCGTCAGGCCGCTGGCGGTGTAGGTGAAGCCGGCCGTCGGCGCCTGGTCGCCGCCGCCGCCCGGGCAGGTGCCCGCCGCGCACGCGGCCAGCCAGGTCCACCACGCGCTGTCGTAGCGGGTGCCGATGCTACCGGTCAGGAACGACCTGGCCGTGCTCCAGCTTCCCGACCGGTAGTAGCCGAGGACGGTGGCGACGTCGGCGGGACGCTGCTCGATCATGTACCGGACGGCCAGGTAGCCCCAGCGGTAGATGCGCGTGGTGTCGTGCGAGTAGGTGGTGCCGAACAGCGTGCTGAGCGCGTACGTCCGGTAGCCGGCCTCGGTCATGGCGGCGTCGTAGCGGACGCCGCGGTAGTGGTAGGAGATGTACTCGGCGAAGCCCTCGATCCACCAGATGGTCGGCGTGCTCACCCCGGCGGTGAAGTCGCCGTACATGTTGAACCGGCCGTCGAGGTAGTGGGTGTACTCGTGGTTGAGGTTCCAGATCTCGAAGGTGGGGCGCACCCATTCGGCCTCGTAGGCGATGAAGCGGGGCTGGTTGCCGGACGCCGACGGGTCGCCTTCCAGGTACATGCCGCCGTTGTTGGTGTCGATGCCGAACATCGCCCCGGCGTAGGTCTGGTAGTCGGTGCTGGAGTCGAAGACGCAGACCTCCAGCGTGGTGTTGTAGTCGTAGGCGACCGGGCGGTTGCCGTCCTTGGCGATGGAGTGGAAGTAGGCGTCCTGGTTGGCCAGGCTGGCACAGGTGCCGCTGAGCTGGGCGGAGGTCATCTGCTGCGCGCGGATCCGCAGCGACGAGCTACAGGTGTAGGTGACCGTGAGGACGTCCACCGCGAGCCGTTGTCGCAGGTCGCACACCCCGTAGTAGCCGCACGACGCCTTGTCCAGGGACGACGCCATCTCCGCCACGCCGACCGACAGGGCCGCGGTCGGCCCGGTGAGGCGGGTGCGGCCGAGCAGGTCCTTGGCCATCGGGCGGACGGCGTCCCGGAGCGCGGGGTACTGGAGGAACCGGGCGAGCTCGCGTCCGGCGTTGGCGGTCAGGAAGCCGCGGTCGGTGCCGAGCAGGCCGAGGTGCTCGACCGCGAAGCCCCGCAGGGTGCCGAGGATGGCCGGGTCGGCCTGGACCGCGGCGGCGAAGCCCGGAGCGGAGTGCCCGCCGAACAGCACGTTGTAGACGTTGTTGACGGCGTTGACCATCCACCAGTGCGCGTCGTAGGAGGCGTCGTAGCCGTCGAGCAGGCGCTGGAGGACACGCAGGTAGCGGGCGTTCTCCCGGGCGGCGTCGATCAGCGTGACCGCCTCGGAGAGTACCTCGCCGGCGGCGTCGCCGACCGTCGTGGAACGCGGGTTGGCGAAGAAGGCGTCGAGCGCGGCGCGGGTCGCGGTCCGCAGCGTGGCACCGTAGGCGCCGACGTCGGAGGGGTGGGCGCGCTGCGCCGCGTAACCGGCCTGCAGGTAGCGCAGGAGCCGGACGGCGCCGGCGCCGTCGTCCCCGGTGTAGGCGGTGGCGTCGCCGCGCAGCGCGGCGGCGACGGCGGCCATCCGGGGCTCGGCGAACGCGCCGCGGGCGTCGGCGCCGCTCAGCGAGAACAGCGAGGTGACGCAGTCGGTGGTGGCGGCCCTGACCCGGTCCGCCAGAGCGGCCGCCGTGCCGCCCGCGAAGTCGGCGGGCGCGCACGCCGCCGCGCCGGCCAGGGCGGGGCCCCTCATCGAGGGCCGCGGGTGTTCGGCGGAGATCGGCGCGCGGTCGTAGTCCTGGCGCAGCGCGTCCCTGGCGGCGGGCAGCGGCGCGCGGTCCTTGGCGGCCTTCGGGGTGCGCCGGACGTGGTCGGCGCCGTCGTTGACGAAGCCCGGCGAGACCGGCGGGGGCTGGGTGGCGGTGCGGGCGGCGGGGGACGGCGGGGGTTCCGCGGCGCCGGCCGGGGTGCCCGCCAGCACCTGGAGCGCGAGCCCCAGGCTCAGGCAGGCGGCGGCCGTCGCGGGCAGGCGACCGCCCGCCCGACGGCGGAAACTCGTGATTCTCACGTACAACCTCCGGGGGGTGTTCGAGGAACAGGCGTGAGGTCGGGCACGCGGACCGGAAGGGATCGCCCCGGGGAACTCGTTCTGGCGGGGCGTCCGGCCTTGACGGCCCCGCGTCGCTCATCCGTGCGGCGACGCGCAGCCCGAGTGTGCGGGCGCCGTTCACCGGATGGTCATAAATGAATGCATAAGTCTGGGCGATGGCCCGAACGCCTACACATCCCCCAAGATCATGAAAAATCACCGACGGCTTACCGGCGCAGCCTCCGGCCCAGGTCCGGACGCGGGACGGGAAGCCATGCGCCGATCAGCTCTCCACGAGGAACGCGGGCGTGAGATCAGGCGTCGGCGCGATGGGGGATCAGGTGTCGACGAAGCGTGGGGGGACCATGACGCGGAGGCCGTTGGGGATGGTGCGGATGGTCATGGGGGTGCGCAGCCGGACCTCGCCGTCGACGTCGGCGGCGATGGGCGGCTCGGTCTCCAGCAGCATCTCGCCGCCGGTCACGAACGGGCCGCCCGCGAGGCTGCGCCACCGGCCGCTGGTCGCCCGCACCATGGTCTCGGCGATCAGCCGCAGCCGCTTGCCCGAGCCGAGCTGGTAGGCGACGAGGCGGCGGTTGTCGATGCTGATGTCCTTGGCGATCTGCCAGCCGCCGTGGTAGCGCCCGTTGGCGATGTTGAGCTGGTGGGTCAGCAGCTCGTGGCGGCGGCCGTCCACGGTGATGAAGGCGCGGAACGGCTTGTGCCCGGGGAGCAGGGCCAGCGCGGTGAGGGGGTAGGCCGCGCGGCCGAGGGCCCGCTTGAGCCAGGGCTTGACCCGGCCCGCGACCTCGACCGACACCCCGAAGCTCGCCAGGTTGGCGAACGGGCGGTCCCCCGCCATGCCGAGGTCGATGTCTGCGACCTTGCCGCGGCTGAACACCTTGACGGCCAGCGCCAGGTCGAGCGGGAGTCCGAGGCTGCGCGCGAAGTTGTTGGTGGTGCCGAGCGGGAGCACGCCGAGGGCGACGTCGCGGTGGGCGACGTGCTTGACGGCCTCGCTGAGGCTCCCGTCGCCGCCGCCGACCACCAGAAGGTCCGGCTGGAGGTCCAGGGCGTCCTTGATGGTCTGGGGGAGCCTGGTCGGGTCCATGACGGCGTAGGACCGCAGCGGCCGGAACCCCTCCGCCTCGAGCAGGCGCAGCGCCTCGAAGTAGCTGTGGCGGCCCTTGCGGGACCGGGTGTTCACGACGAGGACGGCGCGGCGCAGCTCGCGGATCGCCGCCGTGTGCTCCGCCTTGCTCCGCAGCTCGCTCACCGATCTGCCGTCCTTCGAAAGTCGCGGGGGACATGCCGTGCGCTCGCCGCAACGGTCGTGCACAGCGTACGGGACGGGCACGGCCATGCCGTACCCGTCCCGGAGTCCCGCGGTGCCCCGCCGGAGCCTCTGCGGGCTCCGGCGGTGCGTGTCCCGGCCGCCCCGTCACGGGCCGGCCGGGCTCACGATCACTTGGCGGGCGGTGCGGTGAACTGCGCGATCACGCCGAGGTTGCCCGGCAGAGGCGCGATGAGCTGGATCTTGGCGCCGACCGCCTTGCCCTCGTCGCCGGGGTTGCCGGAGCCGAGGGTGAAGCCGTTGACGCTCTCTCCGTACAGGTCGGTCGCCGGCGTGCCGTCGGGGTTGACCACGCGGAGGGAGTACTGCTGGTTGCCCTTGGAGGGGACGACCACGGAGCCGTCGCGGAAGCGGTAGTACAGCCCGTCCTCACGGTTCTCCAGGCCGGGGTACCAGCCCTTGGCGTCGGTGAAGGCCGTCACCGGGTTCTGCGGCTTGAACTGGGTGCAGTACTCGGTGAACGCCGCGCCCTCGATGCACTCCTTGAAGGAGTACGTCTTGATGAAGCCGAAGGCCGCGTTGGAGGCCTGCGGGCGGGACGGGATGTTCTTCAGCACGCTGGTGTCCACCGTGGCCGCCTCGCCGGAGCGGCGCAGCGGGTCGAAGTGGGAGTCCACCAGGAGCAGCTTGCCCTTGGAACCGGGCGACGGGAGCGTCCAGATGTTGGAGGCCGGGTTGTTGAGCGGGATCGCCTCGTCACGCAGCCAGACCAGCAGGCCCGGAGCGTTGTAGGGGACCTTCTCGACCTTCCAGGCGCCCTGGCGGTTCCAGGTGGTGTCGTAGGTGTACTTGAGGCCCTGGTCGAAGCCGTCCAGGTTGCGCCACTCGGCCAGGTAGTACTGGGCGCTCTTCAGCGAGCCGCTGTGCTGCGTCCAGCCCACGCCGGAGGTGTCGGTGAAGGTGCCCTTGACGGCGGTCCAGCCGTTGGCGCCGGACTCGACGTCGTCGCTCCACACCGTGGAGCCGCCGCTGACGACCGAGAAGTCGTCGGCGAACCAGCCGCGCTCCTCGGCGGCGGCGTCGGTGGCGTACCGCAGGCGGAGCTTGACGCTCTTGCCGGCGAACGGCGCCAGGTCGACGTAGTAGTGCTGCCAGCCGCCGGAGTCGCCGGTCAGGCCGTACTTCTTGTTGCCGTAGTCCTTCATGCGCTTGTTCGGGTCGGCGTAGCCGTCGTCGGTGGAGACGAGCTCGCCGCCCGCGCCGTAGACCTTCTGCTCCGACCAGGTGGTCCCGCCGTCGGCCGAGACCTCGACGAAGCCGTAGTCCCAGTCGGCCTCGATCGTGTAGTCGTTCCAGAACCAGAACTTGCTGTCGTTCCCGGCGGGCACGGCGATGTCACGGGTGAGCTTGACGTCGGCCCAGTCCTGGTCGTTGCCCGACCACCACACCTTGGCGCCGCTGTGCGGCGTGGTGAGCGTGACGTCCTTGTCGGGCAGGCTGATGCGGACGCCGTCCTCGGTCAGCTTGGGCGTGCGCGAGGTCTGGCCCACGGTGACGAGCTTGCTGCCGT
The DNA here is from genome assembly GCF_014200435.1 of Sphaerisporangium krabiense. Taxonomy (NCBI): domain Bacteria; kingdom Bacillati; phylum Actinomycetota; class Actinomycetes; order Streptosporangiales; family Streptosporangiaceae; genus Sphaerisporangium; species Sphaerisporangium krabiense. Next base: position 860,252 of record NZ_JACHBR010000002.1, on the reverse strand, counting down.
CACCCGGCTTGAGCACCTTCGGGTTGGCCCAGCCGAGCACCCACTTGTCCCACAGACCCATGTGGGTCGGCATGGACTGGAAGATCGGGCCGGCGTGGGAGCCGGAGGACATGAGGTCCCAGAACTCCACGTCGCTGTCGCCGGCGCCGGTCGCGTCGTAGAGGTCCGGCAGGCCGAGGTCGTGGCCGTACTCGTGGGCGAACACGCCGACGCCCGAGTTCTCCGGCTGCACGATGTAGTTGGAGATCTTGACGTTGGTGCCCGGGATGGTGTAGCCGCCGGGGATCGCGCTGGAGTGGGCCCAGATCGCGAAGGTGCCCTGCGCGCCGCCGCCGCCGGACTTGTCCTCACCGGCGTGGACCAGCACCAGGTGGTCGATGACGCCGTCCGGCTCCTTGAAGTTGCCGTCGCCGTCGGCGTCGGAGGTGTCCTCCTGGTCGTAGTCGGCCCAGTTGAAGCCGGGGTTCGACTTGACCAGCTCGTTCACCGCGTCGATGCCGAGCTGCGCGGCGCCCCGCGGGTTGTCGGGGTGGCCGGAGGTGTCCTGGACGGCCGCGCCGCAGGCGCCGGCGCCGTACCACGCCTCGGAGTGCGGGACCTTGATCCAGCCGAGGGCCTCACCGCTGACGGTGTAGGCGCCCTTGGACATCTCCTCGTACATGTTCTTCATGGTGTAGCCGGCGATGTCGATGCCCGGCTTGCCGTCACGAGGGTCGCGCAGGTCCGTGCGGACGCGCTTGGTGATGCCCTTGCTGGAGTAGAGCATGTCGTTGTAGTGGGCGTTGTTGAAGTCCTTCACCCACATCGCGTTGTTGTCCTTGCCACCCCCCGCGGCCTTGGCGGGGTCGGGGATCTGGTTGTGCAGCGGCCCGCTGATCTTGGTGCCCGGGGGCTCGGTGACACAGTCGTTCGCGTCGTTGATCGTCTTCGGGTGGCTGAACCCGGAGAAGTCGTCGTTGGCGTTCTCGTTGAACTCGACCAGCAGCGTGAGCAGCTTGGCCTTCGTCGTGGTCTTCGCCTTCTTGTACAGCCACTCGTAAGGGTTCTTGCCCGTGCGGACGGCCTCCTGCTCGCGCTTGGCGAGCACGCGCGCCGCGACCGGGTTGCCCTCGGCGAACTTACGGTCGAACTCCTGGGCGTTCGGGGCGCCGCGCAGCCTGGCGTTGGTCTGCACCTTCTCGGTGGACTTCGCCGCGACGTCGCTCTGCACCCGAGGCGAGGCGTAATTGATGTAGTAATCGCTCGGCTTCGGCTGGTACCGCGCGACCGTGGTGTCCCCCGGTGCCGCTGCCGCCGTTACCGAGAGCCCGGCCACCGCCAGCCCCACGACCGGCAGCACAGCGATGAGCCGCCTGATTTTGCGTGACAACAGGGTTTCCTCCTCCGCCCTTACCGGGCTTCACCCGGGTTCGCCGGGCGACGTCCTAGACGCGCCGGGATGGACGCGCCAACGTGGAGACTTGGAGCGCTCCGTCGGAACCCCCAAGAATCGGCAAAGCGGACGTTAGAGGAAAAAGTAAAGGTAGAGTAAAGCCAACCAAGGATGTTGCGAAATCGTCATCATGATCCCGGAAAAGCCCGAATTTTCGGTACTTGCGGAACACCGATGACCTCGCCTGACCGGCGCATACGTCCGGGCGAATCCCCCCGTGCCCGGGTCGGCGGCACGCCGGGACAGCACGTACAGTCGCAGGCGTGAACGCTCTCCCTGCCCTGGTCGACGCCCTTCCGGACGGACGGGTCCTGACGGATCCCGACGTGACCGATTCCTACGCGCGCGACCAGACGTTCCTCCGGCCGGGGACGCCGCTGTGCGTCGTGGCGGCGCAGACCCGTGACGACGTCGTGACCACCCTGCGCTGGGCCACCGAGCACCGCGTGCCCGTCGTCCCGCGGGGAGCGGGCACCGGCCTGGCGGGCGGCGCGACGGCCGTGGACGGCTGCGTGACGCTCTCGCTCGCCCGCATGACCGCCATCCGCGAGCTGTCCCCCGCCGACGAGATCGCCGTCGCCGAGCCGGGCGTGATCACCGCCGACCTGGACCGCGCCGCGCGCGAGCACGGCCTGATGTACGCGCCGGACCCCTCGTCGCATGAGATCTCCACCATCGGCGGCAACCTCGCCACCAACGCGGGCGGGCTGCGCTGCGTGAAGTACGGCGTCACGCGCGACTCCACGCTGGGCCTCGAGGTCGTGCTGGCCGACGGCAGGGTGCTGAACACCGGCCGCCGCACGATCAAGGGCGTGACGGGCTACGACCTCACCGGCCTGTTCGTCGGCTCGGAGGGCACGCTCGGCGTCATCACCGCGGCCACGCTGCGCCTGCGCCGCGCTCCCGCCCTGCCGCCGGTCACGATCGCCGCCGAGTTCCCCTCGCTGCGCGCCGCCGGGGACGCCGTCGCGGCCATCGTCGCCGCCGGGTGCCGCCCGTCGCTGCTGGAGCTGATGGACCGGGGCACGCTCAAGGCCATCGACGACTGGAAGAACATCGGCCTCGAGGACGGCGTGCAGGCGATGCTGATCGCGCAGGCCGAGGGCGACGCGCCCGGCGACGCGAGCGCGATGGCGCGCCTGTGCGAGGAGAACGGCGCGGGCTTCGTCGCGGTGTCCTCCACGCCCGAGGAGACCGAGGAGCTGATCGGCATCCGCCGCCTGGCCTACACCGCCAAGGAGCGGCTCGGCGCGTGCCTGGTCGAGGACGTCTGCGTGCCCCGCTCGGCGCTGCCCGACATGATCAGTGAGATCGAGCGGAGCGCCGCCCGGCACGACGTGCTGATCTGCACAGTCGCCCACGCCGGCGACGGCAACCTGCACCCGGTGTTCATCTTCGACCGGGGGCTGCCCGAGCCGCCGGAGAACGTCTGGGCCGCGGCCGACGAGGTCTTCCGTGCCGCCCTGGACCTCGGCGGCACCCTCACGGGCGAGCACGGCGTCGGGCTGCTGAAGCGGCGCTGGCTCGGCCTGGAGAGCGGGCCGGTCACCGACGAGGTGCAGCGGGGCATCAAGCAGGTCTTCGACCCTCTGAACATCCTGAATCCCGGCAAGGCCATCTGACCGCGACCCCGCGCTCTCAGTCGTCCCGCTGGTAGCGTTCTATCCCACAAGGCGTGAAAAGGGCGATATCGGGGGTCGAGGTGGTACAGGCGCTCAGGGACGACGATCCGCGCCGCCTCGGCGTCCACGACCTCACCGGACGCCTCGGCGAGGGCGGGCAGGGCGTGGTCTACCTGGGCCGGACCCCGGACGGGCGGCACGTCGCGATCAAGCTGCTGCACGCGCGGCTCTCCGGCGACCCCGAGGCCCGCGGCCGGTTCCTGCGCGAGGTGTCGGTCGCGCAGCGGGTCGCCCGGTTCTGCACGGCCTCGGTGCTGCACGCCGACCTGGCCGGCGACCGGCCGTACATCGTCAGCGAGTACGTGCCCGGCCCCTCGCTGCGCGAGCTCGTCGAGCGCGAGGGCCCGCGCCAGGGCGCCGCCCTGGACCGGCTCGCGATCAGCACCGCGACCGCGCTCGCCGCGATCCACCGCGCGGGCGTCCTGCACCGCGACCTCAAGCCCGCCAACGTGCTCATGGGCCCCGAGGGGCCGGTCGTCATCGACTTCGGCATCGCCAAGGCGCTGGACTCCCCCGGCGCGACCGTCACCCACGACACCCTCGGCACCCCGTCCTACCTGGCCCCCGAGCAGCTCAGGGGCGGGGCCGTCACCCCGGCGGTGGACCTGTTCGCCTGGGGCGTCACGATGGTCTTCGCCGCCACCGGACGGGCGGCCTTCGGATCGGACTCGATCCCCGCGGTGATCAACCGCATCCTCAACGAGCCGCCGTACCTGGGCGCGCTGGAGCCGCCGCTGCGCGACATCGTGGCCGCGTGCCTGTCCAAGGACCCGGCCGCGCGCCCCACGGCCGACGACGTGGTCACCCACCTGATGGGCCGTCCCCACGCCCCGCCCCCGGCTCCTGAGGACACGCGGGGGGCGTCGCGCGCCCGGCGCGCGGTCCTGCTGCCGGTCGCGGCGGGCGTCGCCGCCGCCGTGCTGGGCGGCGGCACGGTCGTGCTGGCCCAGTCGCTCGGCTCCTCGTCCTCCTCGGCCGCCCCGCCGGTGACGCAGAGCCCGTCCGGGCAGGTCGAGGGCACCTGGTCGGCCGTGCCCTCCCCGGACGAGCCCTCGCGCCCGGCCAGGACGCCCGGCCGGCGGGCCACGACCCCGGCGGCGCGGCCCGCGCGCACGCCCACGCCGGTCCCGACCCCGGCGGCGCGCCCGTCGCGCACCCCGAAGCCGACCCCGACCGCCACACCCTCCCCCACCCGCACGCCCGCGCCGTCCCCCACGCCCACCGTCAAGCCGACGCCCACGGTGAAGCCGACCGCCAAGCCCACCCCGAAGCCCACCCCGAAGCCCACCGCCACGCCCAAGCCGAACCCGTACACCGCGGCCCAGGTGTGCGGGTCGGGGTACAAGGTCATCGACTCGCACTCCTACGGCGCGGCGACCACCTACCTGCTCTACAACGCGACCGCGGCGAAGAACTGCGTGGTCACCCTGTCCAAGTACGTGGTGGCGCAGAAGGTGAAGATGAGCGCGACCCTCCAGGTGAAGGGCGGCACGGCCGTGACCGACGCCGGGAGCTTCACCGCCTACGCCGGCCCGGTGCGCCAGGCCGCCAAGAAGGTGTGCGTGATCTGGGGCGGCGGGTACGGCGGGGCGTCCTGGAAGAGCGGCTGGTCCCACTGCGGCTAGCGGGGCGGGCCGTGCCGGGCCGTGTGCGCGCCGCCGCGGTGTACTACGGTCTGGGCCACGGGCACCGGCATCCCGGGGAGTGACGCGTGATCGACAGCAGGCTGGACACCGCGAGCGCCGAGTTCCGGGCGCGGCGCGCGGCCATGCTGGCCCGGCTGCGCGACCTGGACGCCGAGCACGCCAAGGCGGTGGCGGGCGGCGGCCCGAAGTACGCCGAGCGCCACCACCGGCGCGGCAAGCTGCTGGCCCGCGAGCGGGTGGAACTGCTCCTCGACCCGGACGCGCCGTTCCTCGAACTGTCCCCGCTGGCCGGGTGGGGCGCCGGGGTCCCGGTCGGCGCGAGCGTGGTGACCGGCATCGGGGTGGTCGAGGGCGTGCCGTGCGTGATCGTCGCCAACGACCCGACCGTGCGGGGCGGCGCCTCCAACCCCTGGACGCTGCGCAAGACCCTGCGGGCCGCCGACATCGCGCTGGAGAACCGGCTGCCGCTGATCAACCTGGTCGAGTCCGGCGGCGCCGACCTGCCGTCCCAGAAGGAGATCTTCATCCCCGGCGGGCGGGTGTTCCGCGACCTGACCCGGCTGTCGGCCGCCGGCGTGCCCACCGTCGCGATCGTCTTCGGCAACTCCACGGCGGGCGGCGCGTACGTCCCGGGCATGAGCGACCACGTGATCATGGTCAAGGAGCGCGCCAAGGTGTTCCTCGGCGGCCCGCCGCTGGTCAGGATGGCCACCGGCGAGGAGGCCGACGACGAGTCGCTCGGCGGCGCCGACATGCACGCCCGGGTCTCCGGCCTCGCCGACCACCTGGCGCTGGACGAGCACGACGCGCTGCGGCTCGGCCGCCGCGTCGTGCGTCGCCTCGGCCGGCGCCCGCCCGCTCCCCCGCCCGGCGGCGCGCGGCTCCCCGTGTACGACGAGGAGGAGCTGCTCGGCGTCGTCCCGGAGGACCTGCGCGTCCCGTTCGACCCGCGCGAGGTCATCGCCCGCGTGGTCGACGCCAGCGAGTTCGACGAGTTCAAGCCGCTGTACGGCGAGAGCCTCGTCACCGGCTGGGCCGAGCTGCACGGGCACCCGATCGGCGTCCTCGCCAACGCCCGGGGTGTGCTGTTCAGCGACGAGGCGCGCAAGGCGGCGCAGTTCATCCAGCTCGCCTGCCAGGCGCGCACGCCTCTGCTGTTCCTGCAGAACACCACCGGCTACATGGTCGGCACGGAGTACGAGCGGGGCGGCATCGTCAAGCACGGCGCGATGATGATCAACGCGGTGTCCAACTCGACCGTGCCGCACCTCACCGTCGTGATGGGCGCCTCCTACGGCGCGGGCAACTACGGCATGTGCGGGCGGGCCTACGACCCGCGGTTCCTGTTCACCTGGCCGAGCGCCAAGTCGGCGGTCATGGGCCCGGCGCAGCTCGCCGGGGTGCTGTCGATCGTGGGCCGGGCCGCCGCCGAGGCCCGCGGCCAGGTCTACGACGAGGAGGCCGACGCGGCGATGCGGCGGACGGTCGAGGAGACGATCGAGGCCGAGTCGCTGCCCTTCTTCCTGTCCGGGCGGCTGTACGACGACGGCGTGATCGACCCGCGCGACACCCGCACCGTGCTCGGCCTGTGCCTGTCCGTCATCGCCGGGTCCCCCGCGCCGGCCGGGCACGGCTTCGGCGTCTTCCGGATGTGAGCCCGTGATCGGACGCCTGCTGGTCGCCAACCGCGCCGAGATCGCCCGACGGGTGTTCCGCACCTGCCGCGACCTCGGCATCGAGACCGTCGCGGTGTTCTCCGACGCCGACGCCTCCGCCCCGCACGCCGCCGAGGCCGACCACGCCGTCCGCCTGCCCGGGACCAGGCCCGCGGACACCTATCTCGACGCCGCCGCGATCGTGGCCGCCGCGCTGGGCACGGGCGCGGACGCCGTCCATCCCGGCTACGGGTTCCTGTCGGAGAACGCGGCGTTCGCCCGCGCCGTCCTGGACGCCGGGCTCGTCTGGGTCGGCCCGCCGCCGGAGGCCATCGCCGCGATGGGCGCCAAGATCGGGGCCAAGGCGCTGATGGCCGCGGCCGGGGTGCCGGTGCTCCCCTCGGCCGCGCCCGGGTCCGCCGCGGACCTGCCGTTCCCGGTGCTGCTCAAGGCGTCGGCGGGCGGCGGCGGGCGCGGCATGCGCGTCGTCCGCGACCCGTCGGGGCTGGCGGAGGCCGCCGAGGCCGCCGGGCGCGAGGCGCTGGCGGCGTTCGGCGACGGCACGCTGTTCGCCGAGCCCCTGCTGGAGGGCGCCCGGCACGTCGAGGTGCAGATCGTCGCCGACGCGCACGGCACGGTGTGGGCGCTCGGCGAGCGGGACTGCTCGATCCAGCGCCGCCACCAGAAGGTCGTCGAGGAGGCCCCCGCGCCGGGGCTCGCGCCACGGGTGCGCGAGGAACTGCTCGCCGCCGCCGTCAAGGCCGCCGAGGCCATCGGATACGTGGGGGCCGGGACCGTGGAGTTCCTGGTCAAGGGCGACACGGTCGCCTTCCTGGAGATGAACACGCGGCTGCAGGTCGAGCACCCGGTGACCGAGTGCGTGTACGGCGTGGACCTGGTGCGCCTGCAACTGGAGGTCGCCGAGGGCGCCCGCCTGCCCGCCGCGCCGCCCGGGCCGTCCGGCCACGCCATCGAGGCCCGCCTGTACGCCGAGGACCCGGCGGACGGCTGGCGTCCCCAGGCCGGGACGCTGGGCCTGTTCGAGATCCCCGGCGTGGACGCGCGGTTCGGGCCGCCACCGGGCGGGGCCGCGTCCGGGCTGCGGCTGGACTCCGGGGTGGAGACCGGCTCGCGGGTGGACGTCCACTACGACCCCATGCTCGCCAAGGTGATCGCCTGGGCGCCCACCCGGGCGGCGGCGGCGCGGCGGCTGGCCGCCGCGCTGGCCCGCGCCCGCGTCCACGGTCCCGTCACCAACCGGGACCTGCTCGTCCGCGTGCTGCGGCACGAGACGTTCCTCGCCGGCGACGCCCACACCGGGTTCCTGGAGACCTTCGACCCGGCCGATGGCTGCGAGGGGCCGCCGCGGCACGTGGCGCTGTCCGCGCTGGCCGCCGCGCTGGCGCTCGCCGCCGGGCGCCGCGCCGCCGCGCCGGTGATGGGCGGGCTGCCGAGCGGCTGGCGCAACGTGCCGTCCGAGCCGCAGCGCACCGCGTTCGAAGGCCCGGCGGGGCGCGTCGAGGTCGCCTACCGCCTGACCCGGGCGGGCCTGAGCGCGGAGGGGTTCGACGGCGTGACGCTGGTCTCGGCCACGCCCGCGCGGGTCGTCCTCGAGGTCGCCGGGGTGCGCCGGCGCTTCGAGGTGGCCGCCTACGACGACGCCGTGCACGTGGACTCCCCGCTCGGCGCGGCGCGGCTCACGCCGCTGCCGCGCCTGCCCGAGCCGGCGGCGCGCCTGGCGCCGGGCTCCCTGCTCGCCCCCATGCCCGGCACGGTCCTGCGCGTCGCGGTGACGCCCGGGGCCCGGGTCGCGGCGGGGCAGACGATCCTCACCTTGGAGGCGATGAAGATGGAACACGAGGTCCGCGCCCCCGCCGCGGGAGTGCTGTCCGCCCTGAACGCCGCGCCGGGACTTCAGGTCGCGGCGGGGACCGTCCTCGCCGTCATCGAGACCGCCGAGGAGACGCCGTGACCGCGCTGGTGCGCCTGGAGACCGGCGGCGGGGTCGCCACCGTGACGCTGGACTCCCCCGCCAACAGGAACGCCCTGTCGACCCGGCTGCTGGCCGAGCTGCGGCGGGCGCTGACCGACGCCATCGGCGACGAGGCCGTCCGCGTGGTCGTGCTGACCGGCGCGGGGCCGGTGTTCTGCTCGGGAGCCGATCTGAAGGAGCAGGCGCCCGCGGGAGGACCGGGCGACGCGCCGGTCACCGGGGCGCTGCCCGACGTCATGAGCCTGATCTGGGAGAGCCCCAAGCCGGTCATCTGCCGGCTGAACGGCACCGCCCGCGCCGGGGGCCTCGGGCTGGTGGCCGCGTGCGACTTCGCCCTCGCGCCGGACTCGGCGACGTTCGCGTTCAGCGAGGTGCGGCTCGGCGTGGTGCCCGCCATGATCTCGGTGACCGTGCTGCGGCGGGTGGAGCCGCGCGCCGCCGCCGAGTACTTCATGACCGGCGAGGTCTTCGACGCCGCGCGCGCCGCCGAGATCGGCCTGCTCACCCGGGCCGTCCCCGCCGAGGAGCTGGACGCGGCCGTCGCCCGCTACGCGGGCATGCTGATGCGCGGCGGCCCGGAGGCGCTGGCGATCACCAAGCGGCTGGTCCGCGAGGTTCCCGGCATCCCGGTCGAGGAGGGCATGCGGCGCATGGCGGAGCTGTCGGCCCAGCGGTTCACCTCGGCCGAGGGGCAGGAGGGGCTGCGCGCGTTCATGGAGAAGCGCCCCGCCGCGTGGGTCCCCTCCCCGTGACGGCCGCGGCGCCGCTGCGCGTCGCCAACTGCGGCGGTTTCTACGGCGACCGGCTGTCGGCGGCCCGCGAGATGGTCGAGGGCGGGCCGATCGACGTGCTCACCGGGGACTGGCTGGCGGAGCTGACCATGCTCATCCTGGCCGGCAACCGGCGCAAGGGCCGTCCGGGGTACGCGGGCACCTTCCTCACCCAGATGGAGCAGGTGCTCGGCACCTGCCTGGACCGGGGCGTCAAGGTCGTCTCCAACGCGGGCGGCCTGGACCCGGCCGGATGCGCGGCGGCGGTGACCGAGCTGGCGGACCGGCTCGGCCTGTCCGCGCGGGTGGCGCACGTCACCGGCGACGACCTGTCCGGGCGCGACCTCGCCGCCCTCGGCGTGCCGCCGCGCACCGGCGACCGGCCGGAGGACAAGCCGCTCACCGCCAACGCCTACCTCGGCGGCCGGCCCATCGCCGCCGCCCTGGAGCACGGCGCGGACGTCGTGGTCACCGGCAGGGTGACCGACGCGGCGCTGGTCACGGGGCCGGGCATGTGGCGGTACGGGTGGGGGCCGCGCGACCTGGACGCGCTGGCCGGGTCGGTCGTGGCCGGGCACGTCATCGAGTGCGGCTGCCAGGCCACCGGCGGCAACTACGCCTTCTTCACCGAGGTGCCCGGCCTGCCGCGCTGCGGGTTCCCCATCGCCGAGCTGCGCGCCGACGGGTCCAGCGTGATCACCAAGCATCCGGGCACGGGCGGGCGGGTCTCGGTGGGCACGGTGACCGCGCAGCTCCTGTACGAGATCGGCGCGCCGCGCTATCTCGGCCCCGACGTCGTCGCGCGCTTCGACACGATCCGGCTGGCGCAGGAGGGCGAGGACCGCGTGCGGATCAGCGGCGTGCGGGGCGAACCGCCGCCGGACACGCTGAAGGTGGCGCTCAACCACCTGGGCGGCCACCGAAACACGATGACGCTCGTGCTCACCGGCCTGGACATCGCGGCCAAGGCGCGGCTGGCGGAGGAGGCGGTGTTCGCGCGGGTGCCCCGCGAGACGTTCGGCCAGGTTCACGTGGAGCTGACGCCGCTCGGCGCGCCGGAGGGCCCGGAGGCGGTGGCGCTGCTGCGGATCACGGTGATGGACGCCGACCCGAGGAAGGCGGGGCGGACGTTCTCCTCGGCCGTGGTGGAGACCGCGCTGGCCGGCTATCCGGGGTTCTACGCGCTCACCCCGCCGGGCGAGGCGTCCCCGTACGGGGTGTACCGGCCGTGCTTCGTGCCCGCCGGGCAGGTGCGTGCCGAGGTGTGGTTCGGGGACCGGCGCGTGTGGCGCGACCCGGGCCCGCCCGCGTTCCCCGGGACCGCCGGGGACGCCGGGCCGCAGGCCGGGCCCGCCGTTCCCGTCGCGCCCGCCGGGCCGGTCAGGGAGGCGCCGCTCGGCACGGTCGCGGGGGCGAGGTCCGGGGACAAGGGCGGGGACGCCAACCTCGGGGTCTGGGTGCGCACCGACGCCGCGTACGCCTGGCTGGACGGTTTCCTCACCACCGACCGGCTCCGGGCGCTCCTGCCGTCGGTGGCCGGGCTGACGGTCGAGCGGCACCGCCTGCCGAACCTGCGGGCGCTGAACTTCGTCGTGCGCGGGCTGCTCGGCGCCGGCGTCGCGGCGAGCCCGCGCCTGGACGCCCAGGCGAAGGCGCTCGGCGAGGAACTGCGGGCACGGGTGGTCCCTATTCCTATATCCGTTGGACAGGCGCACCCCGGTCTAGGAGGCTCCATTCATGAGCCGAACCGACATTCCTCCCACCTGGGATGAACGCGCCACACTCACCACCATGCTGGACTACGTGCGAGCCACGGTCCACGCCAAGTGCGAGGGCCTGTCCGAGGAGGACGCCCGCCGCGCCCCGCTGGCGACCTCGCCGCTGACGACGATCAGCGGGCTGGTCAGCCACCTGCGGTGGGTCGAGTTCGCCTGGATCGAGTGGCGGCTCCTCGGCGAGGAGGACCGCGCGCCCTGGACCGACGACGACCCGGACCGCGAGATGCGCATCGCCGTGGAGATCCCCCTGGAGAAGCTGCTCGCGGAGTACGAGGAGCAGTGCGCGCGCTACCGCGAGCTGGTCGCGTCCCTGGACCTCGACACCGTCGCCAAGCGGCCCGTCAGGGACGGCACGCACGTGACGCTGCGCTGGATCCTGCACCACCTGATCGAGGAGACCGCCCGGCACAACGGGCACATCGACATCCTGCGCGAGATGGCGGACGGCGTCACCGGCGACTGATCGCGCACCTCTCGATGACCTACAATTGCGCGCAATTGTGACCATTACGGTTGCCATTTGGGAAGGAGGATATTCATGCGTCTTCGGTTCCTCGGCTCCACCTCGGAGGCCGGCGCCTGCCCCTCGCTCTACGAGACCGACCGCGGCACGATCGTCGTCCAGGGCCTCACGGTGAACGACCCGGAAGCCCGGGCCGACCTGCGCGAGGTCCTTCCCGGCGAGTCGGCGGTGGAGGTCCCGCGCGCGCTGCTCGTCGAGATCGCGCGCGCGGTCCTGACCGGCCAGGAACCGGGTCCGAGCGGCGGCTGATCACGAATAGGGAGATCCCTCTGGCACACGGGCCGCTGTAGGTCTACCCTCTTGCGAGTCCGTGGCCGACCGGAGGGTGAGCGTGAGCAGCTTTCAGCAGGCGCGGGTCGACCTGGGCGTCCGGCTCCGCCACCTGCGAGAGACCGCACAGCTCTCCGGCAAGGACCTCGCGGCGCGGCTGAACTGGCAGGCGTCCAAGGTCTCGCGCATCGAGAACGCCCGGCAGACCGCGACCGAGGACGACGTGGTGTCGTGGGGCCAGGCCGTCGAGGCGACGTCCGAGGTGATCGACGAGCTGATCGCCGGGGCCGTCGGGCTCCTCGAACGGCAGGAGTCCTGGAAGCAGCGCCACAAGAGCGGGCTCGCCGCGCTCCAGGAGGACGTCCGCGACCTGGAGTCGCGCACCCGCCTCTTCCGCGTGTTCGAGCCCGCCGTCATCATCGGCCTGCTCCAGACGGCCGAGTACGCCCGGCACATCTTCTGCAAGGTGCGCCGGGTCTACGGCGCCACCGACGACGTCGACGCCGCGATCCGCGTCCGCATGCGCCGCCAGGAGATCCTCTACGACCAGGAGCGGCGGTTCCGGTTCGTGCTCCCCGAGGCCGCCCTGCGCTACCGGCTCGCGCCCGCCGACGTGATGCGCGGCCAGCTCGACCGGCTGCTCGCCGTCACCACGCTGCCGAACGTCGAGTTCGGGGTGATCCCCTTCGCGGCCGAGCTGCCGTCCGCGCTGCTCAACGGCTTCTGGATCTACAACGACTCGCTGGTGGCCGTGCCGACGCGCACCAAGGACTTCCAGCTCCGCGACGCCGAGGACGTGGCGTTCTACGCGGGCGCGTTCGAGGACCTGTGCGAGGTCGCGGTGTTCCGCGAGAAGGCGCGCGAGGTGATCGTCCGCGTGCTCGTGGACTTCGCCGACCCGGTGGGGCGGTAGCCAGCGGCGGGGCCATAACATCAGGATCTAGAACCGGAATATGTGCATAAATGTGCACTAACCAGGCCGGATGAAGGACCCGAATATTCGGCCTACTAACAATCGTCCCTTAAACCACACAATTGCTTGCCCGCTTCGCCAAGATCATGCAATCCTGACTTCTCTGGTTGAAGCGGAGGTGATTGAGCATGCTGGACACCATGTCCTGCCTGGAGCGATTCGCTCTCGCGGCCCGCGAGCACATCGACCTCTCCGTCCGCGTCCTCGGCGGCACCCCCGTCACGGTACGCGTCCGCAACCGCTTCAGCAGCACTCTCAACGAGGTGGTCACCTGCACCCCGGACGGGGTGTTCCTCACCTCCTGGGGCTACCGGCTCGGCACGGCGGACGACGTCGAGAACGCCGCCGCCCGCCTCGCCTACCTCCTGGCCGCGCTGCCCGCCTGACGCCGGCGCCCTCGCCGCCTCAGCCGACCGTGATCACGACCTTGCCCGCCCCGTGGCGGGTCTCCACCGCGCGGTGCGCGTCCGCCGCACGCTCCAGCGGGAACGTCTCGCGCACGTGTACGCGCAGCTCTCCCCGCGCGTACATGCCGGCCAGCTCGGCGAGCCGGGCGGCCGAGCGCAGCGCGGGCGTCACCCGCACGCCCAGAGCCTCCGCCTGGCCGTGCTCCACCAGCGTGAGAACGCGGGAGCGGTCCTTCACCAGTTCCAGGGAGGCGGTCAGCGCGTCGCCGCCGGCCCCGTCGAGCGCGGCGTCCACCCCGCCGGGGGCCGCCGCCCGCACCCGGGCGACCAGTCCCTCGCCGTAGGCCACCGGGACGGCGCCGAGCCCGCGCAGGTAGTCGTGGTTCGCCTCGCTCGCCGTGCCGACGACGGCCGCGCCCCAGGCGGCCGCGAGCTGCACCGCGATCGTGCCCACCCCGCCCGCCGCCGCGTGGACCAGCACGGTGTCCCCCGCGCCGACGCCGAGCTCCCGCAGCGCGATGTGCGCCGTCTGCGCGCCGGCGCTGAAGCCGCCCGCGACCTCCCACGGCATCTCCGCCGGTTTCGCGGTGACCTGGTCGGCCGGGACCACGATGTACTCGGCGTAGGCGTCGAGCCGCCCGAACCCGAGCACCTCGTCGCCCGCCGCGACCCCCGTCACACCGGGGCCGGTCCGGTCCACGACGCCCGCGAACTCGTTGCCGGGGATCTTCGGTATGTCCGGGGGAACCCCCGGCGGGATCCAGCCCGCCCGGACCGCGCAGTCGTAGGGCTGCACCCCCGCGGCCCGCACCCGGACGCGCACCTCCCCGGGCCCGGCCTCGGGCGTCGCCACCTCCATGAGCCGGAGCACCTCGGGTCCCCCGGGCCGTTCGAACGCCGCCGCCTTCATCTCCGGTCCTTTCGTCGTCGCACCGGGACCGAGTATGTGACCTCAACCTTTGTCGAGGTCAAGCGGGAAAGGGTCAGAGCAGGACCACGCAGCCGCGCTCCCGCAGGGCGTCCACGGCCTCGGGCTCGCGGTCGAGCTTGTTCCAGCGCAGGTCGAGCTTCTCCAGGCGCGGCAGCGCGGCGAGCGCGCGCGGGACGTCGCGCAGGCGGTTGTTGCGCAGGTCCAGGTGGGTCAGCGCGGTCAGGCCCGCGATCGCGTCGGGCAGGCGGGTCAGCACGTTGTCCCGCAGGTCGAGGACGCGCAGCTCGCGCAGCCCGCCGAGCGAGGAGGGCAGGCCGGCGACGCGGTTGCCGCGCAGGTGCAGCTCGCGCAGGCGGGAGAGGCGGCCGAACGACTCCGGCAGCGTGGTCAGGCGGTTGCCGTACAGCCGCAGCTCGACCAGCGCGGCGAGGTCTCCGAGGGTCTCCGGCAGCGTCGCCAGCCGGTTGTCGGTCAGGTTGAGGTACGCCAGGCGGCGCAGCCGTCCGAGGGAGGCCGGCACCGAGGTGAGGCCGTTGTCGCTCAGGTACAGGTAGTCGCTCAGGTTCTCCAGGTCGCCGAGCGCGGCGGGCACGCCGGCCAGGGAGTTGTGGCCGAGGTCCAGCATGCGCAGGTCGCGCAGCCGGCCGATGTCCTCGGGGATCTCGGTGAGCGCGTTCTCCGCCAGGTTCAGCGACCGCAGCCCGGCGAGGTCCCACAGCGCGCCGGGGACCGAGGTGAGCGCGTTGCCGCCTACCGCGAGGTGGCGCAGCCCGCGCAGGCGGCCGAGGCCGGCGGGCAGCGCGGCGAGACGGTTGCCGTACAGGAAGAGGCTGGTCAGGCCGGGCAGTTCCAGGACCGGGCCGGGGACGGCGTCGAGCGCGTTGCCGTCCAGGTGCAGCTCGCGCAGCGAGCGGAGCGCGGCGATCCGCGGCGGCAGTCCGGTGAGGCGGTTGCCGTCGAGCCGCAGGGTGACGAGCCCGGTGAGCCGGCCGATGGAGGCGGGGAGCTCGGTGATCCGGTTCCAGGCCAGGTCGACCAGCCGCAGGCCGGTCAGCTCGCCCAGCTCGGCGGGCGGCCGGTCGAGCCCGAGCCCGGGGGCGCGCAGTTCGGCCACGACGCCGTCGCGGCGGACCAGCGCGCCCGCGGGGAGCGTGGTCACCGGGCGCCGCCCAGCGATGCGACCAGGTCGGGCAGCGTGCCGGTGGCGGCGGCGATGACCAGCGGGTCCTGGTACTCGCGCCAGTGCGCCACCTGCCCGTCGCGGACGCGCAGCACCGCGATGAACGGCGCCCACGTGTCCTCCCGCGCGCCCGGCAGCCGGCCGCCCAGCTCGTACTCGACGACGATGACGTCGGGGTCGGCGGTCTCGTGGACGACGAGGCGGCGGCGTTCCAGCCTTGCGGGGAGCTCGGCGCGGCGGGGGCGGGCGTAGGCGAGGAACGCCTCGCGTCCCTCCCAGCGGCGGGGACGGCCGGGCGGGGCGAAAGGGGTCTCGATGACGACGTCGTCGGCCCACAGCGACTCCTCCGGCATCCCGGCGGACCAGGGGAAACGCTCGAACACCTCGCGTGCGGTCGCGGACATGGCGATCCTTTCGACGTCCGGAGATAAGATGAGTGGTGACTCATGTTGAAGATAGTGAGTATCCACTCATGTTGTCAACGCCGACAATGGATGCCTATGACCTCCTCCGAATCGCCGACATCCCCGCCGTCCCCACTGTCTCCGCCGTCCCCGCCGCTGCGGGCCGACGCGCGGCGCAACCGCGCGCGCATCCTGGAGTCGGCCGCGGCCGTGTTCGCCGAGAAGGGCGCCTCCGCCACCACCGAGGAGGTCGCGGTGCGCGCGGGGGTGGCCGTCGGCACGGTGTTCCGGCACTTCCCCACCAAGAACGACCTGCTCAAGGCCATCCTGAAGGACCTGATGGAGCACCTCGCCGAGCGGGTGCGCGCCCTGGGCTCCGGTGACCCGGCCACCGGGCTGTTCGCCTTCTTCGGCGAGATGGTGGGTCAGGCCGTGGAGAAACGCACCGTCGCCGAACTCGCGGCCGCCGACTTCGGCGTGGACACGATGGTGGCCGGCCCCGTCGAAACGCTCCGCGACGCCATCGGCACGCTGCTCGCTCGCGCGCAGGCGGCGGGGGCCGTGCGCGCGGACGTGCGGCCGGACGAGGTGCTCGCGCTGCTGACCGGCGTGTGCCAGGGCGCCGTCCACGCCGCCTGGCCCCCCGACCTGCAGCGCCGCGTGCTCGCCATCGTCTTCGCCGGCCTGCGTCCCTGACGCGCGGCCGGGCTAGGAGTCGGGGAAGTCGGCGCGGGAGAGGCCGACCTCGCGGGCGGCGGCGATGCGGGCGTGCTCGAGCAGGCGGCGCCGGGACAGCACCGACGGGTGCAGGGTGTAGCGGATGATGAGGCCGTCCAGCATGCCGTCGATGCGCTCGGCGGCGCCGCGCGGGTCGTCGCAGGTGAACTCGCCGCTGTCCACGCCCGACAGGATGACCTGCTCCAGGGCGCCGATCCAGCCGGACTCCAGCTCCAGCAGGATCTGCTGGACGACGGCCTCGCGCAGCCCGGCGGCGAAGGCGTCGATCCACAGCAGCCAGCTCTGGTCGGCCCGCGACCTCGGGATGTAGTAGCGCAGCACCCGGTCCAGACGCTCGACGCCGGTGCCGGGATCCTGGACGAGCTGCTTGAGCCGGCCGACCTCGCCGTCGATGGTCGTGCGGAGCATCGCCGTGATCAGGTCGTCCTTGGTGGCGAAGTGGTAGTGGATCAGCCCGCCGCTGACGTTGGTGGCCTTGGCGATGTCGGCGACCCGGGTGCTGGAGATGCCCCGTTCGAGCACGACGCGCCGCGCGGCGTCCAGGAGCTCCGCCCGGCGATGGTCGGCCTGGTCGGCCCGGCTGCCCCGCGTCCCCCCGCCTGCCCCATCCGCACTGCGCACGCGCCGATCCTACTACCCGCCGCCGTTCCCGCCCGCCGCACCTTCCTGACCCTCCGGCCACCCGAACCTGCCCGCGACGGCGCCCCCACCCGCCGCCGTTCCCAGGGCGGCGGGGGCGCGGCGCGGGCGGTCAGGCGCCGAGGGCGTTGCGCAGGTCCATGACGTGGTCCTGGGTCTGCTGGAGCAGGGGGCGCAGGGCCTCGGCGACGTCGGGCAGGCCCAGGTCCATGGCCTACGCCACGCGCTCGCGGTAGCGATCGAGCTGCGTCTCCTCCAGTTCCAGGTCCAGGCGCAGCGCCGCCGCGCCGTCGGGGACGCTCGGCACCTCGGGCACCGACACCGCCGGGACGCCGCCGAGGAAGGCGATCTGGCCCGCGAGCGTCGTCGCGTGGTCCAGCTCCTGGTGGAGGTGGACCTTCAGCTCCTCGACCAGGCTCTGATACTCCGGCCCGCTGATCGTCGCCGTGTGCTGGGTGTACTGCACGATCGAGCGGTACTCGCTCTCCAGGTCCTCGTTGAGCAGGGCGATGAAACTCTGCTGGTCCACGCCGTCCGTCCTTCCGTGCTGTTTCCTGTGTCGGGTTCTGCGTTCGGTCCCGTGTCGGATGCCGAGCCCGGCTCCGGTTCGAGTTCGGTTCCGCTTCCGAGTCGGGTTCCGAGGTCGATGTCCCTACCCAGCTCGGCGAGGGGGATGCGTGGCCTCCGCGCGGTCAGCTCAGGCGGTAGAGCGTGCCGCCCGTCCCCGTGCCGCCGTACTCCGGCGCGGGGACCTCGGCGCCGTGGCTCCGCACCCACGTGGCGACCTCACCGTCCTGCCCTCGGGGACCGCCCACGCCCCCGCCGAGGACGACGTACTTCACCCGCCCCGCCGCCACGTACCGCTGGAGCTTCGCCACGGTCATCGCGGGGTCGGAGCCGGTGAAGCCGCCCATCGCGAGCACCGGCTCGCCCCCGGTGGCGAGAATGAGAGGCGATGCCTCCCGGGCACTGCTCACCGCGACCAGCCACTCCGCGTCCCCACGGTTCCGGCGCAGGTAGCCGGCCAGCCCGGCGTCCACGGTCGTACGCGCACCGTCCACGCCGCCCGCGCCCATGCCGCGCGGCCGGAACGAGCCTCCCGTCCCGCCGGGGCCGGTCTGCGGGCCGGCGGTCGGGTTGGAGCCGTTGACCGGCGACGACAGCGGGGTGAGCGCGTAGGCCGCCGGCCCCGCGAGACCGCCCGCGAGCCCGAGGGCGAGCGCTACCACGGCGAGCCGCGCGCGACCCCGGCGGCCGAGCCGGATCAGGACGAGCCCGAGGACCGCCGCCGCGCCGAGAGCCGCGACCGCGTAGGCGAGCCACGGCGTCCAGCCGGGCGTGCGCCGCAGGACCACGAACGCCCAGCCGGCGGTGAGGGCGACTCCTGCCGGAAGCGCCCAGCCGGTGACCGCGCGCCGTTCCCGGTACGCCCGCCACATCAGCACGCCGCCGACGCCGGTGAGCGCGGCGACGGCGGGGGCCATCGCGGGCGCAGCCGCCTGCACACGGTGAGGCCGGAGGGGTCGTGGGAAGCACGGTGGTCTCCGGTTGCGCTCACCGGCCCACGTTAGCCGCCGACGCTGAGAGGTCCATGAACGATCATGAGAATCGGATGAGAACGCGGTCAGCCCGCCAGGACGGCCATGGCGGCGTTGTGGCCGGGGATGCCGCTGACCCCGCCGCCGCGCCGCGCGCCCGCCCCGCACAGCAGGACGCGGGGGTGCGCGGTCTCCACGCCCCAGCGCCCGGCCTCGTCCGGGTGCTCGGCGAAGGGCCAGGACAGGTCGCGGTGGAAGATGTGGCCGCCGGGCAGTCCGGCCTCCCGCTCCAGGTCGACCGGGGTCTTGACCTCCAGGCACGGCGACCCGTCCGGCCCGCGCAGCAGGCAGTCCTCGACGGGTTCCGCCAGCACCGCGTCGAGGGAGGCCAGGGTGGCGGCCAGCGCCTTCGCGCGGGCCGCCCCGGGATCGGCGCGGAAGAGGCGGGCGGGCATGTGGAGGCCGAACAGCGTCATCGTGTGGGCCCCGGCCGCTCGCAGCGACGGCCCGAGGATGGAGGGGTCGGTCAGCGAGTGGCAGTACACCTCCGCGGGCGGCAGCGCGGGGATCGTCCCGGCGGCGGCCTGCGCGTGGGCCCGTGCCAGCGCCTCGCCGCCCTCGTTGACGTGGAAGGTGCCGCCGAACGCCTCGGCCGGGGTCACCGCGGGGTCCTTGAGCCGGGGCAGCCGCGCCAGCACCATGTTGACCTTGAGCTGGGAGCCCTCGGGCGGCTCCTGCGCGCCGCCGAGCAGGCGGGCGAGGACGGCGGGAGGGGCGTTCACCAGCACGTGGCCGCCGGTCACGGCGTGCTCGGCGCCGCGGTCGTCACGGAAGGCGACCTCTCCGGAGGGGTCGATGGCGAGCACCTCCATCCCGGTGCGGATCTCCGCGCCGGCCCGCGCGGCGGCCTCGGCGAGCGCGCCGGTGACCGCGCCCATGCCGCCCACGGGCACCTTCCACTCCCCCGTGCCGTCGCCGATGACGTGGTAGAGCAGGCAGCGGTTGGCCGCCAGGTCGGCGGCCGGGTCGGCGAAGGTCCCGATGAGGGCGTCGGTGAGCACCACTCCCCTGACCGTGTCGTCGCCGAAGCGCTCGGCCACCACCTGGCCGATCGGCCGTTCGAACAGGTCGCGCCACGCCTCCTCGTCGGCGATGACCTCCGCGCGGACGTCCGCCCGCTCGCGCAGGGGTTCCAGCAGCGTGGGGGCGAGGCGGCGGGCGACGCGCGCGGTCATGGCGTAGAAGCGGCGCCAGGCGGCGAGATCGCCCGGACCGCCGGTCACGGCGGCGAAGGAGGCGGCGGTGCGGGCCGGGTCCTCGTTGTCGGCCAGCAGGCCGGCGCCGCCGACGGGGGTGTAGGAGGCGTAGCGGCGGCGGCGCAGCTCCAGGTCCAGGCCCAGGTCGGCGACGATCTTGGCGGGCAGGAGGCTGACCAGGTAGGAGTAGCGGGACAGCCGGGCGTCCACGCCGGGGAAGGCGCGGGCGGACACCGCGAGGCCGCCGGTGTGCGGCAGCCGTTCCAGCACGAGCACCCGGCGTCCGGCGCGCGCCAGGTAGGCGGCGGCGGTCAGGCCGTTGTGCCCGGCGCCCGCGATCACCACGTCGTAGTGCGACCGGCGCATGCCAAAGCCTCCCAACTCGGACAGTACGGTGAGACGGCACATCAGGGGCAGAATCCCCTGCGAGCCTACATACGGAGAGGATCGAGAGCGAGCATGCAGAAGACCGGCCCGAGCCCGGCGATCCGGACGTCCGAGGAAGTGACCGAGGCCCTGGCCGCCGGTTCCCCCGTGGTGGCGCTGGAGACGACGATCATCTCCCACGGCCTGCCCCGCCCGCGCAACCTGCGGGTGGCGCTGGAACTGGAGGAGCTGGTCCGGCGGGCGGGCGCGGTGCCCGCGACCATCGCCGTCCTCGACGGGGTGGCCCGCGTCGGCCTGGACAAGGACATGCTGGAGCGCGTCGCCACCGAGGACGGCCTGCGCAAGCTGGGCTTCCGCGACCTGCCGCTCGCCGCGGCCCTGTCGGCGAGCGGCGCGACCACCGTCTCGGCCACCGCCTTCCTCGCGGCCCGCGCCGGGATCCGGGTGTTCGCCACCGGCGGCCTCGGCGGCGTGCACCGCGGGTGGACCACCGACCAGGACGAGTCCGCCGACCTGGACATGCTCGCCAAGACCAGGATCACGGTCGTGTGCGCGGGGGTGAAGTCGATCCTGGACGTGCCCGCCACGCTGCAGCGGCTGGAGACGCGCGGGGTCACCGTCGCCGGGTACCGCACCGACTCCTTCCCCGGGTTCTACCTGCACAGCTCCGGGCTGCCCGTGGACTGGCGGCTGGAGACCCCGCAGGAGGCCGCGGCCGTCATGCGCGCGCAGGACCTCCTCGGCGGCCCCGAGAGCGCGCTGATCGTCGCCAACCCCGTCCCCGACGGCGACCAGCTCGACCCGGTGCTGCACGACCGCGTGCTGGCCGAGGCCCTCGCCGCCGCCGCGCGAGAGGGCGTCACCGGGCAGGCGATCACGCCGTTCCTGCTGGACTTCCTGGTCCGGGGCACCGGCGGCGCGTCGCTGGAGGCGAACCTGGCGGCCGTGCGCGGCAACGTCCGCCTGGCCGCCGCGATCGCCGCCGCCTGGGCCGGCCCCGGTTCCCCGGAGGGCTGAGTGGGCGGGCTGCTCGTCATCGGCGACGCCGTCACCGATGTGGTCGCCGTCCACGGCGCCCCGGTCGCGACCGGCACCGACACCCCCGCCGACATCGTGGTGCGGCCGGGCGGCTCCGGGGCCAACACCGCCTGCTGGGCCGCGCACCTCGGCGCGGACGCCCGCCTCCTCACCCGGGTCGGGTACGACACCGGGGCCTGGCACGTCGCCGAGCTGCGCGGCGCGGGGGTGCGCCCGCACGCCCGCGTGGACCCCGGGCACCCGACGGCCGTGGTGATCGCGATGGTGGACGGCGCGGGCGAGCGGTCCATGCTGACCAACCGGGGCGCGGGCGGGCGCATCGGCCCGTCCGACTGGGACGATCGGCTGCTCGACGGCGTGAGCCGCCTGCACGTCTCGGCCTACACCCTGTTCGCCGGGCCGGGCCTCGACCTGTTCAGGACGGCGGTGCGCGCGGCGGCGCGCCGCGGGGTCGCCATCAGCGTGGACCCGGCCTCCACCGGTCCCCTCGCCGGCTTCGGCGTGGACCGGTTCCTGCGCGAGACCGCGGCGGCGTCGCTGCTCGTCCCCAACCGGGACGAGGCGCTGCTGCTCACCGGCGAGCGCGACCCGGAGGCCGCCGCCGCGGCGCTCGGCGCCCGGTACGGCATGGCGGCGGTGAAGCTCGGCGCCGGCGGCGCGCTACTGGCGCGGGACGGGCGGGTGGTGGCGCGGGCGCCCGCCGTGG
Source organism: Sphaerisporangium krabiense (assembly GCF_014200435.1). Taxonomy (NCBI): domain Bacteria; kingdom Bacillati; phylum Actinomycetota; class Actinomycetes; order Streptosporangiales; family Streptosporangiaceae; genus Sphaerisporangium; species Sphaerisporangium krabiense. Next base: position 838,306 of record NZ_JACHBR010000002.1, on the reverse strand, counting down.
CGGCCCGGGCGGTGGACTCCACGGGCGCGGGGGACGCGTTCGCCGCGGGATTCCTCGCCGCACTGCTGTCCGGTCACCCGGCGGAGTCCGCGCTGGTGGCGGGGTGCGCGGCCGGGGCGCGGGCGGTCGCGAGGCTCGGCGGGAGACCCGTCCCGGCGGGCGGGATGCCCGCTGTGCGGATCTCGGAGTCCGGCGAGCCGCTATGTTCTCCCTAGATGGCGCTAATTGCTAGCGTCCGGCGTAAGCTGCACCATTAGCAACATGCGTCACACTCGGGAGGATGCGGTCAGCCGATGGACGCCGATTCAATGATCTGCCTGAGTGATCTGGTGCCGGTCCTGCGCTGGAGCCGACCTCAGCAGGTCGCCGACGTGCTCGCCGATCCCCGGCTCCCCGGGGGCTGGTGGGCCTCGGTCGCGCTCAGTCGCGCGCTCGGCACGACCGGTGTCGAGTGGCTGTGCGACCGCCTCTCACGGCTGGCCGTCAGCCGCTGGGACCATCTGGCGCTCACCGAGCTGCTGCCCGCGCTGCAGGTCCACAAGGTGGACCCGGCGCTGCCCGGCTGGCCGGAGCCCGCGCGCTCGGCCATCGGCGGCGTCGGCGGCTGGCAGCGGCTGCGCAGGCTCACCGCCGCCGACCTGCGCGCCCCGGCGCTCGCCGCCTCCCCCGAGACGATCCTGACGGCGGTGTTCCGCGAGGTGATCGGCCGGGTCCCCGCCGTCTCGGCGCAGGCGCCCGCGGGCCCGCCCACCGGCCCCGTGCAGAACGCCGCCGCGCCGCCCGTGGCGCAGGTCCCCGCCCCGCCGCCGGTGTCGGACAACCCGCTCGTCCGCCTGGTCGACGCGGTGTTCCGCGAGTGGACGCCGCTGGAGCGGGCCGTGGCCATCGAGCGGCTCTTCGCCGAGGAGCCGGTCAGCCTGCGCACGCTGGCCCACGATCTGCACGTGGACCGCGACGTGCTGTCCCAGGCGCAGCGCGCCGCCGAGGAGCGCGTCCTGCACTGGCTGCGCTCGCCGGAGGGCACCCCGGTGACCGGGCACCTGTTCCGGCTCACCGAGTGGCTCGGCAACGCCGCCACCGAGGAGCAGCTCATCGGCGCCGACCCGGCGCACCCGATCGAGGTGCCCTCGCTCGGCACGCCCCTGTGGCGGGTGCTGGTGGCGCTCATGCCGGACCGCCGCCTGCAGGACGGCTGGCTGGTCGTCGGCGACCTGACCCGGCTGCGGGAGCGCACCGCCCAGATGCTCGGGGACAAGACCTCCGGCGAGGACGCGGTCGAGCTGCTCGCCCAGGTGGGGATCCGCGCGCACTCGGCCCAGGCGTGGATCGAGGCGCTGCCCAAGGTCGCGGTGCGGCCCCCCGACCCCACGACGACCGGCGGCTTCGCGCCGCTGCCCCGCCGCACGCCTGGCGCCAACGGCCACCAGATGCGCGGCGGCGTGCCGGTGCCGTCGGTGGCGGGCAACCTGCCCGACGCGCAGACCGCCCAGAACGCCCTGGCCGCGCTCACGGCGCTGTCCGGCCCGCCGCGGCCGCACCTGGTGCCCGAGCCGCGCGCCGCGACCCACGCGCCGCCGCTGCCGGGGCCGGCCTCCGACCCGCGCCGCTGGCAGCGCATCGACGTCACCAGCGAGCACCTGCGCGGCGAGCCCGTGCCGGTGCCGGAGGGGTACGCGACGCAGCTCGGCATGCGTCCCGGCACGCTGCTGTCGGTCACCGGGCCGGGGGACAACGCGGTGGTGCTGGTCTGGCGCGACCGCCAGCCGGTGTTCGACTCGCTCCAGCCGGTGCTCATGCGCCTCAACGCCAGGCCCGGGGACTCGGTGTACGTCACCGTGGACGGGTACCGCCTGGACGCGCAGCTCACCTCGTGACGGGCCCGGGGCGCCGCCCCGGGTTCACTCCTGCGCGCCGGCTTTCAGAACCTTGCGGTAGTACGTTCCAGCGGACTCGTATTTGAGCGCGTTGTAGAACTCCGGCGCCCTGCGCGTCGCCAGGGCGATGTACCCGCCGTCCCGCGAGCGCGCCCAGCGCTCGAACTCCTCCAGCAGCGCGCGCCCGAGGCCCCGCCTGCGGAAGCCGTGCTGGGTGATGGCCTCCTCCACCCAGGCGACGGGGCCGTTGGCGAACAGCGTCAGGTGCACGAAGCCGAGAAGGTATCCGCGCACGGCGCCGTCCACGACGGCCACCAGCACGGACGCGTCGGGGTTGGCGAGCAGCGCCGGATACGCCGCGTGGAAGGCGGCGCGCTCGGGCCGGAAGGACAGGGCGAACTCGCGCGTCAGCCCGTAGATCTCCTCGGCGTCGTCCTCGCGGGCCCTCCGTACCAGGAGATCATCTGAAGTCATGAATGGGACTTTAGGGACTCGGCGCACCCTTCGTCCATTCGGGGTGCCCGGAAGATCAGAATTCGCCCTCCGCGCTCACCGTGCGGCCGAGCTGCGCGATGAGCTCCAGCTGGTCGTAGTAGATGCGGTAGCCGACGACGCCGTCCTCGTCCACGGTACAGAAGGATGCGCCGCGGACGGCGATGGGACGCCCGGTCGCCGCCACGACGTCGCCGCCCGGCAGCATGTACGCGCCGCCGTGCGTGCCGGTGAGGGTCCACTCGCCGATGGCCGTGTCGCCGCACGCGACCGTGCTCCAGAGCGTCACGACCGCGTCAGGGAAGGCCGTCAGGGACGTCTCGAAGAAGTAGGAGATCTCCTCCAGCCCGTCCCCCACGCCGCTGGGGGTGACGAACACTCCCCTGGCGTCGAAACAACGGGTCACCGCCTCCAGGTCGTGCCGGTTGAAGCCTTCGGTGACCTTGTCGAGGATCGTGCGCGCGTCGGGCATGGGGGCGGGCCTTTCTCGCGGCGTCACCGGCCGCGCCGGAGTGCTTTGTCGTTTATCGCGTCTTGTGCTCCATATGTCCGTTTGCTCACGATAGCGCAGGCCGTTGTGCCGTGCCCCGGAACGCCCCGGCGTCAGGCGCTCAGGCCGAGCTGGCGGGCGATGAGGATGCGCTGCACCTCGCTGGTGCCCTCGCCGATCTCCAGGATCTTCGCGTCGCGGTAGAACCGGCCCACGGGGTACTCGTTCATGAAGCCGTAGCCGCCGAAGATCTGCGTGGCGTCGCGGGCGTTGTCCATGGCGGCGTTCGAGCTCACCAGCTTGGCGATCGCCGCCTCCCTCTTGAACGGCTCGCCCGCGAGCATCTTCTCGGCCGCGTGGTAGTACGCCAGGCGGGCGGTGTGCGCGCGCACCTCCATGTCGGCCACCTTGAACTGGATGGCCTGGTAGCGCCCGATCGCCTGCCCGAACGCGTGCCGCTCCTTGACGTAGCGCAGGCTCTCGTCCACGCAGCCCTGCGCCAGGCCCACCGACAGCGCGGCGATGGCGACCCGGCCCTCGTCCAGGGTCTGCAGGAACTGGGCGTACCCGCGCCCGCGCTCGCCGAGCAGGTTGGCGGCGGGCACGCGGCAGTCGGAGAACGCCAGCTCGCGGGTGTCGGAGGCCGACCAGCCGACCTTGGAGTACTTCTTGGACACCGTGAACCCGGGCGTGCCCGACGGGACCAGGATCGTGGAGATCTCCGGCGCGGCCTCGCCGTCGGCCCTGCGCCGCTCCCCGGTGATGGCGGCGACCGCCACGAAGCCGGTGATGTCGGTGCCGGAGTTGGTGATGAACGCCTTGGAGCCGTTGATCACCCACTCGCCGCCGTCCAGGACGGCCGTGGTGCGCATGCCGCCGGGCACGTCGGAGCCGCCGCCGGGCTCGGTGAGCCCGAACGCGCCGAGCCTGCGCCCGGAGGTCAGCTCCGGCAGCCATTCGGCCTTCTGCTCCGCGGAGCCGAACCGGTAGACCGGCATCGCGCCGAGCGACACCGCGGCCTCCAGGGTGATCGCCACCGAGGAGTCGACGCGGGCCAGTTCCTCCAGGGCGAGGCACAGCGCGAAGTAGTCCCCGCCCATGCCCCCGTACTCCTCGGGGATGGGCAGGCCGAACAGTCCCATGTGGCCCATCCGGGACACGATGTCGTAGGGGAACTCGCAGCGCTCGTAGTAGTCGCCGATCACCGGCGCCACCACGTCCCGGGAGAACTCCTCGACGGTCTTGCGCAGGGCCTCGTAGTCGTCGCCGAGCCGGTGCATGGTCTACTCCTCATCCTCGGTGAGTTCTTGGGACAGCGCGCGCACCACCGCCGACGGGCTCGGGCGGCCGAGCCGCTCCGCCAGCCACAGGCTGGTGGCGGCCAGCGAGGCCAGGTCCACGCCGGTCTCGATGCCGAGCCCGGAGAGCATCCAGACCAGGTCCTCGGTGGCGAGGTTGCCGGTGGCGCTCTTGGCGTAGGGGCAGCCGCCGATGCCCCCGGCCGAGGCGTCCACCACGGTGACGCCCGCGCGCAGGGCGCTGAGCGTGTTGGCCAGCGCCTGGCCGTAGGTGTCGTGGAAGTGCACGGCGAGGCGCTCGGGGCCGACGCCCGCCGCGGCGAAGGCGGCGAGCAGGGCGGTGACGTGCCCGGGGGTGCCGACGCCGATGGTGTCGCCGAGCGAGAGCTGCTCGCAGCCGAGGTCGAGCAGCCGCCTGCCGTTGCCGACGACCTGCGCGATCGGCACCGGCCCCTCCCACGGGTCGCCGAAGCACATCGACAGGTACGCCCGCACCCGCAGGCCGTTGTCGCGGGCGCGCGCGACGACCGGGGCGAACATCTCGACCGACTCGTCCAGGCCGCGGTTGAGGTTGCGCCGGGCGAAGGTCTCGGTGGCGCTGCCGAAGATCGCGATGTCGGTGACGCCCAGGGCGAGCGCGCGGTCCAGGCCGCGCTCGTTGGGGACCAGCACCGGGTAGCGCACGCCCGGCGCCTTCTCGACGCGCCTCAGCAGTTCCTCGGCGTCGGCGAGCTGGGGCACCCATCGGGGGTGGACGAAGCTGGTGGTCTCGATGGTGGTGAGCCCGGCGGCGGCCAGCCGCGCGACCAGCTCGGCCTTGACCTCCAGCGGCACGATCGCCGGCTCGTTCTGCAGGCCGTCGCGCGGCCCGACCTCGTAGATCGTCACGCGGTCCGGCAGCCCTTCCGCCGGCACCCGCATCGGCTGGAGCATCACGATCCTCCCGTCTCGGTGGCCTCGGGGGACGCCCCGGCGTCCGGGGCCCGGATGACGGCCAGCACCTCGTCCATGTCGACCGGCCGCCCCGCGCGGGCCGTCAGCTCGGCGACGACGCCGTCGGCGGGGGCGGTCACGGTGTGCTCCATCTTCATCGCCTCGACGATCAGCAGCGGCTGCCCCTCGGTCACCGCCTCGCCCGGCACCACCTTGACCAGCAGCACCGTGCCCGGCATCGGGCTGCGCACCACGCCGTCGCCCGCCAGGCCCGCCCCGGCGCGGTCGCCCGGGTCCCCGGGCAGGTGGCGGGTGAGGGCCCAGGCGCGGCCGTCGCGCCCGAGCCACACCGTGTGCCCGTCGCGGGCGCAGGCGTAGCGCGTGGTGACCCCGTCCAGGGTGACCAGCGCGTCGCCGCCCTCCCGCGCGACCCTGGCCTCCGACGGCGGCCCGTCCCCGACGGCGACCTCGGCGCCGCGCGCGGGCAGGCCCCTGACCCGGACGGCGACCGGCTCGCCCCGCGCGGCGAGCGGCCAGGTCGTCCAGGCGGGCTCGCCGATCCGCCAGCCGTCCGGCACGTCCCAGGGGTCGTCGTCGCCCCCGGACAGCTCGTCGTGCAGGACCAGGGCCGCCGCGGCGAGCACCTCGTCCGGCGGGGCGCCGGTGGCGTGGGCGGCGGCGAGCAGGGCGTCGAGGCGCTGGTCGATCAGGCCGGTGCCGAGCCGCCCGGCGGCGACGTCGGCGTCGGCCAGCAGGGCGCGCAGGAAGGCGATGTTGGTGGTGACGCCGAGGACCGTGGTGCGCCGCAGCGCGGTGTCGAGCCCCCGCAGGGCGGCGGCCCGGTCGGAACCCCAGGCGATCACCTTGGCGAGCATGGGGTCGTAGTCGCTGCCGACGACCGCGCCCGGGAACAGGCCGGAGTCCACCCGCACGCCGGCCGCGTCCTCGGGCTCGGCCAGGGCCAGCACCCGGCCGCCGGTGGGCAGGAAGTCGCGCGCCGGGTCCTCGGCGTACACACGGGCCTCCACGGCGTGGCCGCGCATGCGCACGTCCTGCTGCGCCAGGGGCAGGGGCTCGCCCGCCGCGACGCGGAGCTGCAGCTCCACCAGGTCGAGGCCGGTGACCATCTCGGTGACCGGGTGCTCGACCTGCAGGCGGGTGTTCATCTCGATGAAGTAGCCGGGGTGCCCCGGCTGGTCGCCCGGGACGATGAACTCGACGGTGCCCGCGCCGACGTACCCGACCGAGCGGGCGGCGCTGACCGCGGCGGCTCCCATGCGCCGGCGGGTCTCCTCGTCGATCAGCGGCGAGGGGGCCTCCTCGACGATCTTCTGGTGGCGGCGCTGGAGGCTGCACTCGCGCTCGCCGAGGTGGATCACGTTGCCGTGGGTGTCGGCCAGGACCTGGATCTCGATGTGCCGGGGGTCGGAGACGTACCGCTCGACGAGCAGGGTGGCGTCGCCGAACGCGGCGGCGGCCGTGCGCCGCGCGGAGGCGACCGCCTCGGCCAGCTCGCCCGCCGACCGCACCACCAGCATGCCCTTGCCGCCACCGCCCGCCGACGGCTTGATCAGCACGGGGAAGCCGATGCGCGCCGCGGCCTCGGCCAGGTCGTCGCCGGGCTCGGCGCCGCCGGGCACCACGGGCACGCCCGCGGCGGCCACGGTGGCCTTGGCGCGGATCTTGTCGCCCATCGCCTCGATGGCCGGCGGCGGCGGGCCGACGAACACCAGCCCCTCCTCGGCGCAGCGGCGCGCGAACGCGGTGTTCTCGGCCAGGAAGCCGTACCCGGGGTGGACGGCCCGGGCGCCGCTCGCCTTCGCGGCGGCGACGACGCCCTCGATGTCGAGGTAGCCCGAGGCGAGCCGGACGGCGGCGTCGGCCTCGCGGACGTGCCGCGCCCCGGCGTCGGCGTCGCTGTGGACGGCGACGGAGCGGAGGCCGAGCCGCCGGAGCGTCCTGATGACGCGCAGGGCGATCTCGCCGCGGTTGGCCACGAGCACGGTGCCGATGCCAGAGAGCCCAGAAACCATGATCACATCCGGAAGACGCCGTAGCCGATGGGGTCGAGGGGGGCGTTGGCCGCGGCCGACAGGGCCAGCCCCAGCACGGTGCGGGTGTCGAGCGGGTCTATCACGCCGTCGTCCCAGAGCCGCGCGGTGGAGTAGTACGGGTTGCCCTGGCGCTCGTACCGCTCCCGGATCTCGCGCTTGAACTCGGCCTCGCCCTCGGCGTCGCCGCCGGGGCGCACGGTGGCCAGGACGTTGGCGGCCTGCTCGCCGCCCATGACCGAGATGCGGGCGTTCGGCCACATCCACAGCAGGCGCGGGGAGTAGGCGCGGCCGGCCATCGCGTAGTTGCCGGCCCCGAAGGAGCCGCCGATCACCACGGTGAACTTGGGGACCCGGGCGCAGGAGACCGCGGTGACCATCTTGGCGCCGTGCTTGGCGATGCCGCCGGCCTCGTAGGCGCGGCCCACCATGAACCCGCTGATGTTCTGGAGGAAGACCAGAGGGACGCCGCGCTGGTCGCACAGCTCGATGAAGTGCGCGCCCTTCAGCGCCGACTCGGCGAACAGGATGCCGTTGTTGGCCACGACGCCGACCGGGTGGCCGTGGATCCTGGCGAAGCCGGTCACCAGCGTGGTGCCGTACTCGGCCTTGAACTCCAGGAACTCGCTGCCGTCCACGACGCGGGCGACGACCTCGCGCACGTCGTAGGGCGTGCGGGTGTCGGAGGGCACGATGCCGTACAGGTCGCGGGGGTCGTGCGCGGGCTCGCGCGACGGGGCGCGCTCCCAGGGGGCGGGGCCGCGCGGGGCGAGGGTGGCGACGATGTCGCGCACGATGGCGAGCGCGTGGACGTCGTCCTCGGCGAGGTGGTCGGTGACGCCGCTGACCCGGGCGTGCACGTCGCCGCCGCCGAGCTCCTCGGCCGTGACCTCCTCGCCGGTGGCGGCCTTCACCAGGGGCGGGCCGCCGAGGAAGATCGTGCCCTGGTTCCTGACGATGACGGCCTCGTCGCTCATCGCGGGCACGTAGGCGCCGCCGGCCGTGCAGGACCCGAGGACGGCGGCGATCTGGGGGATGCCGCGCCGGGACATGGTGGCCTGGTTGTAGAAGATGCGGCCGAAGTGCTCGCGGTCGGGGAAGACCTCGTCCTGCAGCGGGAGGAACGCGCCGCCGGAGTCGACCAGGTAGACGCACGGCAGGTTGTTGTGGAGGGCGACCTCCTGGGCCCGCAGGTGCTTCTTGACGGTGATCGGGTAGTACGTGCCGCCCTTGACGGTGGCGTCGTTGGCCACGATCACGCACTCGCGCCCGGAGACCCGGCCGATGCCGGTGATGATGCCCGCGGCGGGGGCCTCGTCGCCGTACAGGCCGGTGGCGGCCAGCGGCGACAGTTCCAGGAAGCGGGAGCCGGGGTCGAGCAGGGCGCCCACCCGGTCGCGGGGCAGGAGCTTGCCGCGCTCGACGTGCCGCGCGCGGGACCGCTCGGAGCCGCCGAGGGCGGCGAGGGCGAGGCGTTCGCGCAGCTCCGCGGCCAGCCGCTCGTTGACCTCCGCGTTGCGCTTGTACTCCTCGCCGCCCGGACCCACCGCGGTCCGGAGCACAGGGGCCATGGTGCGCTCCTCCCAGAGGGGTTAACGTACGCTAACCTCGACCTCAGATGTTAGTGATTATTAACTGCTTCGTCTACCATTGCCGGTCATGGCCGTCATGCGAAGTCCTACCCGCGTTCCCGGCAACCGCCGCAGGGAGATCCTGGACGCGGCGGCCGGGCTGTTCGCGGCGCGGGGCTTCCACGGCACCTCCATCGAAGAGATCGGCGCGGCCGTCGGCGTCTCGGGCCCGGCCCTGTACCGCCACTTCAGCGGCAAGGAGTCGCTGCTCGCCGAGATGCTGCTCGACGTCAGCGAGCGCCTGCGCGGCGCGGCGGTCGAGCGGGTCACCGCGGCCGGCGCCGCGGGCGAGGCCCTGGACGCGCTGATCGGCGGGCAGATCGACTTCGCGCTCGACCATCCGGCGCTGATCACCGTGCACGACCGCGAGCTCGGCAACGTCCCCGAGCCGTCCCGGCGGCAGATCCGGCGCCTGCAGCGGCTGTACGTCGAGGAGTGGGTCACGGTGCTGACCGAGCTCTACCCCGACGTCCCGCCGCCGGAGCTGCGGGCGGCCACCCACGCGGTCTTCGGCCTGCTCAACTCCACGCCGCACAGCGCCGGGGAGCTTCCCCGCGCGGCCATGGCGGCGCTGCTGCGCCGCCTGGCCCTGGCCGCGCTGTCCGGCCTGGTTAACGAGCGCTAACCTCGCACCCACCTGCACCGCCGTGGGCCCCCGGGACGCGGCGCGCCTTCGTCATGTCCGGAAAGCCGCTTGTTCTGCCAACTATCTAGATATATCGTTTACGTATCTCGATAGTTGGAGGTCACGCTATGGACCCCTCGTACGAGTGGCACATGCGCATGTCCGCGCACTCCCCGCCGCCCCCGTTCCCCCCGCCCCCGATGGGCCCGGTTCCGCCCGTCCCGCCCGTCCCCCCTGTCCCGCCGGTGCCGCCGGTCCCCCCGGCGCCGCCGGGCTTCCACCACCACGGGCCGCCGGTGCCCCCCTTCGCGCCCCGCGTGCGGCGGGGCGACGTGCGCGCCGCGCTGCTGTCGCTGCTGGCGGAGGGCGAGCGCAACGGCTACCAGATGATCCAGGAGATCCAGCGGCGCAGCCACGGCATCTGGCGGCCCAGCCCCGGCTCGGTCTACCCCGCGCTCCAGCAACTGGAGGACGAGGGCCTCATCGCCGGGAGGGACTCGGGTGGCAGCCGCGCCTACCGGCTCACCGCCAGGGGCCGCGACCGTCTCGCGGCGTGCGCCGGCGGCCCGCCCGACCCCTGGGCGGAGGTCGCGAGCAGCCTGCCCGAGGAGATGATGGAGCTGCGGATGCTCTGGTCGCAGCTCGGTGAGGCGTTCGCCCAGCTCACGCAGGTCGCCAACCCGCGGCAGCTCGCCGCGGCGCGCACCCTGCTCAAGAGCACCAGACGTTCGATCTTCACGATCCTCGCCGACGACGGGGACGAGGAGGAAGAGGGACCGTGACGACACGTGAGGCGCCCGCCGTCGCCGTACGGGGGCTCAGGAAGAGCTACGGCGCGGTCGAGGCCGTGAAGGGCGTCGAGTTCGAGGTGCGGCCGGGCGAGGTCTTCGGCTTCCTCGGCCCGAACGGCGCCGGCAAGACCACCACGATCAGCATGCTGTGCACGCTGATCCGCCCGACGGGCGGCAGCGCCCTGGTCGCGGGGCACGACGTCGTCCGGGAACGCGACCAGGTGCGCCGCAACATCGGGCTGGTCTTCCAGGACCCGACGCTGGACGGCTACCTGTCGGCCGAGCAGAACCTGCGCTTCCACGCCGAGCTGTACGGGGTGCCGAAGGACGTCGTGGGCGCGCGCATCCGGCAGGTCATGGAGATGGTCGCGCTGTGGGACCGCAAGGACGCCAAGGTGAACACCTTCTCCGGCGGGATGAAGCGCCGCCTGGAGATCGCGCGCGGCCTGCTGCACTCGCCGCGCGTGCTGTTCCTCGACGAGCCGACCGTGGGGCTCGACCCCCAGACCCGCTCGGCCATCTGGGGCTACATCAACAAGCTGCGTCACACCGAGGACATCACGATCTTCATGACGACGCACTACATGGACGAGGCCGAGTACTGCGACCGCATCGCGATCATCGACCACGGCGAGATCGTGGTCATCGACTCCCCCGAGGAGCTGAAGGCCAGCGTCGGCAAGGACCGCGTCCAGATCCAGACCGCCGACGACGCGACCGCGATCGCCGCGCTCAAGGAGCGCTTCGACCTGGACGCCGCCGTCCGCGAGGGGACGGTCACCTTCGCGGTGGCCTCCGGCGAGGCGTTCGTGCCGCGCCTGTTCTCCGAGCTCGGCGTGCCGATCCGCTCGGTGAGCGTGTCGCGCCCGTCGCTGGACGACGTCTTCATGAACTACACCGGCTCCACGATCCGTGACGCCGAGGGCGAGAGCGGCGGGCAGTCCTACATGCGCGCCATGGCGAGGAGGTGAGCCCCATGTCCACCGAGGTCTCCGCGTCCGGCGTCGTCGGGGTCCGCGTGCCCGGGCGCGGCGCGGCGCACGACGTGCGGGCGATCAAGGTCGTGCTGCACCGCGAGCTGCTGCGGTTCCTCAACGACCGCACGCGCATGGTCTCCACGCTGATCCAGCCCGTGCTGTGGCTGTTCGTCATGGGCACCGGGCTGAGCACGCTGATCACCGGCGGCACCGCCCAGGGCGTCGACTTCCGCACCTTCATGTACCCCGGCGTGATCGCGATGACGGTGGTCACCACCGCCATGTTCTCGGCGGGCTCGATCGTCTGGGACCGGGAGTTCGGGTTCCTGCGCGAGATGCTGGTCGCCCCGGTCGGGCGCGGCTCGATCGTGATCGGCAAGTGCCTGGGCGGCGGCATCGTCGCGACCGCGCAGGGGGTGATCATCCTGGCCCTGGCGGGCCTGGTGCACGTGCCCTACTCCCCCGCGCTGATCCTGACCCTGCTCGGCGAGATGTTCCTCGCCTCGTTCACCATCACCGCCTTCGGCGTCAGCCTCGCGGCCCGCATGAAGAACATGCAGTCCTTCTTCGGCGTGATGCAGATGGCGATCATGCCGATGATATTCCTGTCGGGCGCGATGTTCCCGCTGGCCGGCCTGCCCGCGTGGCTCGCCTTCCTGACGAAGGTGAACCCGCTGACCTACGCCGTGGACCCGATGCGCCACGCGGTGTTCAGCCACCTGTCGGTCCGGCCGGAGGTGATGGACGCGCTGAACCCGGGAGTCCACTGGTGGGGCTGGCACGTCCCGGTGGGCGTGGAGCTCGGCATCGTCGCGCTCATGGGCCTGGCCCTGCTCGGCGTCGCCGTCGCGCAGTTCCGCCGCGCCGACTGACCGCCCGAGAACGCGCCGGCCCCGGCCGGGCGAGGGAGCCGGCCGGGGCCCCGCCGTCCTCACGGCGTGGCGTGCGCGGCGAGGTCGTGCCCCCGCACCAGGCCCCTGAGGTAGGCGATCGCCTCTCCGGCCTGCGCCTCGATGAACAGGCGCTCGGGCGCGTCGCCCGCGGAGGTGACGCGGAAGGCCGCGCCGCGCCCGGCCGGGCACACGGTGACCCGGGCCAGGGCGATGCCGTCCGGGCCGAACACCAGCAGCTCGCCGGGCTGGTGACGTACCGGCTCGACCGTGTTGTGCGCCAGCACGACGCGCAGCCGCTTCACGATCAGGCAGGTGACGTCCGCGTCCTGGAGACCCTCCCGCAGGGCGCAGAGATGCCGCGTGTCGGCGTGGGCCTTCTTTTCCGTGACGGCCTTGGTCTTCGTCTGGGTCATGGTGGGAACCGTTCATCGTCGGATAAGGGCGATGCCCGTACGGACGCGAGCCCGTACGGGCGGCGGGGCCTGCCCCGGACGGCCTCCCGCCTGTAACGAAGCCATCGGGAAGCGAGTTGAAGCCGATAAATGCCGCAAAAGGGATTGAATGCGCGAATGAGCTCCCTTGGCACCGATCAGCCCTCCGCCTCGACGGCGTCGTACGGTCTTCTCAGATTGCTCCGTCGCGATTACTCTCGGTAGAGGTTTCCCTTCAACAACACAGAGACACATCCGGTTAATGCCGTCGTGAACCGCGGCGAGGTGGAAGGAACGCCGGGATGCCCCATCCGAGCGAGCTCAACCCCGCCGAGAGCCCGAGGGCCCTTTTCGGCTACGAACTTCGCAAACACCGAAAAGCAGCAGGACTTTCGCAGGAGCAGCTTTCCACCCGAATTCAGTACACGGCGGCGATGATCAGCTCGGTGGAGACCGCCAAGCGCACGCCGTCGCACGACTTCGCCCAGCGCTGCGACGACGCCCTCCGCCTCGACGGCACCCTGGTCAGGCTCTGGCCGTTCATCCACCACTCGGCGACGCCCCCGTGGTTCCGGCCCTGGCTCGACATCGAACGGGAGGCCGGCACGCTGCGCGCCTGGGAGCCGCTGGTCATCCCTGGCCTGCTGCAGACCGAGGCGTACGCCAGGGCCATCTTCCTCGGCGAACCGCGCGCGGTGCTGGAGCGGGTCAAGGAGAAGGTCGCCGCGCGCCTGGAACGCCAGAGCATCTTCGAACGCCCCGAGCCCCCGATGTTCTGGGCCGTGATCGACGAGGGCGCGCTCCGCCGCGTCATCGGCGACCCCCTGGTGATGACCGACCAACTGAAACGCCTGGAGGAGCTGGAGACGGTTCCGCACATCACCCTTCAGGTCCTCCCATTCTCGGCGCGCTCGACGGCCGGACTCGAGGGAAGTTTTCTGATGGCCCAGGCAACGGGCTTGCCTGATGCGGTATACCTCGAGGCTGTTGGAGGACATGGCCAGGTCATCGAACGTGCCGCGGAAGTTCAGGAACTCCTGACGCGATACGAGATGATCCGTGCTGAGGCTCTTCCTCAGCAGGCGTCCTTTGCGCAAATAAGGGAGATTCGAGAACATATGCAGCTGAACGAGGAACTCTCCACCGCACGGTGGGAGAAGTCCACATTCTCGGGGGGCAGCGGCGGCAATTGCGTCGAGGTCGCTTTCCTGTCCCGCGGGCTCATCGGCGTCCGAGACAGCAAGACCCCCGCCGGCCGGCCGCTCGTCTTCACCGCGGATGAATGGGCGGACTTCGCGAACGGCCTCAAGTCGGGCGAATTGCGCCCCTGATTCCCCCTGAGGAGGCGGACGGCCCGGGAACGCCAGGTTCCCGGGCCGTCCTGTTCGTCGCGGCGCGCTACGTCAGGGCGTCACTTCCTGACCTTGACGAAGTCGGCCTTGCCGGACGAGGCGCGCGCCTCGTCGTTGCCCGGGAAGACGACCCTCCACTCGCCGGAGCGCCACGCCTTGGCCTGGGCACGGAAGGCGCCCGAGCCGCCGGTCGCGACGGTCTTCACGTACTCCCACTTGGCGCCGCCCGCACGCTTGAAGTACAGCGCGACCTTCTGGTGGGCGTACCCCTCATAGCCGTGGCCGTTCCAGATCTGCAGCACGCCGCGGCTCGTGACGTACCTGCCGTACCGCACCGGCTCCGGGGAGGAGTCGGACCTGACGATCCGCGTCGAGGCGGTGTACCGCGCGACCTTCACGTGCACGGCCGGGCCGCTCGTCCCCCGCACGTGCCGGGATCCGTCGTACTCGGCCCGGTACCAGCCGGACCGCTCGGCCTCGGCCCCGATCCGGAACCGGCCGCCCCGGTCGGTCCTGCCGGAGGAGACGTACCGCCACCGCTGCGAGCCGTCCGCCCTGAACAGCAGGTCGATCCTCTGACCACCGTAGCCGCCCCACCCGCGGGACGCCTCCAGGCGCCCGCTCGCCACGAGACGGGCCCCCTCGGTGGCCGGGTTCGGGGCGACGCGGAAACCGGTGATCCGGCTGTGGGCCCGCGTGGCGCGCACGTCGACGCGGTCGCTGTCGCTGACCGTCTTGTGCGCGACGTCGGAGCCGTCGTACTCGGCCCGCCACCAGCCGGTGCCCAGGGCCTTGACGCCGAGCGCGAAGCGCCCGCCGCGGTCGGTGCGGTCGGAGGCCACGCGCTCGTAGCCGGCCGCGCCGTAGGCCCGGAAGGCGATGGACACCTTCTGGTCCGCGTACGGCCGCCACCCACCGGCGCCGTTGACCAGCAACCGGCCGCGCAGCCACAGCCTGCCGCCCTGGGAGACCGGCTCGGGCGAGGCGCCGAAGCCGGCCAGGTCGGTCTCCCAGACCTGCCTGACCTGGAAGTCCTTGTCGGCCTTGCCGGTGCCGACCACGCTGGTCGCCTTGGCCGTGACGTTCCACGTGCCGGCGGCGTCGGCGCGGCCGAAGGTGCGCGTGCCCTCCCATTTCTGCTTTCCGCCGACCTCGCCGGCCTTCTTGGCCTCGACGTCGACCGTCGACCCGTCGGGCCGCTTGAGGGTGAAGCCTCCCGAGGTCGCCCCGTCCACGAGGAAGCTGAAGGTGACCGGCCTGCCGTCCTTGTCCTCGACGACCACCGGGCTCGGGCCGACGTCCACCGAGGTGACCTCGGGGGCCGCCACGGCCGTCGCCGACGCGGGTGAGGAGACCAGGGCCAACGTCCCGGCGCTCATCGCCATCGCGACCACGACGGCGCGCATGCGTTGAAACACGGGGTACCGTCCTTTCCCGTTGCTCGAACGCGGCGTGAGGGTGCCACGTCTCTCCACTCCAATAGACGGCCTTTGGTGTACGTTGGTTGGGAGATCTGACAAAGCGTCAAAAAGATGAGTCAAAGCGAACGATCGCCGCAACCGGCCAGACGGTTCCGGCAAGCCCTGAGACGGGGCCCCGATGCGGGCTACATAATCGGCCGTGTGGCCCGCGACGCAGTAGAGACGCACTTCACCGAGTCGGTCGCCGCGCTCTCCCCAGGCACGCGCCGCGATCCCGCCCTGCCCGTCCGCCCGGGCACCACCCTCACCGGCGACCTCTGCCGCGAGCTGTTCGAGGTCCAGCTCGCCAGCAGGCTGCTCGACATCGCGGCCCGCTGGCTGCGCGAGCAGGGCGAGGGCTTCTACACCATCGGCTCGGCCGGCCACGAGGGCAACGCGGCGGTGGCCGCGGCCGTGCGCCCCACCGACCCCGCGCTACTGCACTACCGCTCCGGCGCGTTCTACCTGGCGAGGTCGGCGCAGGCCGGGCGCCTGGCCGAAGAGGGCCTGCGCGACGTGCTGCTCGGCCTGTCGGCCGCGGCCGAGGAGCCGATCGCCGGGGGCCGCCACAAGGTCTTCGGCCACCCCGACCTGGCGGTCATCCCGCAGACCTCCACCATCGCCAGCCACCTGCCGCGCGCGGTGGGCGTCGCGTTCGCCGTCGAGCGGGCGCGCAAGCTCGGCGTCGAGAGCGCCTGGCCCGCCGAGTCGATCGCCGTGTGCAGCTTCGGAGACGCCTCGGTCAACCACGCGAGCGCGCTCACCGGCTTCAACACCGCCGCCTACTGCGCCTACCAGGGCCTGCCGCTGCCGATCCTGTTCGTCTGCGAGGACAACGGCATCGGCATCAGCGTGCGCACCCCGCGCGACTGGGTGCGGGCGTCCGGCCACCCGCTGATCCCGCGGTTCGAGGCCGACGGCTGCGACCTGGCCGAGGCCTACGACGTCGCGCGGCGGGCCGCCGAGCACGTCCGCGCCCACAGGTCGCCCGCCTTCCTGCACCTGCGCGTGGTGCGGCTCATGGGACACGCCGGCTCCGACGTCGAGTCCGCCTACCGGGCGCCCCGCGAGATCGCCGCCGACCTCGCGCGCGACCCCCTGGTGGCCACGGCGCGGATGCTCGTCGAGGCGGGGCTGACCGACCCGGAGGAACTGCTCGGCCGCTACGAGACGATCCGCGAGCACGTGCTGAAGCTGGCGATGGAGTCCACCCGGCGTCCCCGGCTCGCCTCGGCGCGCGAGGTCATGGAGCCCCTCGCCCCGCGCCGTCCCGCGCTCGTCGCCGCGCAGGCCGCGCGCCGCCCGCGCGACCGCGCCGCGGTGTTCGGCCCCACCCTGCCCGAGCACGAGGGCCCGCTCACCCTCGCCCAGGCCGTCAACCGCACGCTCGCCGAGATCCTCGGCACCCATCCCGAGGCGATGGTGTTCGGGGAGGACGTCGCGCGCAAGGGCGGCGTGTACGGCGTCACGCGCGGGCTGCTCAAGCGCTTCGGCGCGGCGCGGGTGTTCGACACGCCGCTGGACGAGCAGGCCCTGCTCGGCCTCGCCCTCGGCGCGGGCGCCTCGGGGCTGCTGCCGATCCCGGAGATCCAGTACCTGGCCTACCTGCACAACGCGCTGGACCAGATCCGCGGCGAGGCGGCGTCGCTGCGGTTCTTCTCCAAGGGCGCCTACCGCAACCCCATGGTCGTGCGCGTGGCCTCCTACGCCTACCAGAAGGGGTTCGGCGGCCACTTCCACAACGACAACTCCGTGGCCGCGCTGCGCGACATCCCCGGGGTCGTCGTCGCCTCCCCCGCCCGCCCCGACGACGCCGCCGCGATGCTGCGCACCTGCGTGGCCGCCGCCAAGGCCGACGGCGAGGTGTGCGTCTTCCTCGAACCCATCGCCCTGTACGGCACCCGCGACCTGATGGACGAGGGCGACAACGGCTGGCTCACCCCGTACGCCCCTCCGGCCCGGTGGGCCGAGACGCACGTGCCCATCGGCAGGGCACGCTCCTACGGCGACGGCCGCGACCTCACGATCGTGACGTTCGGCAACGGGCTGCGCATGAGCCTGCGGACCGCGATCCGGCTCACCTCAGAAGGGCACGGCTGCCGCGTGCTCGACCTGCGGTGGCTGTCCCCTCTGCCGGTGGAGGACCTGGTCAGTGCCGCCGAGCTGACCGGCCGGGTGCTGGTCGCCGACGAGACCCGCGGCTCCGGCGGCGTGTCGGAAGGGGTGCTCGCCGCGCTCGCCGACAACGGGTTCGCCGGGAAGGCCGCCCGGGTGACGTCCAAGGACAGCTTCGTGCCGCTCGGCGACGCCGCCGCGCACGTCCTGCTGTCGGAGGCCGCGATCGAGGAGGCCGCCCGCCGGCTGCTGGCCTGAACCCGGCGGCCGGGTCAGGGGCGGCGGCCGGTGAGGGCCAGCGTGCGCTCCTGCGGGCTCGCGTCCTCCGGCACCGGGACGGGCGGCGCGAACAGCTCACCGGAGTACCCCTCCAGCATCGGCGCCAGGTAGTCGTGCACCTCCGCCATCAGCACCGGGTCCACGCGCTCGTCGACGCCGAGCGCGCGGGCCAGGTCCCAGGCGTGGACCGCCAGGTCGCTGGTCATCTCCATGCAGTAGCGCCGGGCGGGGACGGTGCCGTACGACAGGTGGACCTCGCGGTCCAGGGCGCCGGGAGCGGCGAACGCCTGCTGCGCGGCGACGCTCGCCCGCGTCCACCGGCCCACCGGGTCGTCGCCGAGCGGGTCGCCGTCGAACCGGTCGCCGACCTGGTCGATCGTCTCGCCCGCGAGCAGCGGCGGCACCCACAGCTGCTCGGTCACCAGGTGGCCGACCAGGTCACGGACGGTCCAGTCCGCGCACGGCGTCGGGGCGTCCCACTGGTCGTCGCGGACCATCGCCACGCGCAGGCCGAACTCGTCCATCGCGACGGCGTGCAGTTCCAGGACTCTTTCCTCCATACCGGCGGACCTACCCCGTTGGCATGGTTCATCCCAGACCGGCGCGGGTCACAGCCAGTCGCGGCGCTTGAAGATCACGTAGAGCGTGACGCAGACCAGGCCCATGAGCGTCAGCGCGAACGGATAGCCGAACCACCAGCTCAGCTCGGGCATGTGGGTGAAGTTCATGCCGTAGATCGTGCCGACCAGGGTGGGGGCGAAGAGGATGGCCGCCCAGGAGGAGATGCGCTTGACCTCCTCGCTCTGGGTGTAGCTGGCCTGGGTGACGTTCCTGATCTCCTCGTTCTGCGCCTGGCTGACCAGCGTGGAGTTGACGATCAGGATGTCCTGGAGCATCTGCCGGAAGTTGTCCACCCGCTCGACCACGGTGATCGCGTGGTCGGCGACGTCGCGCAGGTAGCGCTCCAGCTCGGTGTCCACGCCGTACTTGGAGGAGCCGGCGATCAGGCCGTTCAGCATGTCCAGCAGCGGGCGGGTCGCCCGCTGGAACTCGATCACCTCGCGGGACAGCTCGTAGATGCGCCGCGGCGCCGCAGGGTCGCCGCCGAAGACCTGGACCTCGATCTCGTCGATGTCCTTCTGCAGGCCCGCCACGACCGGCGCGTAGCCGTCCACGACCGTGTCCAGGATCGCGTACAGCACGGCCTGCGGGCCCTGGCGCAGCAGCTCGGGGTCGTCCTCCATGCGGCGGCGCACCTTGCTCAGGTCCGGGGCCTCGCTGTGGCGGACGGTGAGCACGAAGTCGGGGCCGACGAAGACGTGCAGCTCGCCGAACTCCACCTTCTCCGGCGAGTCCAGGTACTGCGCGGCCCGCAGCACCAGGAACAGGGTCTCGCCGTACCGGTCCGCCTTCGGGCGCTGGTGGGCGACGATGGCGTCCTCGACGGCGAGCTCGTGCAGGCCGAACTCCTCGGCCACGTTGAGGATCTCGGACTCCCGGGGACGGTACATGCCGATCCACGCCATGCTCCCCGGGGTGGAGCGCAGGGCGGCGACCGCCTCCGAGAGCGACGGCGGGCTGGCCACACGCCGCCCGTCGACGTAGACCGCGCTGTCGATCAGGCTCTGGTGGGCCGGGGACTCGCGGCCGCCGGACCGGGGATCCATCGAGTACTCCGGCGGCGCCGCCTCGTGGTCGCCGCCCCGGACCGGCACCCTGATGAAATCCTTCAGCCCGCGCACGCGACGCTCTGCCACGGAACCCTCCCCTCGGACGGTGAGAGCGGCCGCGCGTCCCTCCCGCTTCCGCCCGTGTCAGACCTTAGCTGCCCTTAACAGCCATCCTTAACGGGCTCCCCCGACCGGACCTCACCCCGGGGCCGGCGACGTGCTCTTCAGGTACTCGTCCAGCCGTCCACGGGCGCGGCCGCGCACCTGGCGGCGCAGGGCGGGCGTCCAGCCGAGCACCACGCCGGCGGGCACGCCGTAGGCCATCTTGCACCACCGGCGGAAGTCGAAGACGTCGTGGTGGCGGACGATCAGGCCGTCCTCGAAGCGGAACTCCGCGTCCACCTCGTTGACGACCGTGCGGCCGCTGCCCGGCAGGCGGTACGTGGCCGTCCAGTGCGCCGCACCGGTGTGCCGGCTCGCCATGACGTCCCGGAACGTCACCTGGACGTCCCGGCCCACGGCGAACAGCATGCGCCACATGCCTATCACGCGCTCACGGCCCTCCAACTCGGGGAAGACCGGGTCGCCGAAGCTGATCTCAGGGTGGTAACACCGCGCCATCGTGTCCAGGTCGCCGCGAGAGAAGGCCTGGAAGAACGCCAGAAGCAGCCCGTGCTGCTCCTCACCCTGAGGGCCCTGCGTAAGGGGTTCGTGCATTGTCCCAGCTTAGACGGCACGTTCCAAAACAGAACGCCATTCCCCCCACAGACCCGCCCACACCTGCTCCTCCCCGGGCGCCGGCCCACCGCCGGATCCCCTGGAGGTGCCCCGCGCGGAAGGGGACCCAGGCCGCCGGCTACCGCGTCAGCGTCAGGGACCAGAAGATCGACCAGCTCGCCTGGAACCGGGAGGAACAGCCGCCCTCAGATCAATCGACGTCGAAGCCGTCATCGCCGAAGTCGTCTGAGCCCTCCACGTACCAGCCTCCGTGGCCGCTTCCCGGGCTGTGATCGGCCGTCGTCGTGGCGGCCAACGGATCGGTGGCGCTGAAGGGGGCGCCGATGGCGAACCACAGATACCCGACCCCGAAAAAGGCGAGCCACCGCACCGCGCAGACGGCGATGAACAGGCTGAACGCGAAGTATTTATAATCCTGCGTGTAGATGTGCCACGCGAAGGCGAGAGCGAGCCCGGCCATACCGAGCAGGACGACCGCCAAAACGAGGTAGAGGAGCGAAGTGGACAGCCGCTTCTTTATGGGCCACGGCTTCGCAGGCGTTACTGACGCATCAGTTATCGGCACATCGGCGGACATACTTGTACGCTACGCCACCCGGTATCCGGTTTGCGCTACCCACTGGGTGCGCATCACCTGCCCTCAGCGGTCCACCGCGGCGGCGTCGCTCGATCTTATGAGTGACCAGATGACTGATTTCTGGAAACCGAACATGTCGAGAACGCCGTCCGGCGCGATGTCGTGGACCAGGCCCACCTTCAGGGTGACAAGGACATTCCCGACCGCCTCAAGGAGCTGTTCGAGGTCACAGGCGGGTGAGGTGGTCAAGGAGGTCTATGGGGGTCATCAGGTAGGCGCCGACCACCAAGGCCGCTGCCGAGATCAGAAGGAAGAGAAAGACGAAGAAGCCACCAGGGAACGGGGTGAGGCGCGCGAGCTGGTCGGCGTCGGACTCCGGCGCGCGGCCCTGGCGGCGCTTGCGCCGTAGCTCCAGGATCGGGCGGATGCCGCCGATCAGCAGGAACCAGACGGCGAGTTGCGCGCCGATGGCCTGGATGTCGGGCTTGGCGAACCAGGACAGGGCGAACACGGCCCCGCCGATGGTGACCAGCGAGACCACGCCGAACACGTTGCGGATCATCAGCAGCATGCAGACGAGCAGGACCAGCACCGTCCAGAGAAGGATCATGACGTACCCGGCGGCGGCCAGCCAGGCCGCGCCCAGCCCGAGCAGCGAGGGTGCGACGTACCCGGCGGCCGCCGTGAAGATCATGCCCGGACCGGTGGGGCGGCCCCGGGTCAACGTGACGCCAGAAGTATCAGAGTGCAACTTGATGCCCTGGAGCTTGCGCCGGGTGAGCAACGCGACGAGGGCGTGCCCTCCTTCGTGCGCGATCGTGATCAGCCCACGGGAGAGGTGCCACGAGGTCGGATACACGACCACGCCGAGCGCCACCACCGCTGCCAGGGCCGTCATCCAGAAGGGCGGGCTCGGCTGTACCGCCGTCACCCGCTCCAAGAAGCCGCCGAACGTTTGCAGGGTCCACCTCCATCGGGCACGCACCCCCCTGGGCGCGGATATAGCCTCGCACGCCCAGAGGAGCACGGTGTCCCACTCGTCCGGCCGGCTCGCCAGGTCCACGTCCATGCCGATGGCTCGACGCAGAACCATCCCCTGTCTTCGGGGTGCCGCCAGGCGTCGCCGTCCTGGTCGACGGCGATCGCGCCCGAGGCCGGCTCAGGCCACGCCGGCAGCGGCCGACCGAGGGGTCAGCGCCTGTGTGGGTGTCACCTGTACCTGTTCCTGTACGGCGGAGGAATCCTGTCGCCATTCATCAGCCAGGCGAGCTTGCATCCGAAGTCACCGGGGCGCCACTCTGTGCACCCCAGGAACGGACCGAACCGGCCCTGGCGTTCCACGATCACGCCAACGCCGCAGAGGCACGTCCCGCCCAATACCGCTCGGAACGTCCCACGATGCAGAAACAGCCTACGGCGCACGAACAGCCCGCGACGCATGAACAGCCCACGAGGGACGGACAGCTCAGGAGGGACCGGCGGCTCACGAGGGACGAAATAGCCGATCGCAGGTATGAAGCGCTCGATATCCGAGGAAGGATGCGGGTCCGGCGGCCGGTGCGGGCGGGAGGCCGGGCCGATTATCGGTATGAACGGGCCGCGATATCGCGAACGGCGCTTGCGTTTGCGGTCGCGCGAGAGCGGCCCGGCCAGCAGTCGTGAGAGGAATCCCAAGGCCAACTCCAGTCGGCGGCGAGATGCGTGGACTCTGACGATAGACGCGTTCTAGTACGTTGCCATACGCACCTAAGCGTCGGATCATGGCGGGTTCGCCAGGAGATTACAGATGATATAGAGAATTCGAGCTTCCACCCACTTCGCGCCCACGATGAGCACAAATGCTGCGAACGGACGTGGACGATGGCGATGAGCGGCCATTTCTCAGCGGTTCCAGCGCCGGCGTCCCCAGGAGTCTGCGTCTGACCGCCCTTCTCCGCCAGGCCGCCCCCGCTCAGGGTCTCGCCGGCTGCTCGTCCCGGGGCCTCGTCCTAGGGGCACGTGGACGGCGGAGGGCTCGTGGGTGGAGGCGACGGGCCAGTCTTCGAAGGGGTGGTGTCGCGCGGGCCGCGAGCGTGCTCACCTCGGTGGAGTGGCGCCATGCCTTCTCGGCGGCGTCCGGTCCGATGTCGCGGCCCGCGTACTGGGCGTAGTTCGAGAGGTTCGCCAAGGCCGTTATATGAGGTGATATTTCGGGTCCGAGCAGGTCCGCCGCGCGGTCCGCGACCTCCGACGCCGTCAACGCCGGCTCGCCCGCCAGCCCCAGATCCTCACACGCCTGCACCCAGGCCCCTCGCACCCGCTCCGCCGGATCGCCCCGGCGGCGGCGCCGTCGCCGCAGCGCCGGCGCCGCGAGCACGGCCACCGGATACCCCAGCAGCAGGACGGCCCCCGCCACCGCCGCGACGACCGCCCCGGCCGCCACCGGCGGACGGGCGTCGTTCCCGTCCGTGACCGCAGGACCGCTCGGCGACGGTGCGGACGCGCGCGGGGACGCCTGGATCCGCTCGGCCAGCCGCTCGCGCTCCTGCACCTCGGTGCTGACGACGTCGTGCCGGTCCGCCGTGCCGCCGCGTTCGGGGGTCGGGTCGAAGGCCACCCACCCCAGGTCCTCGAACTCGATCTCCGCCCAGGCCAGGACGTCCCCCGATCGCACGTGGTAGGCGCCGCCGTCCGCCGTGCCGGGGCGGAATCCGACGACCACCCGGCTCGGCAGGCCGAGCGTGCGCGCGAGCAGGGCGAACGACGCGGCGAACTGCTCGGAGGTTCCCCGGTGCGTCGTCCGCAGGAAGTACTCCAGGGCGGCCAGGGAATGTCCCGGCGGCGAGGTCACGTCGTACTTCAGCCCGGTGCGCAGGTAGTGCTCCAGCAGCGACGCCCGCTGGTACGGCGAACGCGCGTCGCGGGTGACGCGCGCGGCGAGGGACCGGAACGCCTCGACCTTCGGCGGCAGCGCGCCGGGACCGCCCGCCGGCGACGCGTCCCGCCGCTGCTCGGCGGAAGGGCGCGGGATGCGGGAGGTGACCTGGTAGGTCCTGCCCGGCGCGCCGGACGGGGCCGACAGCAGCGTGCCGGATTCGTCGACCGCCACGCCGACGCCCGACACCGAGACCGGCCGGTCGGCCGCGGGGAGCCACCCGCCGGGCAGTCCCTCCAGCGTGACCTGCTGATCCAGGGTCTCGTACGCGCCGCGGTACGGGCCCGGCGGCACGCGCCCGCCCGTCATGCGGAACCGCGAGGAGGACGTCCAGCGCACCCCGTCGTACCGGTCGAGCACCGCCAGCCGCCAGTTGTGCGGACGCGGCGCGCGGACGGTGAACAGCGGCGTCGTCGGAACCTGCAGCCAGGCCGACACGCGGTCGAGCGGGCTCACGCCGTCGAACCTGGCCACGGGGGGCTCCTCGACCAGCGTCCTCGGGTCGAGCGGCTCGCGCGCGACCGGCAGCGACGGGGCCAGCAGCAGCCCCGTCGCGCCCACGGCGGCCGCGAGCGGGAGCGCGGCGAGCGACCGCAGCGCGCCCCCTTCTCCGCGCACGACCGCCAGCGCCGCCACGAGCGCCACCAGCGCCCCGGCCGTGGGCAGGACCGATCCCGGGCCGTCCACGCCGAGGGTCACCGCGATCGTGAACACCGCGAGCGCGGGCAGCGCGGGAAGGATCCGCGCCCGCGAGCGCAGGACCAGCTCGGCGCCGGCCAGCGCGGCCAGCCACACCAGCAGGTGCGGCACGGCGAGCAGCCTCGGCACGCCGGGCGCGGGGAGGATCGTGGTCAGCAGCGCCCGCCACGAGTTCACGAGAGCCTGCCCGAGCTCGGCGGCGGTCGCCGCCGACGGCAGAACGCCGGCCACGGCCATGCCGTGGAACAACGTCGCCGACACCGTGAGCGGCCACACCACCGCCTGCGCCGCCAGGGCCGCCCACAACGGCCACCGCCTCGTCAGCGCGGCCAGCAGCACCGGCACGACCGCCGCCACCCCGGCAACCGGGAGCAGCGCACGCGGCTCGAAGACACGCTGGAACCCCCACCCCGCCACGCCCGCCAGCACGGCGACCAGCACCAAGGCCACGCCCTGCGCCCCACGGAAGCGCCCGCCTCCGCCGTCCGCCGCCCGCGCCGTGGCGGCCCCGGCCGCGCGGGGTGCGGCAGCGCGCCCGGTCACCGGCTGTGCCGAGGCGGGCCCGCCAGACCGGCGGACCGGGGCGTCCGTATCGGGGAAGGCGGTCATCGCCGAGCTCCCGGCCACACCGCCGCGAGGACGTCAAGGTCGGTGACATCGATGACCGCGACCCCCGGCACGGCCACCGCACCACGCGGCCGAACGAACGCAGAGGCCGGAGGGTCGCCAGACGCGGCGAGCGCACCACCGGACGAGGCGAACGCACCGCCCGGTGCGGGGTCGCCGGACGGGACAGGCGCACCGCCGGTCGGCAGGAGCGGGTCGCCGGGTGAGGTGACGCGCAGCCACAGCGTCCGGTCGTGACGGCGGCGGGCGGCGGCGACCATGCTCGCGAGCGTGTCCGCCTCCCCGTTCGCAGCCGTGCTCCCTTCCCCGCTCGCGGCCGTACTCCCCTCTCTGCTCACGGCCGTGTCGGCGCCCCTGCCACCTGCGGCGGCAGGGAGCGCGGTGACGACGACCAGCGAGCCACCCGGGCGGGCGAGCCGGAGTGGGTTCCCCCCGCCGGCGTCGCCGGCACGGACGCGTACGAGGGCGAGCGCGTCCAGCACGGCCTCGGCGTCGTGAGCGCCGCCCTTGAGGTCGAGCAGTACCCCGTCGGCGGTCACCACCCGCACGGGGAAGCCCGCGCGCGCCGCGCCGACGGCGACCGAGGCGGCGACGTCCACGGCCAGCTCGAACCCGGAGACCTCCCCGCCCGGGCTCCCCCGGTTGTCGAGCGCCACCGTCGTGAAGGGCAGACCCGCGTCCACCAGCCTGCGGACCATGAGCGTCCCGGTGCGGGCGGTGGACCGCCAGTGGACCTGCCGCAGGTCGTCGCCCGGGACGTACTCACGCAGCGTGTGGAACGTCGCGGTGCCGCTGGGCGCGCGGTCGCTCGCCGGACCCTCCAGATGGTGCGCGCGCCCGGACGGCAGCACGCCGAGCGGCACCACCCGCGGCCGGACCAGCAGGCGGGACTCCTCGCCGTACCCCGTCACGTGGCGGGTCAGGCCGAACGGATCCTCCCTGACCACGGCGAGAGGCCCCACCTCGATCTCACCGCGGACGCCGGTGGGAAGCTCGTACGACACGACGCGCGTGCGGCCACCCCGCAGCGGAGGCAGCTCGACGACCCGCTCGGACGCGCCGGCGCGGTCGCGGGCGCGCAGCCCGGCCAGTGGCAGCCGTCCCTGGTTGCGCACGGTGAGCACGGCCATCGCCGCCTCGCCCCGCGACACCTTCAGCGGCGTCACCTCCCGGCCGACCGACAGCCTGGCCCGCGGCAACGTCCACAGCAACGCCCCGATGAGCGCGATCACGCCTCCGGCCGCCATCACGACCAACTCGGGATACCCGAGCGCGAACGCCCCCACCGCGTACAGCAGGACCGCCGCTCCCAGCACCCCTTTCCCCGCCGACGTCAGCACCGCCCCGCCCGACGGCAGCCCGTCCTGCCGCGAGTTCCGTGCCTCCCGGACATCCCGCGCCCCGGGAGCCCGCGGTTCGCCGGCCACTCCGCCGGAACGCCCACCCGCATGGGCACGCGCTCCTTCGGCGACGTGTCCTTCATCGGCCGGGTGGCGAGGGGTCCTGGGCACGGTGTCAGGGTCCCGTGAGCGGGTGGGGGCCGGGCGTGCGGGACAGGATCTCGGTGACGACGGCCGTCGCGGTGCGGTCGCGGAGTTCGGCCTCGGCGGTGAGGAGGAGGCGGTGCGCCAGGACGGGGACCGCCAGGGCCTTGACGTCCTCGGGGATGACGAAGTGCCGTCCGGCCGCCGCCGCCCTGACCTTGCTCGCGCGTACCAGCGCGAGGCTGGCGCGGGGACTGGCTCCGAGCCGGACCTCCGGCGAACGCCGCGTCGCCCCGACCACGGCGACGACATAGTCGTAGATGGAGTCGGCGACATGGATGCGCGCGGCGAAGTCGATCATCCCGGCGATGTCGGCGGCCCGCGCGATCAGGGGCAGGCGGTCGATCCGCGGGCCGCTGGGCATGCCCTTGAGCACCTCGACCTCCGAGGCGTGATCGGGATACCCGACCGCCACGCGCATGAGGAACCGGTCGAGCTGCGCCTCGGGCAGGGCATAGGTGCCGTCCATGTCGACGGGGTTCTGGGTGGCGAGCACCATGAACGGGCGCGGCACCTCATGGGACTCGCCATCGACCGTGACCCGCCGCTCCTCCATGACCTCCAGCAGCGCCGCCTGCGTCTTCGGGGACGCGCGGTTGATCTCGTCGGCGAGGACGAGGTTGGCGAACACCGGGCCCTGGTGGAACTGGAAGCGATGGCCGGCCTGGTCGTAGATGGACACTCCGGTGATGTCGGACGGCAGTAGGTCCGGGGTGAACTGCACCCGGCGCAGTTCCGCCTGGATGCTGGCCGCGAGGCTCCGGGCCAGCGTGGTCTTGCCCGTCCCCGGCACGTCCTCGATGAGCACGTGCCCCTCGCAGAACAGGCAGATCAGCGCAAGCTCGACCGTCTCCCGTTTCCCGCGGATGACCTGCTCCACGTTGCCCGCGAGCGCCTCGAACCGCTGCCGGAACTCCCCCGCCAGCGCCGCCATGTCCCCGAGATCCTCGGCGTCGCCGTACCCCGGCTCCGGCGAGGGCGCCGGGACGTAGGGCCGGGGCCCCGGAGCCGACGGGGACACGGCGCGGGGAGGAGGCGCGGCCGATCCGGGGTCGCCGTACCCCGGGTTCGCGGACTCCATCGGCGGCTCGCCGTATCGAGGGGACGCCACGGCCACCGCCGGTGCGTCGTGCATCGTGGGCGCCGCGTACACCGCGGCCGCGGCATACGGCGCCGAAGCCTCCTGTCCCCCGTACCCCTGGTCGGCCTGCGACATCGGAGATCCGCTACTCGGCGAGGACACGCCGTACGGCGGCGAAGCCGAAGACCCCTGTCCTCCGTACCCCTGCTCGGCATACGACATCGAGGATCCGGCACCCGCCGAGGACGCGGAATATGGCGGCAACGCGGGCGTCTCCTGACCCCCATACCCCGGCCCAGCGTGCGACATGGAAGATCCAGAATTGTCCGACGACGCGGCGTACAACGCTGAAGGCTCCTGACCTGGGTACCCCTGCCCGGCATGCGGCGTCGAGGATCCGGCACCCGGCGTGGATGCGGCGTACAGGGGCGAAGCCGACGTGTCCTGGCTCCCGTACCCCTGCCCGGCATGCGGCGTCGGGGATCCCGCTGCCGGGAAGGATGCTGCGTACAGCGGCGGAGCCGATGTGTTCTGGCCCCTGTACCGCTGATCGGCGTGCGGCGTCGGGGATCCGGCACTCGGCGAGGGCGCAGCGTACCCAGGCGATGCGGACCCCTCCCTCCCGTACCACTGGTCCACATGCGGCGTGTGAGATCCGGTATTGGCCGAGGATGCGGCGTATGGCGGGGCGGTCGGAGATGGCGAGGACGCGGCATATGACGGAGCTGCCGGAGATCCTGGGTCGGCATACCGGGTGTCCCATTGCTCGCGCCCGGTGCGCTGGAGGCGCGCGGTGCCCTGGTCGAGGGTCACGGCGTCGCCATGGCCACCCATCATCGGCCGATCCATCGCCCCACCGTCGACGGGTCCGGCGACGGTGACTCCGACGGGACCCGTCTGCCCAAGGTGCCCGGGTTGCCCCGGCTGTCCTGTCTGAGCTGGGTGTCCACTCTGAGCTGGGTCCCTTGTCCCACCAGGGGGGCCAGGTCGACCTGGCTGGCTCATGTGACCGGGATAGCCGATCTGACCAGGATGGTTTGTCTGACCTGGATAACCCGTCTGATCAAAATGGCTTGTCTGACCTGCAGGAACCGCAGACGTCGTCGCAGAGGCGGTGAGCGAGTCGCCATCCTGAGACGGGTATCCGGAACGCCCCGTAGCGGGAGACGCCGCGCCGGCGTGGCTCGGAGGAATCGCGTCCTTGGGGCCGGATACCGTCTCCCCGGATGCGGCATGCCGGGACCAGGTGTCCGGTCCCCCTGGCTGAGCCTGGCCGCCGTGGCGAGGAGCGGGCGGAATGCCGTGGCGAGGAGCGGCGCCGCCGTACGGGGGCGCGTTCACCGGGTCATCCGGACCCGGGGGCACCGGCCCCTGCGCTCCGGCAGGGGTCGCCCCTTCACCACTGTCGGACTTCATGCTGACACGCCCCCCGACCTCACCGGACACCACCGACACCACGTCTTCGCCGTACACCGGCGTCATCTCACCGGACGCCCGCGAGCCGTACCCCGCTTCCCCGCCGGACGCCCGCAAACCGTGTCCCGCCGCCCCATCAGGCACCTCCGGGCCATACCCGGTCTCACCGCCGGACGCCTCTGGACCATACTCGGCCGCACCGTCGGACGCGCCCGAGCCGCGTCCGTCGTGCGGGGCGGACGGCTCCCCAAGAGACCGAGGGTCGTGGGGTGAGGGTGGGGTGCTATGGGGATGTCCGGACGGGGGGTGCGGGGCGGCGCGGCCCTGGTCGCTGTGCCGTGGGGTGTGGCTCACGACGTCGGTCCCCTGTCGGTCGTCGCGTCTCGTCGCATGCCGCCGCGTCCGGTCAGTCGTCGCATTGGAACAGGGGCGCGGCCGGGAACGCGCCGCGCGGGGTCTTCATCAGCGTGTCGCTGAGGTACCCCACACCGCCGTTCCATTCGATGCGGTTCCAGACGTCGCTGGTCTCCCCCGATTCGGCATCCGTGACGGAGGGGCCCTTTATCTGGCAGATCACCGTGAGGGGCCGGTGGCGGCCCTTGGGAATGCGGCCGATCTCGCCGTCCTTGCCGGGGCCCGGCCGCACGAGAGCATCGGTCTTGCCGGCGTTCCGGTAGGCGTGGCGCGGGTAGGCCAGGTCCGCCGTGGCCGAGGCCGTGGCCTGCCCGTCCCCCGCCGCGTTGCGCGCCTTGAGGGTGAATGTGTGCTTGTGCGCGTTCTTCAGGCCCTCGACGCTCACCGAGGTGCCCGCGATCCCGTCCTTGGACGCCGCGCCCGACAGCGCGTACGTCACGTCCGCACCGCCGGCGTTCTCGGGTGCCGACCACGAAAGGTCGGCCCCGTGGTTCTTGGGCTCGGCCTGGAAGTTCGCGGGAGCGGCGGGCGCGACGCAGGGCCGTGCCGCTCCGCTCGGCTCGGACCGCACCTCGCCGCCCTTCCACCGCGCGACGACGACCACCGTGTACTCCTTGGCGCAGTCGCCTCCGGCCACCGTGAAGCGGAACGGCCCGTCCCCCGCCACCGCCGCCGGGGTGACCTCGCCACCCGCCGGAGACACCTCCAGCGTGTACCGCCGCACGTCGCCGCTCGCGGACGGAGCGAACGCCACGTCGATCCTGCCGGGCCCGGACCGCACGCTCACCGACCCCGGGGCCCCGGGTTGGTCCGGCGGGGGCTCGCGGTCGCGTGTCGGGGTCGGTGACGCCTCCGGAGGCGCCGCGCCGCGGGTCCGGGTGGAGTGCGGACCGGGCTCGGGGCGGGGCGGCGGGGAGCCGGTCGGCTCGGACGACGTGGGCGCGCCGCCGTCGCCGGCGGACGCGGTGCCAGGCGCCGGCTCGGGCCGCGACGTGCGTGCCGGGCCGGGAACGTCGGGGTCGTCCTTCCGCACACGGCGCTCCCGGCCCTCGGGATCGACCACGACGGCCCCGTCGCCCGCGCCGTCGTTCGCCCAGAGCAGGCCGTCGCGGACGGACACCTCCAGGTCGCCCTCGCGCGTGGTGACCTGGATCGGTTCGGCGAAGCCGTTCGCCGCCGAGTCCCAGACGATCAGCCGCCCGGCGCCGGTGTCGGGGATGTACGCACGGGCGCCGAGCGCCTGGGGCACGCCGAGCGCCGCGGGGTCGGCGGCGGCCTGCGACAGCTTGGTCTGGGCGATCTGCCCCGAGGCGGAGTCGAGGAGCAGCAGCAACCCGTCCGGCCCCGGCACAAGGACGGGCACGGTCGAACCCTCGACGGTCGCCGGGGACAGCACACCGCTGCGCCCGGTGGCCGTGACGGCGTCGGGGAGGGTGAAGCGGGTACGGGTGCCGTCGGCGCCGATGCTGACGGCGCGTGCCGCGCGGGCGTCGACGACCACCGGCACGCCACCGGCGACGGTGAGCGACAAGGGGTCGCCGGGCGCGCCGACCGGGACCGCCGCGCCCTTGACGCCGTCGCGGATCGGCACCACGTGGCCGGTCGCGGGCACCGGCACCCACAGCGTCCCTCCCCCGTCGGCGGCGGCGCGGCCGAGCGGGCCAGGGAGGGCGACGGGCGCGCCGACGGCGGCGAGCGTGACCGGGTCGACACGCTGGACCGTTCCCTCGGGATCGACGGCGTACGCGGCGTCTCCGGCGACGACGATCTGCAGGCGCGCCACCGGGAACTCGCGGGTCCTGGCCACCGTGAGCCGGCCCGGGTCGATGCGGCTGACCGTTCCGGCCGCCCGGTCGACCAGCAGGACGGTGGCGCCGTGCTGGACGACGTCAAGGTCGCGGCCGGGCCTGGCGACGTGGTCGATACGGCCGTCCACCTGGCCGGACAGGCCGTTGGCGTGCACGACGGAGCCGCGTGCCGAGCTCTGCAGCCAGGCGCCGACGTCGGCCAGCCTCGGGCCGGCGCTGGACACGCCCACCCCGGCGACCGCGGCGGTGATCCCGAGCGCGCCGACGACGATCGCCGCGATCATCGCCGTGCGCCGGTCTCCCCGCGGCAGTGCGATCTTCACCCCGTGACTTCCCCGCCCTTCTCCATCCGCCCTGGGATGTCCCCCCCGTGTCGTCGATCCCGATGACACCGAACACCCCAGCCGTTACAACGTTCCCATACGCCGCGATCTATCCGGGAACCGCCATGGCAAGACGGGAGCCGAACCGGTTCTTGATCACCTTGAGCTGCGCGGGCACCCGGGCCCGCAGCTCGCCGACGTGGCTGACGATGCCCACGGCCCTGCCCCCGTCCCGCAGCTCGTCCAGGATGTCGAGGACGCCGTCGAGCGTGTCCTCGTCGAGGGTGCCGAAGCCCTCGTCGATGAACAGCGTGCCGAGCTCGACGCCGCCCGCCTCGGCGCTGACGACGTCGGCGAGCGCCAGGGCCAGCGCCAGGGATGTCATGAACGCCTCGCCGCCCGACAGGGTGGCCGGATCGCGGTCGACGCCCGTCCAGCCGTCCAGGACCCGCAGGCCGAGGCCGCCGCCGGCCCGCCTGCGGTCGCCCGCGGACTTGCGCGGGTCGTAGAGCAGGACGTACCGGCCGCCGGACATGTGGTCGAGCCGGGCGTTGGCCGCGTCCACGACCTGGCGCAGCCGCTCTCCCAGCACGTAGGACGACAGGCGCATGTGCGGCACGTTGTCCGGCGAGGTGCCCACGGCCAGCTCGGCGAGGCTCTTGGCCAGGCGGTGGCGCTCCTCGGCGGGACGCCACCGCGCCATCGTGGCGTCCAGCGACGTGGACAGCTCGGCGAGACGGTCACGGCGGGCGGCGGCCTGGTCGCGGGCCGAGGAACGCTCGGCGTGCTCGCGCTCGACCTGTTCGAACGCCTCGGTCAGCGCGGGGACGTCCGGGGGCGGGGCCGCCGCGGCGGCGGCGAGCTCGGGATCGGCGAGCAGCTTGGTGACGGCGGCGTGCTCGGCGTCCAGCGCGCGCAGCCGCTCGGCCATCGCCTGGCGGGCCGACGTCGTGCGCATGGCCGCGCGGGCGTCCTCGACCCCCGCGAACCCGGCCTCCACCGCCGCGCTCTCGGCCCTGGCCGCGGCGGCGTCGCGTTCGGTGGCGGCCGCGCGGGCGTGCCGGCCGACCTCGGCGGCGTCCCGCAGCAGCTCCGCCTCGTCGGCGAGGCGCTCCAGGCGGGCGGACAGGGTGGCGTCCTGTCCCCTGGCGGCGTCCAGACGCGTGGTCAGCCGCTCGGACTCGGTGGTGAGGCCTTCCTCCTTGGCCTGCTCCGCGGCGAGTTCGAGACCGACGCGGGCGAGGGCGTCGTTCAGCTCGGCCAACTCGGCGTCCAGACGCGCCGCGGCCTCGGCCAGAGCGGCTTCTTCGCCCGCCGCTGCACGCAACGCGGCCAGCACCCCTTCGCCCCGCCGCACCAGCCCCGCCGCCACCTCCTCGCTGACATCCGCCCCACCGGACTCCGCGCCGCCGGCGTCCACGCCTGGAATCGTGACGCCTGACCGAGCTCCGCCGCCGTCGGCGCCGTCTGAGTCAACGGCGCCTGGATTCGTGCCGTCCGTTCTGGCTGCGCCGGACGAGGCTTCGGCGGCGTCGAGGAGGCGGAGGGTCTCCGGGAGGTCCCGGCGTGCCGCGGCGCGTTGTTCCTGGTGGGCGGCGGCCGTCTCGCCCAGGCGGGTGGCGGCGTCGATGGCGAGGCCGAGCAGCCGGGCCTCCTCGGCGAGGCGCTCGCGCCGCGCCGCCACACTGGCGTCCTCGCCGCGGGCGGTGTCGAGGCCGAGCGCGAGACGGTCCAGCTCGGCCTGGAGCGCGGCGCGGCGCGTGCGGTGGCCCGCGATCTCGAGCTCGACGTCGCGCGCCCGGTCTCTGACCTCGTCCAGCTCGGCGCGCACGGCCCGCGCCTGTTCCGCCAGCTCGTCCTCGTCCTCCGCGGCCACGGCGAGGCCGGCGAGCCGCGACTCGGCCTCCTCGCGGGCGATCAGGGCCTCGTCGGCCGACAGGCCGCCCGCCCGCGCCTCCGCCTCCTCCACCTGGGCGTGCAGGACCGCGACCCGGCCCTCCGCCGCCTGGCGGCGATCCTGTGCGGCGTCGGCGAGCGCCTCGGCCTCCTGCTCGTCCTCGACCGTCGGCATGGCCTCGGCGGCGACCGCGGGCGCCGGGTGGTCGGTCGAGCCGCAGACGGCGCAGGGTTCGCCCGGGGTGAGCCCTTGCGCGAGCTCGGCGGCCATGCCCTCGATGCGGTCCTGCCTGATGGACTGGAGGCGGTCGCGCAGGTCCTGGGCCTCGTCGGTGGTGATCCGCCGCTCGGCCTCCGCGGCCTCCAGTTCCGCGGCCACGGCGTCGCGGCGCTCGGCGTGCTCCAGGGCGGCGCAGGCGGCGTTCCAGGCGGCCTCGGCGGCGGGGACCAGCGCCGCCTGCTCGCGTACGGCGGCCAGGCGCTCGTCGATGTCGGCGAGGCGGGCCGGCAGCTCGTCCCGGGCGGCGGCGAGGGCCTCCTCACGTTCGTCCAGCCCCGCGAGGACGGCGTCGATCTCGGCCAGCTCGCCGCGCACCTCGGCGGCGCGCGTCTCGTCGGCCCGGCGCAGCTCAAGCCCGGCCAGCTCGTCCCGGAGCCCGCGCTCCAGCACGGACAGCCGCTCACGCACCTCCCGCGCCGCCGCGCCGACCTCCTCGGAAGGCCCCGCCGGATCGGCGGACGGGTCACCGGATACCGGGCCGGACAGGCGAGCCGGCAGGTCGTTCTGTCCGGAGCCGGGCAGGTCGGCGAGCAGGGCGCGGAGATCGTTCAGGGCGGCGGACATGTCGGCGGCCGCGGTGTCGCGGCGGTGGACGGCGTCGAGGTGACGGGTGGCGGCGGACACGGCGGCGCGGGCCGTGGGGAGGCCGGAGGCGGCCAGGCGGGCCAGCGCGAGGCGCTCGCCGGTCTGCGCGCGAAGCCCGGGAAGCGCGTCGAGCCGCCGGCTCGTCCGGTCCCGCTCGTCCGCCAGCGTCGCGAGCCGCGCGCCTGCCTCCGCCAGCCCGTCCCGCAGCGTGGCGAGCCGCGCCTCCTCGGGAACGAGCTGCTCCAGCCGTGCGATCTCATCCCGGCGCGCACGCTCCAGCGTGGCCATCCACTCCGGCTCCGGCCGGTCACCCGCGGCGGGACTCCGGGAGTCAGGGCGGTCACCCGGGGACGGGCGCGGGCCGGTGGGCTTGGTGACGTCATGGTGAGCGGTCCCGGCCGACGGGAGCAGGGGCAGGGCACGGGCGGTGGCCTCGACGGCCAGGCGCGATGCCTTCGTGGCGTCCTCGGCGCGTTGCTCGGCCTGCTGGATCAGGGGCGCGACCTGGTCGGCGCGGGTGGCCTCGGCGAGGATGGTCTCCAGGTCGGAGCGTTCCTCCGCGGCGCGGTCGAGCTCGTCCCGCCTGGCCTGGGCGTCGGCGTGGGCGCGGCGGCGCCGGGCCAGCTCGTGCCCGGCCTCCAGCGCGGACCTGGCCGACCTCAGGGACGCCTCGCTCGCGGCCCGCGCGCCGCTGAGGCCCGCGCAGGCGCGCCCGGCGGCCTCCAGAAGATCACGGGCCCACTCCAGCGGCTCTTCTCGCGGATCCCGCAGGACTCCGGGGTTCGGCGAGGCGGAAGCCTCTGCCTGCGAAATGGCCGGCTCCTCGGCCTCCGGCGTCGGGGAACCGCCCGCTCGCGGGACGGCGCCTGTGACCTCGAGCGGAGCGGGCGTCACGGCTGCGGGGACGGCGGAGGCCGCGGCCTCCAGGAGGGCGGGGCCCGCGGCGCCGCGCATCTGGTCGATGACCGAGTCGACGCGCTGGCGGAGTTCCTGGCGCTCCTGGTGGGCGGTCGTGCGGTGGTCGGACAGCCAGTGCTCGACGTCACTGAAGATCTTGACGGAGAACAGCTTCTCCAGCAGGCGGCGGCGCTCTTCGCCGTCGGCGCGCAGGAACCTGGCGAAGTCGCCCTGCGGGAGCATCGCGACCTGGCAGAACTGGTCGGCGTTCATGCCGAGCAGGCCGCCGATGAGCTCGCCCGCCTCGTCGGCCCTGCTGGACAGGAACACCGGCGTGCCGGAGGCGGGCAGTTCTTCGAGCAGGACCTTCGCCTTCTCTTCGACCACCCCTTCGCCTCTGAGCTTGGGCCGCTCCCAGACGGGGGAACGGGTGACGCGCAGCCGCCTGCCGCGCAGCGTGACCTCCAGGGTGACC
The DNA here is from genome assembly GCF_014200435.1 of Sphaerisporangium krabiense. Classification (NCBI taxonomy): domain Bacteria; kingdom Bacillati; phylum Actinomycetota; class Actinomycetes; order Streptosporangiales; family Streptosporangiaceae; genus Sphaerisporangium; species Sphaerisporangium krabiense. The sequence continues at coordinate 802,670 of NZ_JACHBR010000002.1, read as the reverse complement.
TTCGGCCCGCGGTCGGGGGGCGCGTGGTCGCAGCGCAGGCGGCGCGCGCTGTTGCGCAGGCCGGGCACCTGGCCGTACAGCGCGTAACAGACGGCGTCCAGGACGGTGGTCTTGCCCGCGCCGGTGGGGCCGTGCACCAGGAACAGGCCGGACTCCCCGAGCGCGTCGAAGTCGACCTCCTCGCTGCCGGGGAAGGAGCCGAAGGCGGTGAGCCGCAGGTGGTGCAGCCTCATGTCAGCGGGCCTCCGGGCGCGGGCGTGATCGACGACGCGACAAGGTCACGTGGTCCAGCGTGGCACGAACGCATTCAGACCAGAGCCTCTTTCAGCCGGCACGCCTCGACGGCCGCGCGGAGGAGGCGCGTCTCGTCGGCGTCGGCGGGCTCGCCGCGCACGGCGCGCACGAAGTCGAGGGCGACGTCGATCTCGGGGCGCCCGGCCAGGGGCTGCGCCGCGGGCGCGGCCTCGTCGCCGCCTTCCGGCTCGAACGCGAGGCCGAGGGTGTGGGGGAAGCGGCGGCGCAGGCGTTCCATGGCCGCCTTGGGCCGCCGCGGGTCGGTGAGCGTGACGTGCAGCCAGTGGTCCTCGTGGCCGGCCCACCGCTCCGAGGTCAGCAGGTCGTCGAGGTGGCCGCGGAGCGTGGCGACCGGGCGGGGCACGGGCGCGGGCACGAACTCGGCGGTGGAGAGCCCCCGCGGCCCGATGTCGACCAGCCACGACCCCTTGAGCTGGCGTTCCTCGGAGAACGAGTAGGCGATGGGCGAGCCGGAGTAGCGCACGGTCTCGCTCATGCGCTGCCGGCCGTGCAGGTGGCCGAGCGCGACGTAGTCGACTCCGTCGAAGGCGGAGATCGGGACGTGGGAGACGCCGCCCACGCTGATGTCGCGCTCGCTGTCGCTGCTCTCGCCGCCGGAGACGAAGGCGTGGGCCAGGACCACCGCGCGGGTGCCGCGGCGGGCGAGGTCGGCGTGGATCAGGCCCATGGCGTGCCGGAGGGCGGCCGTGTGGCTGCGCTCGCCGAGCTCCCAGGGGACCCGCACGGCCTCGGGCTCCAGGTAGGGGATGCCGTAGAAGGCGACGTCCCCGATGACGACGGGCTCGCCGACGCGGGCGGGATCGGTGCGCAGGTGCACGCCCGCGGCGTCGATCAGCTCGGCGCCGAAGCCGAGCCTGCGCGCGGAGTCGTGGTTGCCGCTGATCAGGATGGTGCGGACGCCCGCGGAGGTGAGCCGCCGCAGGGCGTCGTTACAGAGCGCGACCGCGTCGACCGAGGGCAGCGCCCGGTCGTACACGTCGCCGGCCACGGCCACCACGTCGACGCGCTCGGAACGGACCGTTTCGAGCAGGTGGTCGACGAAGGCGGCCTGGGCGTCGAGGAGGCTTTCGCGGTGGAACGCCCGCCCGAGATGCCAGTCGGAGGTGTGCAGGACGCGCATGTCGCAGGAAGCTAACAGGTCCCACCGACAAATGCGGTACCACCGGCCCCATCGTTCATGCCCCGTGACTTAATCTGATGATCGGAGGATGTGTTCGAGGGTGTAATTCTGTTGTGCGTAAGAAGCGTGCGATCGGAACCTTTCAGGTGGGCGAAGACACGGGAAGAGGTTCCGCGAGGAGGTCGCGAGAACAGGAGGTGGCGTGACCGACCGTAGCCGGTTGGGCGTCGCGACGGTGGTGGTCCTCGCGATGCTCGGCTCCGTGGGATATCTGCTCTCGCCGCCCTCGTTCGACCCTCCGCGCCTGTCCGAGACGATGGGCACGCTGCCGGCGCAGCCGGCCGCCGAGTACCGCCCCGTCCCGCACGACGGCGCCATCACCACCCGCGAGATCTCGGTCCCGGTCAAGGGCGCCACGCTCGCCGCGACGATCCGCGCGCCCCGCGTGCCGGGCCGCCATCCGGCGGTCGCCTTCGTGCAGGGCTCGGGTTCGGGGTCCCGCCAGGACTTCACCACGCAGGCCACGTGGCTGGCCAAGGCCGGCATCGTGACGCTGACCTACGACAAGCGCACGGTCGGGTACGACTTCCGCCACCGCGACTTCGGGCTGCTCGCCGACGACGCCCTGCGCATGGTCCAGGTCCTCCGCTCGCGCGGCGACGTCGACCCGCTGCGCGCGGGGCTGTGGGGGGTCAGCGAGGGGAGCTGGGTGGTGCCGATCGCGGCCGCCGCCAGCAAGGAGATCGGGTTCAGCGTCCTGGTGTCCTCCCCCAACGTCTCGCCGGTCCGGCAGGTCGCCTGGGCGCTCAACGAGCAGTTGGAGCGCCTGCACGCGCCGGCCGGGGTGCGCGAGCTGCTGACGAAGGCGATGGGCGGGGTCGGGTTCGATTTCCTGCGCTACGACAGCGTCCCGGAGCTGAAGCGGATGACGCAGCCGGTGCTGGCGCTGTACGGCACGATGGACCCCTCGATCCCCTTCGTGGAGAGCATGCAGACGCTGACCTCCGCGCTGACCGCCGGCGACAACCGCGATTACACGATCCGTTTCCTGGGCGGCGCCGACCACGCGATGCGCGTCAACGGCGGCCCGTACACCCGGGGCTACCTGGAGACGCTGGCGAACTGGATCAACGGCCTGCCCGGGACCGCGCGACCGCGGCCTGCGACGCAGATCGCCGGCGCCACGCCCGTGCAGCGGTACCAGGCCAGCGACATCCCGCAGGCGCCGTGGTACGCCCACAGCGCCATCCTGGGCCTGGCGCTGACGCTCGCCGCGGTCGGGTACGTCGCGGCGCCGGTCACCGAGATGGTCGTCCGGCTGCGCGGCAGGGGGCCGTTGACGTCGGCGGGCGTGGAGGTCTGGCCGGCCGTCCGGCGGCGGCTGCGCCGCATGGCGTGGACGGGCGTGGGCCTGCTCGCCTCGGTGCTGGCGTTCATCACGCTGATCGTGCTGTTCTCGGTGAACCAGGCGGGGGCGTGGCCCGCCGTGCTGTCCGGGTGGCTGGTCGTCCGGGTGCTCGCCCTGCTGATGCTGGTGCAGGAGGTCACCGCGGTCGCCGCGGTGGCGACGGCGCTGCGCGAGGGGTGGCAGCCGGGGCGCTGGCAGCGGTACGCGATGGCGGCCGTGCTGGGCGGGACGGCGTTGCTGCTGGTCACGGGCGCGTACTACGGGCTGTTCGGCATCCCTTGGTAGGGCGGCCGGACGCCTGCCCGGCTATGTCCGGATAAATCATGATCCGTTCGGGGCGTGTTCACGTCCCCGTCGAACGGCGTGGGTATCGTGCCCCCCTGACCACCGGGGGAATGGAAGATCTTTGCCTGGCACCAGCACGCGCCCGACGACCGCCGAGGTCATCGCCTGGACCGCCCTGTCGGCCCTGCTCCCGGGCTCGGCGCACCTGCGCGCCGGCCGCCGGCGCACCGGGCTGATCCTCCTCTGCGCCTACGTCCTCGTGCTGGCCGGCCTGGTGACGACGGTCCTCGCGATGGGCGACGACCTCAGCGGGCGACTGCTGGACCCCGCCCTGCTGCGCGGCACCGTCGTGGTGGCCCCGCTGCTGGCCCTCGGCTGGTTCGCCCTGCTGGTGCGCTCCTACGTCGTGCTGCGGCCGTCCCTGCTCTCCCAGACCGGGCAGGTGCTCTCGGGGATCCTGGCGGGGACGCTGGCCGTCGCGGTCTCGCTGCCGTTCGTCGCGGTCGCGCAGTACGCCCTGGTGTCGGAGGAGCTGCTCAGCACCGTCTTCGACGACCCCGCCCCGGTGGCGGCGGCGCCGGAGAGGGGCGTCGTGCCCGCCGACCCGTGGGAGGGAAGGACGCGGGTCAACGTGCTGATCCTCGGCGGCGACTGGCAGCCGAACCGGATCGGCATCCGCACCGACAGCATCAACGTCGCCAGCGTGGACGTGCGCACCGGCGCGACCGTCCTGTTCAGCCTGCCGCGCAACCTGGAGAACGTCCGTTTCCCCCCGGGCACGCCGATGCACCGCCGCTTCCCCGCCGGCTTCCGCCTGCCCGCCAACCCGGACGGCTCCCGCGAGGATCTGCTCTTCTCGGTGTGGGAGTACGCCGAGACCCACCCCGAGCTGTTCGGCGGCCGAACCGGCATGGGCCCCGAGACGCTGAAGGAGACCATCGGGCACACCCTCGGCCTGGAGATCGACTGGTACGCCATGGTGAACATGTGGGGGCTGGCCCGGATCATCGACGCCCTCGGCGGCCTGACGCTGACCGTCCCCACCGACGTGGTGTTCGGCAAGTACAACGAGGGGCTGGTCAAGGCGGGCACCCGCCGCCTGCGGGGCGCGGACGCGATGTGGTTCGCGCGGTCGCGCACCTACAGCGACGACTACACGCGGATGGGACGCCAGCGCTGCGTGCTGGACGCCCTGCTGCACCAGGCCGACCCCGCGACCGTGCTGCTGCGCTTCAACCAGCTCGCCAAGGCCACCAAGGGGATGTTCCGCACCGACATCCCCCGGCCGATGCTCTCCCATCTCGTGCCGCTGGCGCTGAAGGTGCGGGACGCGCGCGTCACCGGCGTGCAGTTCGTGCCGCCGCTGATCCACACCGGGAACCCGGACTGGGACCTGATCCGCAGGCTGAGCGCCAAGGCCGTACGGGACTCCGGGCGCCGCGCCGCGCCGGCCCCGACGCCCGCCCCCTCCTCGCCGTCCTCACCGTCCCTCTCCCCGTCCCCTTCGGCCTCGGTGAGCCCGTCCCCCGGGCCGGGAACGCCGACGCCGTCCGCCACCGCCCAGGACAAGGACATCTGCGCCACCTGAGCACGCCGCGGCGGTGGTCACGGTTTCATAACGGTGGCCTCACGGTGACGTGTAGTGATGGACCGGCTACGGTAAGTCTTTCTCGTGTGTCCGCCCCCCGTGACGCGGCCGTGCTGAGAGCGGCCCTCCTCGATGCGTCCTCCACGGCCTCGTCCTCGCGCCCCGGGCGGCCTGCTCCGCGCGTTGTTCCCGCGCCCGTCGTCTCCTGCGGTCCCCGCTGTGCCCACCACCAGGACCGCCACGCCCGCCGTCCCTCCAGGGACGGCGCCCGCCGACGGTACGGACAACGCCGACAACGCCGATAAACCCGGCAATCCTCACAAGGAGAGCGCAGTGTCCAACGCGGAAGCCAGCTCGGGCGTCACCGTGACGGGGATCGACGACAGATACGGCGCGCTGTGCCAAGGGTTCAACCAGCGCTGGACGTCCCACCCCGACTACATCAAGATCGTCCGATCCACCGCCGACGTGATCGGGGCCCTGAACGAGGCGCTGAACAGCGGCCGCACCCGCATCGCCGTCCGCTCGGGCGGCCACTGTTACGAGAACTTCGTCTCCAACGCGCAGACGCAGGTCATCATCGACGTGGGCCAGATGGACCGGGTCCACTACGACCCCGGCATGGGCGCGTACTGCGTGGAGGCCGGGTCGACGAACTGGCACAACTACGCCCGGCTCTACCGCGAGACCGGCTTCACGCTGCCGGCCGGGTCGTGCTACTCGGTCGGCGCGGGCGGCCACATCTGCGGCGGCGGGTACGGCCTGCTGTCCCGCCGCGCGGGCCTCACCGTCGACTACCTGTACGCCGTCGAGGTCGTCGTCGTGCGCCGCGAACCGCACAGCGACTACCGGGCCGAGGCCGTCATCGCCCGCAAGGACGACGAGGGCCACCTGCGCGACCTGTGGTGGGCGCACACCGGGGGCGGCGGCGGGAACTTCGGCGTGATCACCCGCTACTGGTTCAAGAACCTCCCGCGCCCGCCGATCAACGTCTGGCTCAGCGCCGTCGCGTGGGAGTGGAAGGACATGAGCTACGAGCGCTTCGCCCGGCTGGTGGAGAACTTCGGGCGCTTCTGCGCTGAGAACGGCGGAATACGCAGCGAGTACGCCGACCTGTTCTCCATCCTGAAGCTGACGCACAGGTCGGCGGGGAAGATCGGGCTGATCACCCAGGTCGAGGCCAACAACCCGCTCACCGGCCGCGAACGGCTGGACGCCTTCCTCGGCCGGCTCGAAGAGGGGCTCGACCTTCCGCGCGCCGAGCTGGACGTCGTCATGGGCGAGCATCCGCAGATCCCCGGCCTGCACGAGGAGCCGCGCCTGATGCCCTGGATCCAGGCCACCCAGACCTTGAACAGCTCGGGGCCGAACCGGCGCGGAAAGTACAAGTCCGCCTACATGCGCAGGCCATTCCCCGATGACCAGATCCAGGTCATGTGGAACTTCCTGTCCGGCGCACGCGACGACGGCGACTACGACAACACCGGGTACGACAACCCCGACGCGCTGATCCAGGTGGACACCTACGGCTGCAGGATCAACGCGGTGGGGCCGCGCGACACGGCCGTCGCCCAGCGTGACTCGATCATGAAGCTGCAGTACCAGACGTACTGGACCGACCCGCGCGAGGACGCCGTGCACGAGCGGTGGATCCGCGAGCTGTACCGCAGGGTCTACCAGCGGACCGGCGGCGTGCCCGTCCCGGCGGGCGGCGCGGCCGATCCCGAGGCGGTGACCGACGGCTGCTACGTCAACTACCCCGACCGCGACCTGAACAGCGAGATCTGGAACACCTCCGGCGTGCCCTGGTACCGCCTGTACTACGGGCAGAACTACGAGCGGCTGCTGGAGGTCAAGCAGGTGTGGGACCCGCACGACGTGTTCCGCCACGAGCAGTCGATCGGCTGACGGCCTCTCACAGGCGGAAGGAGTCGCGGGCGAGCCGCCGCACCCGGTCCTCGTCGACGAGGTGGCCGAGGCCCGGCTGGGTCAGCGGGACGGCCACCACGCCGCCGGACGCGCCGACCGGCGGCGTCACGATCTGGGCGTTGCGCGGGGGCTCGGTGACGTCTCCCGGCAGCGTGCAGCCCGGGAGGCTGGCGACGGCGACGGTGGCCGCGCGGGCCAGGCCCGTCCCCCTGCCGCCGGCCGCCGTGATGTCCCAGCCGGCCGCGGCGGCCCGGTCGTGGGCCGTCCGCGCCGCGCGCAAAGTGCCGAAGCGGGACGGACGCAGCAGCAGCGCGCTCGCGGCGCGCGCGGCGATGGCCTGCTCCAGCGCGGCGACCGAATGCACCTCCACCGCCACCAGCGAGGACACCCTGCCCTGCAACTCGGCGTGCAGGGCGAGGTCGGGCGGGGTGTCGAAGCCGCCGAAGGGCCGCTCGATCGCCGTCACGTCGTAGGCGTCCAGGGCCGCCAGCGCCGTGACGTCGGTGTAGACGCCGCGGGCGTCCACGGCCAGCGCCAGCGCCGGGTACGCCGCGCGCACCGCGCGCACCGGCTCGACGTCCCATCCGGGGTGGACGTCCAGGGTGACGTGGGCGTATCCGGCGCACACGTGCCGGTTGACGCGGGCGACCATCGCCTCCAGGGACCGCTCGGCGGGCAGGCGCACGGTCGCGACCACGGACGTGCGGGTGCCGCCGATCGCGTGCGCGAGCGGGACGCCGCGCATGCGGGCCCACAGGTCCCAGCAGGCCAGGTCGACGGCGGAGCTCGCGGGCAGGGAGGTCAGCTCGTCGGGGTGCTCCCAGTCGACGCCGAGCAGGGCCGGGCCGAGCGACTCCTCCAGCGCGGCCCAGGTCTTGGCCAGGGCGTTGTCGCGCGCGCCCGCCACCTCGTCCTCGTCCGCCTCCTCGCCGGCCTCGGCGGAGGCGGCCACAGGGCCGGGCAGAGTGCGGCCGGGGCCCTGCACGACCTCGCCCCAGCCGGTCATGCCCCCGTAGTCGGTGAGCTTCACCAGGATGCTCTCCGGACGCCTGCCGTAGGGCAGCACGAGCCGGAAGACCTCAAGCTCACGGACGCGTGGCATGGAACCCCCTTGTCGGACACCTGCCCTTCCATGGTGCCCGGTGTGGGGATCCAGGCCAAACGCGGGCAGAGGGAACGTCCCTTTCGTCCTGGTCAGGGGCTGACAGGCCGCACCCGGCCGCTGATCAGCAACCCGAGAAGAGCCTGCGCGGCGATGAGCCCGAAGCACAGCAGGTACACCCACCACGCGGTGTCCAGCCCGGCGAACACCGCGCCGGTGACCGCCATGATCACGACGGAGAAGACCGATTCGCCGATCTGCAGGGACGAGGTGTTCACGCCCTCCTGGCCCGGCGCGGACAGCTCCAGGGTGAGGACCGACAGGATCGGGTAGACCAGGCCGATGCCGAACCCGGCGGCCAGCCAGGCGACCAGGCCGGCGGCCAGCGGCACGGGGGCGAAGACCAGCAGCGCGGCGCCCGCGACGCCCGCGGACAGCATGGTGGTGCCGAGACGCAGCAGCTTGTTGCGGTCGTGCCGGCCGCGCCCCTGCACCCACGAGGCGAACGACCAGCTCAGCGCGGACCCGGTGAGGAAGAGCCCGGCCTGGGTCGGGCTCAGGCCGCGCTGGCCGGTCAGCATGAGCGGGATGAACACGTCGGCCGCGAACACCGCGCCCGCGGCCAGGCCGCGCAGCAGGACCACGGCGGGGAAGCCGCGCGCCGCGCGCAGGGTGCCCCGGGGCAGCAGTCTGGGCAGGGCGAAGGCGAGGATCAGCAGGCCCGCCGCCAGCAGCGGGAAGCCGCCCGGGCCGAGGCCGCTGCCGTACTGCAGGAGCGCCGCGCCGACGGCCACCACGCCGCCCCAGAGCAGCCGGGCGCGAAACCCGGTGCCCGGCGCGCCGTCGGACGCGGGAGGCACGGTGGTCCTGCCCGCCAGGCCGCGCCACAGCAGCAGCGCGGCGGGCGCGACGAACAGCGGGATGCCGAGGAAGATCCACCGCCAGCCCACGTGCTCCACCACGGCACCGGTGATCGCCGGGCCGACCACCGAGGGGAGCACCCAGGCCGCCGCGAGCAGCGAGAACGCCTTGGGGTGCATCGCGGCGGGGAACACCTGGGCCACGACCACGTACAGCGCGACGGAGAACAGGCCGCCGCCGATGCCCTGGACGAACCGGCCGGCGATCAGGACGTGCATGCTCGGGGCGAAGCCCGCGATGAGCAGGCCGAGGGTGAAACCGCCCACCCCCGCCCACAAGGGGGCGACGGGGCCGCGGACGTCGCTCCACCGGCCGCCCGCCACGGTCGCGATCACGCTCGCCGCCATGGAGCCGCTGAAGGCCAGCCCATAGAGCGGCAGGCCGTGCAGGCTCCTGGCGACCACCGGCATCGCGGTGGCCACCGCCAGATACTCGAAGGCCACGAGGAGGATCAGCGCCACCATGCCGACGCTGATCGCCCGGTACGGACGGCTCAACACGCCGGGAGGGGGGCCGACGGGGGAATCGATCACAGCTGAGGACACTGGGTTACGTTATGTCCTGATTTGGCGCTGCCGCATCGGGCCCCTCTCGGTCTTTGGTCCTAGGTCATCGGCGACGGCCACGCCCCCCATCGGCCGGCGATCGTCACACCGCGTCCTGCCGGCGGTCGGAGAGCACGCAGAACTCGTTGCCCTCCGGGTCGACGAGCACGACCCACCGCTCGTCACCCTGACCCACGTCGGCCGGGCGGGCGCCGAGCGCGAGCAGGCGCTCCACCTCCGCCTTCTGATCTTTCGGGCGGAAGTCCAGATGCAGGCGGTTCTTCACCTGCTTGCCCTCCGGCACGGGCACGAAGATCAGCCCGGGCAGGAGGTCGGGGGCGACCCTGATCTCGTATTCGTCCTCGGCGTCGTTGACCACCACCCAGCCGAGGGCCTTCGTCCACCACTGGCCGAGCGCCACCGGATCGGCGGCGTCGATGACGACCTGTTCCCATATGAGACTCATGGGCATCCCGTACCCCTGCGGGCTCCGGTATTCCCCTCGAGCCCCGCGCCCCGCCGGCCCCGCGGACGGGCCACGCGGGCACTGCGGACATCATCCGTACGCTGACCTGGGGTTTCGCCATAGGTATAGATGACCGGGCCGCGGGCAGGCGCGGACTCCGATTTTGTCAGAGGCCGCCGCTAGTGTGCCGCTCGTGATCGAACGTTGGAGCCGTGACCAGGTGCTCGCGCTCGCCCCCGACGCCTCTTCCCAGAAGGGCGCGCAGAGCGTCGGCACTGCGGCCAAGTGGTCGGCGACGGGCGTCGGGGCCGGGGCGCTGTGGGGTGAGTGCAAGGGCAGCGGCGCCTCGCCGTACCGCGCGTGCGTCGACTTCGGCGAGCCCGCCTACCGGTGCAGTTGCCCCAGCAGGAAGTTCCCCTGCAAACACGCCCTCGGCCTGCTGCTGATCTGGTCGGCCGGCGACGTGCCCGCCGCCGAGGCCGCCCCCGACTGGGTGGCCGAGTGGCTGGAGCAGCGCCGCGCCCGCGCCGCCAAGACCGCCGAGCGGGCGTCCGATGTTCCCTCCGCCGGGCAGGGGCCCACGGGGGCGTCCGCCGAGGACGGTCCCGACCCCGCCGCCGAACGCCGTGCCGCCCAGCGGGAGGAGCGGGTCGCGGCCGGGCTCGCCGAGCTGGAGCGCTGGCTCGCCGACCAGATCGGGCAGGGGCTGTCCGGAGCCCGGCAGAGCTCCCCCGCCCAGTGGCAGGAGCTGACGCGACGGCTGGTCGACGCCCAGGCGCCCGGCGTCGCGGCGGCGGTCTCCCGGCTGCACCGCGTCCTCACCGAGGAAGACTGGCCGGCCCGCCTGCTCGGCGAGTACGGCCTGCTGAACCTCCTCGCCGTCGGCTACCGCCGCGCCGCCTCCCTGCCCGCCCCGCTGCGCGACACCGTCCGCTCGCGCGTCGGCTTCCCCGTCTCCCGTGAAGAGGTCCTGGCCTCGCCCGCCGTGCGCGACCGGTGGCACGTGCTCGGGCAGCGCGACGACGAGCAGGACCGTCTGGTCGCCCGCAGGGTCTGGCTGAAAGGGCAGACCACGGGCCGGTACGCGCTCGTGCTCACCTTCGCGCCGGTCGGCCAGGCCATGGACGCCACCCTGGTCACCGGCACCGTCATCGACGCGGAGCTGGCCTTCTACCCCGGCGCGTCCCCGCTGCGGGCCCTGGTGGCCGCGCGGCACGGCGCCCTGCCGTCCACACCGCCCCGCGGCTCCGGCGTGCGCGAGGTCCTCGATCTGGTCGCCGCCGCCATCGCCGGCGACCCCTGGGCCGATTCCTGGCCCGTCCTCCTGAGCGACGTCGTCCCCGCGTCCCGAGGCGGCCGCTGGCTCCTCGCCGACCCCGCCGCCGCGCCGGGCGAGCAGGCGGAGGGTGTGCCCTTGCACCCTTCCCTGGGCGCTCCCTGGCGGCTGCTGGCCGTGTCCGGGGGGCATCCGGCGACGGTCGCCGCCGAGTGGACGCCGCGAGGGCTGCGTCCCCTCACCACATGGGACGAAGACGGCCAGGTGGTGGTGCTGTGACCTCCCGTCCCGGTCCGTCCGCGCGCCGCGAGGGCGGCAGCGCGCCTCACGCGACAGAGGAGTCCTGGTGATCACGATCGACGATTGGGAGCGGCTGGTGTCGGCCGCGCTGGTCGGCACCGATCGGCGGCCCCGGCCCGGCCTGCTCGGCCAGGCGGCGGCCCGCACGGTCGGCGCGCGGGCCGGGCAGCGGCTCCAGAGGGGGGAGCCGTTGCCCGCCGCGCCCGCCGAGGAGCAGCCGCCGGTGCCGCGCGCGGCGGCCGACCGGCTGGCGCGCGTTCTCGGCGGCGAGCAGTCGCGCCTGCTGCCCGAGTGGCTGGAGGCCGCCGCCGCGCTGGGCTACCGGCTGCCGGCGAAACTGTTGCCCCCGGTGCTCGACCACGGCGCGCGCGACCGGTCCCTGCGACCGTCGATCGGCGTCCTCGCGGGCGCCCGCGGCCGGTGGCTCGCCACACTCAACGACACCTGGAAGTACGTCCTGGAAGAGGCCACCCTCCGCTCCGGCGTCCCGGCGCACGCCGGCACGGAAGCCCCGCGGCATCGGCACGTCCCTGCCTCAGGCGCCGCCCGGCCATCTCCTGCCGATGCCGCAGGTGGCGGGACAGGTGGCGCCGATGCCGGGGGCGGCGAGGACGTGGCCGGGCATCCTCTGTGGGAGTTCGGCACGCGAGGCGATCGGCTCTCCTTCCTGCGCGGGCTCCGGGCCGACGATCCGGCGAAGGCGCGGGCACTGCTGCTGCGCGGCTGGGACAAGGAGACCCCGGAGGACCGGGCGGCGTTCGTCCACGCCCTGTCCGACGGGCTGTCGATGGCCGACGAGCCGTTCCTGGAGGCCGCGCTGGACGACCGGCGCCGCGAGGTCAGGGCCCAGGCCGCCGACCTGCTGACCCGGCTCCCCCGGTCGCGGCTCGGCCTCAGGATGACCGCACGCGCGGCGCTGTGCCTGCGCGTCACCGGCGACCGGCTGCACGCCGAGCCTCCGGCGGCCTGCGACGCCGCCATGGAGCGCGACGGCATCCGGTCCCGTGCCCCGGCCGGCACCGGGCAGCGCAGCTGGTGGCTCCAGCAGGTCATCGCCCACACGCCGCTGTCCTTCTGGGCCGATCACTTCGGGCTGCCCGCCAAGCGGATCGTCGCGCTGAACATCGGCGAGTGGGCCCGGGAGATCAGGCTCGGCTGGGAGCGCGCCGCCGTCCTGCAGAACGACGCGGAGTGGGCACGGGCGCTGTTCGCGGTGGAGCCGCTGAGCGACCTGCTCGCCGTGCTGCCGCCCGCCGAGCGCGCCGACAAGGCGGCCGAGCTGGTCCACGACCAGCCGGTCGACGGCCAGTTGATCATGATGCTCGGCGGCCTGCCCGCGCCGTGGGGAGCCGCCCTGGCCCAGGCCGTGCTGGAGAAGATCATCGCGACGGCGGGGCACCAGCCCTGGAACCTCGAGGAGCTGGTCCGCCTGGCCGGCGAGCGCGTCGACCCGGCCATGGACGAGATGGCCGCCCGGCTCTCGGACGAGTGGCACGTCCAGGAGGTCGCCGCCACGCTGCGCTTCCGCCGCCACATGCACGCCGAGCTACGCCCATGACCCACCACTCCTCCGGAGGACCTCCGAGCCGCGCGCCCTCCACCCACGCGACCCCCATCCACGTCGAGAGAGTGAGCTGAACAGACATGACCGTTCTGCGGCCCCACGCGGAAGACCAGTACGCCGACGAGCTGGAGATCCTCGTCAAGGCGGACGACCGGCCGAGACCGCCGGGGTGGCGGCTCTCGCCCTGGGCCGTGACCACCTACCTGCTCGGCGACGGCGCTCAGATCACCCCCAAGTACATCGGCCCGCGCCGCATCGTCGAGGTGGCCGTGGCCACGCTGGCGACCGACAGGGCGCTGCTGCTGCTCGGCGTGCCCGGCACCGCCAAGACGTGGCTGTCGGAGCACCTGGCCGCGGCGATCAGCGGCGACTCCACGCTGCTCGTCCAGGGCACGGCCGGCACCGCGGAGGAGGCCATCCGCTACGGCTGGAACTACGCCCGGCTGCTCGCCGAGGGTCCCTCGCGCGAGGCGCTGACGCCGAGCCCGGTGATGCGCGCCATGGCCGAGGGCCGTCTGGCCCGCGTCGAGGAGCTCACGCGCATGCCGTCCGACGTCCAGGACGCCCTCATCACCGTCCTGTCGGAGAAGACGCTGCCCATCCCCGAGCTGAACGAGGAGGTCCAGGCGACCCGCGGCTTCAATGTGATCGCCACGGCCAACGACCGCGACCGCGGCGTCAACGAGCTGTCCAGCGCGCTGCGGCGGCGTTTCAACACCGTCGTCCTGCCGGTGCCCGCCAGCGCCGAGGAGGAGGTGGACATCGTGGCGCGCCGTGTCGCCCAGCTCGGCCGGTCCCTGGAGCTGCCTCCCACGCCCACCGGCCTGGAAGAGATCAGGCGCGTCGTCACGGTCTTCCGCGAGCTGCGCTCGGGGGCCACCTCTGACGGCCGCACGACCGTCAAGTCGCCGAGCGGCACCCTGAGCACCGCCGAGGCGATCTCGGTCGTGACCAGCGGCATCGCCTTGGCGGCGCACTTCGGTGACGGCGTGCTGCGCCCCGGCGACGTGGCGGCGGGCATCGTCGGCGCCGTCGTCCAGGATCCGGTGTCCGACCGCGTGGTCTGGCACGAGTACCTGGAGACCGTGGTCCGCGAGCGCCCCGAGTGGCGCGACTTCTACCGGGCGTGCCGCGATGTCTCCTGAGCGGCCGCCCGCCGTGGCGGAGCGCGCCGCACGGCCCGGGCAGCACCGCAGGGACGCCGGGGCCGCGCCGGTGTTCAGCGTGCTCGGCGTGCGGCACCACGGGCCCGGGTCGGCGCGCGCGGTGGTCGCCGAGCTGGAGCGGCTGCGCCCGGACATCGTCCTCGTCGAGGGCCCGCCGGAGGCCGACGCCGTGGTGGCGCTGGCCGCCGACCCCGGCATGGAGCCGCCGGTCGCGCTGCTGGCCCACGTGCCCGGAGACCCGTCCAGGGCCGCGTTCTGGCCGTTCGCGACGTTCTCCCCCGAGTGGCAGGCCATCCAGTACGCCATCCGCGCCGGCATCCCCGTCCGCTTCTGCGACCTGCCCGCCACGCACGGTCTGGCCGGCCCTCCCGCCGAACCGGACCCCGAGCCGGTGGCGCCGTCCGTGGACGCCGGCCCCGGCACCACCGCGCCCACTCCCCCGGCGGCGGGTCCCGGGCAACCGCAAGCGCCTCCCGAGGAGCCCGATGGGCGTCCCGGCGAGCCGGAAGCACGCCGCGGGCAGCCGGGCGCGCACCCCGGAGAGCGGATCACCCTCCCGGACGCCGAGGCGGACGGCCCGCGGGGACCCGTCACGCACCGGGACCCGATCGGCGAGCTCGCCGGCGCGGCGGGGTACGACGACCCGGAACGCTGGTGGGAGGACGCCGTCGAACACCGCGGCGACACCCCGTTCGAGGTGATCGCCGACGCCATGGCCGCCGTGCGCGAGGGCTACACCCCCCACGAGCAGGAGGCCCGCCGCGAGGCGTACATGCGCAGGACCATGCGCGCCGCGGTCAAGGACGGCCACCGTCACGTCGCCGTGGTGTGCGGCGCCTGGCACGTTCCCGCGCTGCGCGAACCGGGCCCGGCCGCGCCGGACGAGCGCCTGCTGAAGGGGCTTCCCAAGGTCAAGGTCGAGATGACCTGGGTGCCGTGGACGCACGGGCGGCTGGCGTCCTGGAGCGGCTACGGCGCGGGCATCACCTCGCCCGGCTGGTACGACCACCTGTTCGCCTCGCCGGACAAGCCGATCGAACGCTGGCTCGCCGCGGCCGCCGCCGTGCTGCGCGAGGAGGACCTCCCGGTCTCCTCCGCCCACGTCATCGAGGCCGTCCGCCTGGCCGACAGCCTCGCCCTCGTGCGGGGACACCCCCTCGCGGGGCTCGGCGAGGTGACCGAGGCGGTCCGCGCGGTGCTCTGCGAAGGCGACGAGCTGCCGGTGGAGCTGATCCAGCGGCGCATGGTCGTCGGCGAACGGCTCGGCCGCGTGCCGGACGATACGCCCATGGTCCCGCTCCAGCGCGACCTGCGCGACCGGCAGCGCCGCCTGAAGCTGCGCCCCGAGGCGCTGGAGCGCGAACTCGACCTGGACCTTCGCAAGCCCCTCGACCTGGAGCGCAGCCGCCTGCTGCACCGTCTCGGGCTGCTCGGCGTGGCGTGGGGAACGGCGCGCGAGGCCCGCGGCAAGGGCACCTTCCGCGAGTCGTGGACGCTCGCATGGCGCCCGGAGTTCGACGTCGACCTGATCGAGGCCGGCGCGTACGGCACCACGGTCCCCGCCGCGGCCACCGCCCGGGTGCGCGAGCTCGTGGACGTGGGATCGGCGCGGACGGCCCGGCACGCCGGTCCGAGGCTTCCCGCCGAGTCGTCCCCGAGGACGCTCGCCGAGCTCACGGCGGTGGCCGAGCGCTGCCTGCTGGCCGACCTGCCGGACGCGCTCCCCCACGTCCTGGCGTCGATCTCCACCCGGGCGGCGCTCGACAACGACGTGACGCATCTGATGGCGGCCCTGCCCGCGCTGGTCCGCACGCAGCGCTACGGCGACGTGCGCGGCACCCCGGCGGCGGGCCTGTCGGTCATCGTGGACTCCCTGCTCGGCCGCATCCGCGCCGGGCTCCCCGCGGCCGTCACCGGGCTCGACGACGACTCCGCCCGCGAGATGCTCGCGCACGTCGACGCCGTGCACACCTCCGTCGGCCTGCTGGAGTCGCGCAGGGACGGCTGGCTGGCCACGCTGCGCGGGATCGCGGAGCGCCGCGACCTGCACGGGCTGATCAGCGGCCGGCTGACCCGCATCCTGCTCGACGCCGGCACGATCCCGGCCGACGAGGTCGCCCTGCGCATGTCCCGGGCGATGTCGGCGGGCACCCCGCCCGCGCAGGCCGCCGCCTGGGTCGAGGGCTTCCTGGCCGGCAGCGGCCTTCTCCTGGTCCACGACGCCGGCCTGCTCGGCCTGATCGACACGTGGCTGACGAGCCTGCCCGGCGAGGCGTTCGTGGACGTCCTGCCCCTGCTGCGCCGCACGTTCGGCGCGTTCCCCCCGCCGGAGCGCCGCGCCATCGGCGGGCGGGTGGCCTCGGGCGACGCGGCCCCGGTCTCGGCGCCCGAGGCGGACGCGGAACGCGCGGGCCCCGCCGTCGCCACCGTTCTCACGATCCTGGGAGAGGCGTCATGACCCCCGAGCCCCGCGCGCGGACCACAAGCCGGCACGACATGGGAAGGAGCGCGTGATGGACGACCGGTTGCGCAGGTGGCGGCTGGTGCTCGGCGGCGACGCCGACGGCACCGGCTGCGCGCTGGGCGGCGCCGACGCCCAGATGGACGCGGCGCTCGCCGCCCTCTACAACGGCGGGCGCGGCACGGGACAGGACGGCGGCGGGCGCGCGGACGCCCAGCGCGGCGCGGGCCTCGGCGCCTCCGCGCCCCGGGTCGCGCGATGGCTCGGGGACATCCGCAGCTACTTCCCCTCGACGGTCGTCCAGGTCATGCAGAAGGACGCCATCGAACGCCTCAACCTCACCCGCCTCCTGCTGGAACCCGAGATGCTGGAGGCCGTCGAACCCGACGTCCACCTCGTCGGCACGCTGCTCTCGCTCAACCGCGTGATGCCCGAGACCGCCCGCCGGTCGGCCCGCGCGGTGGTGGCGAAGGTCGTCGCCGACCTGGAGCGCCGGCTGGCGCAGCGCACGCGGACGGCCATCACCGGCGCGCTCGACCGGTCGGCCCGCACCCACCGGCCGCGCCGGGTCTCCGACATCGACTGGGACCGCACGATCAGGGCCAACCTGAAGAACTACCTGCCCGAGAGGAACACCGTCGTCCCGTCGCGGCTGGTCGGCTACGCGCGCAAGCAGCGCGCGGTCATCCGCGAGGTCACGCTGTGCATCGACCAGAGCGGCTCGATGGCGGCGTCGGTGGTCTATTCGAGCGTCTTCGGCGCCGTGCTGGCCTCGATGCGCGCGCTGCGCACGTCCCTGGTGGTCTTCGACACCAGCGTCGTCGACCTGACCGACCAGTTGCACGACCCGGTCGAGCTGCTGTTCGGCACCCAGCTCGGCGGCGGCACCGACATCAACCGCGCCATCGCCTACTGCCAGGGGCTGATCACCCGGCCGACGAACTCGATCTTCATTCTGATCAGCGACCTGTACGAGGGGGGCGTGCGGGAGGAGATGCTGCGCAGGGTCGCGGCCATGACGGCGGCCGGGGTCCAGGTCATCGTCCTGCTCGCGCTCTCGGACGAGGGCCAGCCCCACTACGACCGCGACAACGCCGAGGCCCTGGCCGCGCTGGGCGTGCCGGCCTTCGCCTGCACGCCGGACGCCTTCCCCGACCTCATGGCCGCCGCGATCGAACGCCGCGACATCGCCCAGTGGGCCGAACGCACCCTCGCCGTCCGAGCGACCTGACCCGGCACTCTTCGAGCGACCTGCCCCTGCGAACCCCGTGCGTTCGAGCAATCCGCCCCCCAGCGAACCTGCTCCGTTCAAGGGCTGACCCCGCGAGCCCTTTAGTGCGGGGGACCTGACCCCGCGAAGACCAGACACCTTGTCGTCGCATGGGGTCCGCTGTCGCCGGTATGTCGGGTGGCGACCCGACCACGGCCCTTTACATCGTAGATTTCTTTCGCCAAAAGGGGTGATCGGCGGCCGACCACCGGTCACTTCTGGTGCGCCCCGTTCGGGGCAGGACATGCGGGGCGCTCGGCGCCGGGGTTGGGTCGGTGGCTCACGGGCGGGCGGGGCCGGCCGCGCGGAGGTGGCGGAGGGTCCAGCCGTGGCCGTCGGGGTCGAGATGACGGGTCGCGACCGTGAAGAGTTCCGCGGCGCGACGGTACGACAATCGGCCGCGGCCGGTCACCGGGCAGCGGTCGCGGGGCGCGGTGCCGGACGGGGCCCGGCGCTCGGTGAGGAAGACCGGACCACCGGCCCGCCCGACCAGGAGCAACGCCAGGAGCCGCGCCGTACCCGCCCGCCACCGCATCTCCGACACCACGCCCGCCTGCGGGCCGGTCCCGGCATCCGCTCCAACCCACGGGCCCGTCCCGCCCTGCCGACCCGCCTCGGCCGCCATACCTACCCGCGGGTCCGTCCGAGGAGCCGTACCGGTCCACGGGCCCGTTCCGCCCGCCGTACCGGCCTGCCGACCCGTCTCGGCCCCCGTACCTACCCGCGGGTCGGTCCAAGGGGCCGTACCGGTCCACGGCCCTGTCTCCCCCGCCGTGCCAGCCTGCCGACCCGTCTGGGCCGCCGTACCCACCCGCGGGTCGGCCCAAGGGGCCCAACCGGCCTGAGGGGCGTTCGGAGCGGACGTGCCGGTCCGCGGACGGCCGTTGCCGGAGGCCGTGCCGGGGCGGCGGTTGCCGGTCGCCGTACCTGTCCGCGATCGGCCATTCGGAGCCGTGCCGGACCGGCTGTTCTCGGGATGGGCGCGAACCCGCATGCGGCCGAGGTCCAGGTCGTCCACGTTCAGGGCGAGGAGCCGCTCGATCGGGGCGGCGGTCTCGTACAGCAGCCGCCAGCAGACCTTCTCGCGCAGCGGAACCGGCAGCGCGAAGATCGCCTCGATCTGCTCAGAGGTGAGCGCCACGGGTTCGGCGGCCTGCCCAGGCGGGGGACGGAGCCCGCGGAGCGGATCTGCGGTGATCCACCCGCGCGTGCGCCACCAGGCGATCGCCCCGCGCAGGATGGACAGTTCACGGCCGATCGTCCGCGGATCGGCGACGGCGGCCCGGTGGGCGAGGGCGACGCTCAGGCGGTGCGGTGCGTCGGGAGCGTCGAGCAAGGCGAGGGGCACGATGGGCGGCGCCGCGCCACGGCGGGCCCTGCCCTCGGGAGGAGGCCGGTCGACGAGGGACCACGCCCAGGTGGCGAGAGCGATGCGGTACACGCGCCGGGACGCCTCGGCCAGGCGCAGCGTGCCAAGGTAGTGCTCGACCGCCACGGCGTACTCGACGGGCGCGAGCGTCACCGCACGTCCCCCTCGGTCCCGCTCGCGAGCGTCACCGCACGGGGACGGTCGGCGCCGTCTTCTCCTCCTAGGTGGGGATGTGCCATCGTCGTCACCCTTCTACCGCAGTAAAAACCCAATCCTCGAGGCCGCCGTCCGAGTCTACTTAGGCTTCTGTACCGGCCTGATGGCAAGGTGCGGCCGCCGTGCGAATCCTGCAGTAAAGAGACTCAACTTTCCTCAGCCGACTTCTTGAAAGCTCTCGCGGGGCACCGCAAGGTGGACGGTCATGGCGCGGAAATCACTGGGGAAATGGGCGCGCGGACGCCTGGCCGCTCTGGCGTACAGAGACCTGCGGCTCTTCTTCGCGGGCGAGGCGACCTCGCTGCTCGGCTCGTCGATGGCGGCGCTGGCGGTCACCTTCGCCGTCCTGGACACCGGCGGCACGCAGACCGAGCTCGGCGTGATCATGGCGGCGCGGATCGTCCCCATGGTGGCGCTCCTGCCGCTCGGTGGCGTCGTCGCCGACCGGGTGGGCCCCCGCCGCGTCATGATCGCGGCGGACGTCCTGCGCGGCGCGAGCCAGGCCGTCCTCGCCGCCGCGCTGTTCCTCGGCCGCCCGTCGATCTGGACGTTCGTCGCGGCGGCCGTCGTGTGGGGTACGGGCGAGGCGTTCGCCATGCCCGCGCGCGGCGGCCTCATCCCCAGGCTCGCCGATTCCGGCACTCCGTACGAGGGCAAGCTGCGGGACGCCAACGCTCTGTCCGGCTTGGCCCAGTCCCTGGCGAACGTGGGAGGGCCCGTCCTGGCCGGAGCGGTGATGGCCGGGGCGGGGGCGAGCGTGGTGGTCGCGCTGGACGCGGCGACCTACGCGGCGGGCGCGGTCGCCCTGGCGAAGCTGCGCGTCTCGGACGCCCCGGTGCCCTCCTCCGGCGGGGAGAAGGGCGCGATGCGCCAGGGCTGGGACCATTTCCGCGCGCGCACCTGGCTGTGGGTCACGACCGTGCAGTTCACGCTGTTCAACGTGCTGGTGTGGGCGCCGTTCCTCGTCCTCGGCCCGGTGGTGGCGCACGAACGCCTCGGCGGCGCCCAGGGGTGGGGCCTGATCATGAGCCTGTACGGGGCGGGCGCGATGGCGGGCGGTCTGGCGATGGTGGGCGGGCGCGTGCCACGTCGCCCTCTGGTGGTGGCGACGGTGGCGACCTTCGGCTGGGCGCTGCCGTCGGGCGCTCTGGCCGCGGGCCTGTCGACGCCCGTGGTGGCGGTCGCCGCGCTGGTGGCGGGCGCGGGCTCGGCGGTGTGCGGGGCCCTGTACGCCACGACGAACCAGCAGCACGTGCCGCCGGAGGTCCTGGCGCGGATCACCTCGCTCACCGGCGTGGGCGCCTTCGCCCTCGGCCCGGTCGGCCTCGCCGCCGCCGGTCCCGTGGCCGCCGTCGCGGGCGTCACGACCGTGCTGTGCTTCGGCGCGGTGTGGCAGCTCGTCGCCGGCGCGGCGGTCCTGGCCGTGCCGGACGTCCGGCGCCTCACCACTCCGGCACGCGTGGCCGGGACACCCGCGGCGGCGCCGGTCGAATAGGATCTACCGTGTGCTGCTCATGACGCTGGGCGCGTACCCCGACGGCCCCTCGGTCCAGGTGTCCGGCGAAGCGGAGGCGCTTCGCGTGGCGGGCGAGACCTTCACCGGCCCCGACCCGGTCATCCTCGTCGACCAGGGACGCAGGCGCTTCCTGCGCCGTGACGTGACCGGCGCCTTCGTCGCCGTCCAGGAGCGTCCCGCGGTGGCCGAGGCGCTCGACCTGCTCCCCCACCCCGAGGGCGGGTGGTTCCGGGAGACGTGGCGGACCGGCGTGTCCTTCGAACCCCCCGGTCACGGCGGGCTCCGCCAGAGCGCGACGGGCATCTACTTCCTGCTCCAGCCGGGCGAGGAGTCGGTGTGGCACGTCGTGCGCTCCGACGAGGTGTGGTTCTGGCACAGGGGCGGGCCGCTCGACCTGGTGCTGGGCGGCTCCGGGGCGCGCCCGGGCGAGGCGCGGACGGTCCGGCTCGGCCCCGATGTGGAGGCGGGCCAGGAGCCCCAGGCGC
Organism: Sphaerisporangium krabiense; assembly: GCF_014200435.1. Lineage (NCBI taxonomy): Bacteria > Bacillati > Actinomycetota > Actinomycetes > Streptosporangiales > Streptosporangiaceae > Sphaerisporangium > Sphaerisporangium krabiense. The sequence continues at coordinate 781,368 of NZ_JACHBR010000002.1, read as the reverse complement.
TGGTGCCGGCGGGGACGTGGCAGGCGGCCCGTCCGGCGGGGACCGAAGGCGTGCTGGTGAGCTGCGTGGTGTCCCCGGGGTTCGACTTCGCGGACTTCACGGCCCTCTGACGCTACCGGGACGTCCGTAGCGCCGGTGAGAGGGCGCGGGCGGGGTGCCGCTCCCCCGCCCGGCCGTTCAGTTGAGCCGCACCAGGTACCCGTTCTGGACGAGCCAGCCGACCGCGACCTCGTCCCGGTTCTGGGGCGCCTCGGCGATCAGCCTGCTCACCAGGTGGTACTGCGAGCCTCCTCCTGGCTGCTGGAACGCGGAGGCGATGGGCCCGAAATCGACGGCGAATTCCTTGATCACCCGATACACATGGTAGTTACACGGATATTCGGGAGAATCGGGGAACGTGTCGAGGCTGGTCGGTGGAATGCCGCGCTCCTCGTAGGGAGTTCCGTAGGGGGCGAGGAAGGCGCCGTTCTCGCTGCCGAACCGGTCCACCCGTTCACCGACGCGCAGGGTTTTCGACGCGATCAGCGGCCTGCCGTTCGGATAGCCACCCGAGTGCGCGAACCCGAAGTCCGGCGGAAATCGGTAGAAGTTGACGGACCAATCCCAGTAGCGGTCGAGGAACTTCTGCGGAGGAAGACCCCCGAGAGGGACATAGGTCCGCAATATCCGGCCCAGGACCCCTTTCTGCGGCAGGCTCTTCGGGCCGAGCCGCTGATCCTCGTTGATGTACGGCGCGGTGCAGACGGGCTCGCCCGACGCGGCGGACCGTGCTCCCTTATGCGTCTCGGCCGCGGCGAACGCGACCGGTGCGGCGGGAAGCGCCGTCCAGGCGGAGGTGCGGGCCGTCGGCGCGAGGCTCGGGCCGGTGCCCGCCTGGGCCGGAATACCGGCGAGGGACAAGGCGGTGATGCCGATGGCGGCGGCCAGCGACGCGCGCCGGCGAAGGTTTCGCAATGGGTCCTCCCTGCTTCGTGCGGCAAGTCGGGCATGTTTCATCGGATCCGTCACTCGCGACGACGGATCCCGGGAAAATGCACGATTGACGGGCCCATCTCGCCCGAATCTGGTTTCACCGGCGTCAGCGGTGAGCCGAACCGGCGTCGCCATGATTCGGGCTTATGCAAGACGGGTGACGATCGATCTCGTGCGTACCCGCCCGGCGATCACGAGCGCTTCGAGCACGGCAATGGAAGGACAAAAATCGACGGACGAACACCTCGTCGGCCGCTGAATCCTCCCCGACTCAGAAATGCCGATTTAGGTGCATATTGTCCGCCGCACCCGGCGAACCGGTCACTCATGCCGCGGTTTTCCGCGATCCCAGACGGCGACCACCTCGGCCGGGGCCGGCCGGCGACGGTTGTCCAAGCGGTTTCTGTGGACAACGGGAAGTTGTCCACAATCGCCGGACCACGTGTTGGGGAAAGCCCGCGCAGGCGGAAGAATGGCAGCAAGCGCCCATGTGAGGAGGTCAACGGTGACCCGCCAGATCAGCTCCGTCATCGGCGGCAAGCCCGCCGACGACGCCAGCGGTTCGACCTACGAGTCGATCAACCCGGCGAGGACGTCCGAGGTCGTGGCCGGGGTCCGGCTAGCGGGCGAGGCGACGTTCGCCTGGGCCTGCGGCGTGGCGTCGGCCGCGCAGCGTGAGTGGGCGGCGGTCCCCGCGCCCGTGCGCGGCCGGGTGATCGCCTCGATCGGGCGGCTGGTCGAGGCCAACGCCGAGGCCCTGGCCCGGCTCGTGACCACCGAGATCGGAAAGCCGTACGCCGAGGCGCTCGGCGAGGTCAGAGAGATCGTCGACACCTGCGACTTCTTCCTCGGCGAAGGCCGGCGCCTCTACGGCCAGACCGTGCCGTCAGAGATGCCCGACAAGAGCCTGTTCACCTTCCGCGTGCCCGTGGGCGTCGCCGCCGTCATCACCGCGGGCAACTTCCCCGTCGCCGTACCGAGCTGGTATCTGGTCCCGGCCCTGCTGTGCGGCAACGCCGTGGTGTGGAAGCCCGCGGAGTACGCCGCCGCCTCGGCCCACGCGCTCTACCGCCTCTTCGCCGCGGCCGGGCTGCCCGACGGGGTGCTGAACATCGTCTTCGCCGATGGCCCCACGACGTTCGCCGGGCTGGACGCCGCCCTCGGCGAGGGCACCGTCCAGAAGGTCGGCTTCACCGGCTCCACCGCGGTCGGACGCCAGGTCGGCGAGCTGTGCGGGCGCCACCTCCAGTCGCCATGCCTGGAGCTGGGCGGCAAGAACCCCATGGTGATCATGCCGGACGCGGATCTCGACCTCGCCGTCGAGGGGGCGCTGTTCTCCGGTTTCGGCACGGCCGGGCAGCGGTGCACCTCCCTCGGCACGGTCCTGGTGCACGAGTCCGTGCACGACGAGTTCGTCCGTAGGTACGCGCGGGCCGTGGCCGGCGCGAGCGTCGGCGACCCCGCCGGAGAGGTCCTCTTCGGTCCGATGCTCGACCAGCGGTTCGCCGAGCGGTTCGAGGAGTACCTCGGCTGGATCCAGCCGCACCACACGGTCGTCACCGGCCCCACCGGCCGTATCACCGCGGACAACCCGCGCGGTGCCTTCGACGGCGCGGGCGGGCTCTACTACCACCCGGTGGTGGTCGACGGCGTCCGCGCGCAGGACCGGCTGTTCCTCGAGGAGACCTTCGGGCCGATCGTCGGCGTCGCGTCGTTCGCCAGCCTGGACGAGGCGGTCGAGCTCGCCAACCGGCCGGGTTACGGCCTGTCCTCCTCCATCTACACCACCGACCCGCGGGCCGCCTTCCGGTTCCGCTCGGGGATCGGCGCCGGAATGGTGAGCGTCAACAACTCCACCTCCGGCGCCGAGGCCCACCTCCCGTTCGGCGGCAACGGCAAGTCCGGCAACGGCAGCCGCCAGTCCGGACAATGGGTACTCGACCAGTTCACCCGCTGGCAGTCCCTCAACTGGGACTACTCCGGCCGCCTGCAAAAAGCCCAGATGGACGTCGCCGAGATAATCCCCGACCTCGACTTCAAACTGTGACCCCCCACATCCACGGCCCCCGACGCGCCACGCCGTAACCGGCCGCGCGTGACGGTGGCGGTGACAGCGACCCGGCCACCCGGGCGGTCGGTGATCGCCATAAGCATCCGCGCGTGCCTATGGGTGTTGCGTGCCAACAGATCTGACGACGGCGAGAAGGCGCACCAAGCGAACGGATCGAGGGCGCGGAAGGACACAGAGCGCGGACTAATCCATGCCATCGAAGGCCGTATGAAGCGAATCAGGGCGATTTGAGGTCACGGACTCAGTGGTGCCGTCGGCGAGTGTCGTTACCCGGATATGGCTGACTAAAAGGCGCGAAGCCAGCAGCGCGCTCGGCGGTCCCATTGAACGAACGAGAGGGAGCGGAGGAGACGACGTCAGGGCTGTGGTCGGCGGACCCATCGAGCGGACCGGGGTAATCAGGTGAGGGAAATCCGCGGCGTGGTCGGCAGCTCCTATTGAACGGACCAGGGTAAGCAGGCAGGGCGAAACCGGGGATGTGGTCGGCGGACCTATTACGGACCGGGGTAAGCAGGCGAGGGCAAATCGGCGGCGTGGTCGGCGCTCCTATTGAACGGACCGGGGTAAGCAGGCGAGGCGAAACCGGGGGTGTGGTCGGCGGACCTATTACGGACCAGGATAAGCAGGCGAGGGCAAATCGGCGGCGTGGTCGGCGCTCCTATTGAACGGACCGGGGTAAGCAGGCGAGGCGAAACCGGGGGTGTGGTTGGTGGTTGTGTGAAGGGGATTCGGGGGGATGGGGTGCTCAGGGGGGTAGCCGAGGAGGCGCATCGCGGTTTCGGGGTCCAGGGCCGCGGCGAGGAGTTGCGCGCGTTCGACGGCCCGCGCCTGGTTCTCTTCGGCTCTGACGCGTGCCGCCTGCTGGGCGCGGACGGTCGTGACAGCGACCACAACACCGGCTCCCAGCACCACCAAGCCCGCGAGCATGGCCGCCATCGTGCGCAGAGATGGTCCCGTACTCTCGCCCCCGTCCGCAGAGACCGAATCTCCACCGAAGAGCGCCACCCCGACCAGTACGAAGACGACAAGCCCGATCATGGCCGCGACCACCACCCCCATCGGACCGATAGCCCGTCCCCTGCCAGGAGCATCCCCGTACCCGTATCGGGCTCGCCTTCCGACCAGAGTCCCGATTCCATTCGACCGAGTGGACGGGCGCCGGGTGGACTGATCAATAGTCGCTGGAGGAGTGTCGGTCACATCGGGGACATGGCTCGGGGCAGGCGGGGTTGGAGCAGAGGTAAGGCGGATCTGGGGAGATGGGACTCGAGGGGTGGGGTCCGCGGGGTTGGCGGGTGGTGGGTTCGTGGGTGTGAGGTGTTGGGCGTCCTCGGTGGGGCCGGACAGGACGAGTTGGTGGGCGGCCATGATGTCAGGCCAGGTGATGTGCTCGTGTCCGGCTCGGAGAGCGTTGATCAGGGACTCGTTGACCAGGGTCCTGATCGCGGCGTCCGTGATGCCTGGAGTGATCGCCGCGAGTATGTCGAGCTGCTCCGGGGTGAGCTGGTGGCGGACCCGTGCGAAGTACGCCTGATAGATGTGGAGACGTCCAGTCTCGGACGGGAGGGCGACCTCGTAGACGCGGTCGATGACGCCTGGACGTACCAGAGCGTCGTCGATCGAATCGTGGTTCTCGCTGGACAACACGATGAGGATCCGGTGCTTGGGCGACGGTAAGGGCCGCATGCCGAGCAATCGCCGTACATGGACGTTGAAGAACCCGCGTGGTCTGGTAAGTCCCGACAGTTCCGCCAGCAGGGTCGCGAGGACGGGTGGGCGACCAGGCGCCGACAGAAGATCGCCCTGGGGTCCGCCGGTGAGGGATGTAGCGAGAGGCCGAGGATCGGAGACGTCACGGTCACCGCGCATGTGATCGCCCTGCTCGCGGGGAGCATGGGCGGTGACGGACGATGTGGCGAGCGGCCGAGGATCGGGGACGTCACGGTCACCGCGCATGTGATCGGCCTGTTCGCGGCGCGCATGGGCGGTGACGGACGTGGGTCCCGCGCTGGAGATCGCCGTCTCCTTGGCGCCAGGCTCAACGCCTACGGCATCGGCACTACTTGCCCCATTGATGGTCACTCCACCGGGCGTCGCACCGCCATCGAGCAATCCCTCAGCCGTCACACCGCTGCCGACCACACCGTCACCCGGCAGGCCTTGAGCCGTCACACCGCCACCGGCTACACCGTCACACGGCAGACCTTGAGCCGTCACACCGCCATCGATCGCACGGTCACTGGGCAGTCCTCCAGTGGTCAGTTCTCCGGCGATCACACCGCCACCGGTTACACCGCTGACCGGTGAATTTCCAGCCGCCAAACCGCCGGCCGCCATATTGCCGATCGGCGAACCTCCAGCGTGCAGATTTCCAAGCGTCGCGCCGCTGCCGGATCCCGTTGCGCCGCCAGCGGGTGAGGGTGCATTCGGGAGTGCCACAGAGGCGTTGAGGCTTGTCTCGCTGGGCGGAGACATCCTGCCGGCCAGCCGTCTTCCCAGGGACGCCCAGTCGTTCTCCGTCATGGCGGAGGTGGGGACGGTGGCGCCGTTGGCGGGCGTCGCGACTGCTGAACTGCTCAGGTGGGGATCCCCAGGTGGTGTGGCGCTGGGGGAACGTAAGTGGCTGGACCATGCGGCCATGTCGGGAAAATGCACGATCACGCCGTCATGGCGGAGGGCTAGCCTGCGCAGTCTCCGGAACAGGGCCCTCATTTTCATGGCGCCGAGTGCTGGCAGCGGGCCGCTGAAGGCGTCCGGGCGGACATGGACGTACGGCTTGGCGGACTCGCCGGCGAGGGACTCGGCCATGAGGGTTTTGCCGGTGCCCGGTGGGCCCCACAGCAGCAGCGTCCTCGGCACGTGGCCGCCCCTCGCCTCGAACGGCGTGGGGTCCCGGAGCAGAACGACGTGGTCCCTGAGCCGATCGACGATGTGGTCCTGTCCCTGGATGTCGGAGAACCGCGTTCTGATCTCCCCTGGGCGGTAGGTGTCGATTCCCGTGCGCAGGAAGCGCCAGAGGAGCCCGCCGGCGGTGATCCCGACCAAGAGGACACCGAGGGCGAGCTGCGGCGCGTACGCGAGGAGCTCGCCGAGCAGATCAGGTGAGCGGAGCAGGGCGGCGAGCGGCGATGCATCCAGAATCTCGCCGAGGATGAGAGCGACCGCTGCCAGCCAGAACAGTGACTTGGCGGTCGAGGCGAGGAGGTGACGGCTGCGGTCATCGAACCGTGTGTGAGCCCAACGGTCGAAACGCGCCGTTCTCACGTCCCGCCAGCGCCGGTAGGCGACCGAGCGTTCGGCGGTCAGAGTGTGAACCTGCCGCAGAGTCTCCAGGACGATCAGTACGAGGACGACCGAACCCACGTATCCGCTCGCGACCGCGCCAAGCGCCTCACCGAAGGTGCCCGTCCCTTCGACGATGACCGCGTGCCGCCAGGCCATAACGAGAAAGGCCAGCACGAGCACTAGAAGGATCTTGCCCTGATCCCATATGCCCATCAACGTCCTGGCCTGCCATGGTGCATCTCTTACCGCGCCCGCCCTCGAAGACGCTGCCGCCTCCGTCCTCTCCCGACTCCACCCGCGTCCCGATCTCGGACCGCGCCCAAACGGAACACCCGGGCCTGGAGGCCCGTACCCCAGCGATTCCGTACCTTCACGAGCGTGGTCATAGGCAGCGTCTCCACGACCGTGGAGACCGTCCGACCGACCACGGGCACCGTCGCCACGACCATGGCCACCGCCGACCGAACCACGGGCGCCATCAAGCGAACCACGGCCACCGTCGAGCGATTCAGGGACACCGTCGACCGGCCCGAGGGCACCGTCGAACGAACCAGAGGCGCTGTAGGCACCACCGTGGGGATCGTCGTGACGGCGCCCACCTCTCCCACCACCTCGTCGCGCGGCCTGACTGTATGCACCGTCGGCGCCGCCGTACCCGAGGTCGGAACGGTTGCGGCGGCGTGCGCCTGTCCCGCCGCCGTTCGCTCCTGACTCGCCGTGGGCATGCTCAGCGCTGACGTGCCCGAGGTCGGATGCGTCAGGGCCGTGTTCGATCACCTCGCCGCGCTCTCGCCCGGCCTCACCGTACGGACCCTCGGCGCTGCCGGTGCCGAAGAACCAGTCGTGGGCGTGCGTGTCTGCCCCTCCGCCGCCTTCTCGGCCTGGCTCGCCATCGCGGCGCGAGGGCGTCTGGCTGCTCGACAGGGCGGGCGGGTCGTATGCGCTCTTGCCTACGCCGTGGACACGGTCCGGTTGGTCGTCGGCGATGGAGGACGCGGCCCCGTTCTGTGGTTGTCCGTGCCCGTCCGGTGTGTAACGCCCCTCATGGGATCGGCTGCCCGGAGCGCCCGGTGGGGTTGCGCCGGCCGGCATGAAGGACGGGCGCGGTGAACGGCCGAAGGGGCTGCCTTTGAGGGGACCCTCGTGCGGACGATCGCCGTAGTGGCCGTGTTCGTTCGGTGGAGGGTCAGGAGGTGCGCTGTCCACCTGTGGCGTTCCCGTCGGGGTTCCGGGTGGCGGGACGCGGACGGGCTTGGGTTCGTTGGGAGGAACGGACGACATGTCTCTCCTCGGACAGGCGGACAGGGCCGGCCGGATGACCACTCGACCGCGAAGGACCACGCGCCCCCGCTGGTCGCCGGGCACCCGGCACGGTGACATACGGCAGGGCACCGGCCGGGCAGGACGAGATACGACCGCGACGGATCAGGGTCCCGGAGAGGCCACCGTCGAGGACGAAGTGGGCGCCGGTGTACAGGTCCACGACAACCGTCGGTGATGAGCGGAGCGCTCTCTCGACCGTCATGCGTGACGACGGCGGTAGTCGACCGTGAGGTGCTGACGCCACGGCCGGTCGCCGGAGTGCGGCACCGATCGGCAGGCCACGTGGTGAGGTGTTGTCGAGGGCTGCGGTTTGAACGGGAGGAGGGCACCGGGGTTACCTTTATTGCGGGATAACAGGATGGTTGTCCCCTTTGGCGGCAGGCCTCTACCGCGCCCACCAGAAGAATCTTGACCAAACCTTGGCGAAAAAGCCATTCGACTCGTTACATAGACCGCTCATCCGCCGACAGGGATGTCGGGACGAGAGGGCACCAGCGGTTCTCGACCGAAGTCGGCGTCGCGAGTGGACAGCGGGTCGGCGACCGGGCGGATGCGGGAGCCGGATGCAGGTCGCTCGGGTGAGGGGGAGCGTTCTGGGTGGCGCCCTTAGCCGTGGAGGGGGCCGACTGTGATCGGCCTGTGAGAAGCCGCGGCCGCTCACCGGGTTCTCAGGGCTTTCGCGCGAACGTCGCCGCCGGCGACTCGGCGGAGTCGACGACAGCAGCCCGATGCCCGGTACGGCGCCGTGGGCCGATGTGGGGTACGGCGCCGCAGGTCAACGCGGGGTGGGCTGGGGTGAGTGGTGGCTTGGAGTGCGGCGGAATAGTTGAAATATCAACTTCTGTTGTGGGGAGTATCTGATGTGCTGCGGTGCGGATCGAAGGGCTGGGGCCTGCCGGGACGTGCCGTGACGAAGAAGGAGGGGCCATGCCGGCCGTTACCGCTGACACCCTGACCCTGCCGCGGCTTCCGCGTCTGCCCGAGGCCACCACGGCGTGGCGGCCGGTGAGCCGGGTCGTCACCGCCGAGCGCCACCTGGAGGGCGAGGGGTTCGCGGTGCGCCGTCCCTTCCCCACCGTGGACCTGTCGCTGGCCGACCCGTTCCTGCTCCTCGACCACATGGGCGCGGTGGAGTACGCGCCGGGCGAGGCCAAGGGCACGCCGTGGCATCCGCACCGCGGGTTCGAGACCGTGACCTACATCATCGACGGCGCGTTCCAGCACCGGGACACCACGGGCGGGGGCGGCCTGATCTCGGACGGTGACACGCAGTGGATGACCGCCGCGAGCGGGCTGCAGCACATCGAGCAGCCTCCGCCGGAGCTGGTCGCCGCGGGCGGGCTGTTCCACGGCGTGCAGCTGTGGGTGAACCTGCCGCGGGCGCAGAAGTGGGTGGCGCCGCGCTACCAGGACATCAGCCGGAACGACGTGAAGCTGCTCTCCAGCGCGGACGGCTCCTCGCTGGTCCGGGTGATCGCCGGGTCCGTGGCCGGGTACGACGGCCCTGGGGTCACGTACACGCCGATCAACTACCTGCACGCCACCGTCGCGCCCGGCGCGCGCCTCGACCTGCCCTGGCCCGAGGGCTTCAACGCGCTGGTGTACGTGCTCAGCGGCCGTGGCACGGTGGGGCAGAACCAGGTCCCGCTGGAGGAGGGACGACTCGCGGTGTTCGGGGCGCGGGGCGAGGCCCTGACCGTGCGGGCCGCGGACACGCAGCCGTCGGCGTCCGCCGCCGGCTGGGAGATCCTGGTGCTCGGCGGCCTGCCGATCCGCGAGCCGGTCGCCCGCTACGGGCCGTTCGTGATGAACACCCGCGACGAGATCGTGCAGGCGTTCCAGGACTTCGAGGCGGGCCGCATGGGCGTGGTCCCGCCCGAGAAGGTCCCCCACCGCTCCACCGAGGACGAGACCATCTGAGGCCCTATCGCTTCGACGGGCCAGGGGTCGTCCCGTCGAAGGATCCGGGGTCCGTGGCCGGGCGTCGGCCACGGACCCCGGCGGCGGGGCGGTCGCCGTGCTCGGTCACCCGATCCTGGAGTTGCACCCGGCGGGTGAGCGCCCGCCGGCGCATGCGCGCTCCCCGGATACGGCGGTTGTGGGGGTGATGTGGTGGAGGGGCGTGCGGCGGGGACGGGGGGTGGGCGGGAAGGGCTAGTCTTCCGGCATGCCTACCGCACTCATCACGGGCGCGAGCGCCGGGCTCGGCGCCGCCTTCGCCCGCAGGCTGGCCGCCGACGGATTCTCGCTGGTGCTGGTGGCCCGCGACGAGCGGCGTCTCGACGCGACGGCCGGCACGCTGCACCGCAGGTACGGGGTGCGGGCGGACGTGCTGCCCGCCGACCTGGCCACGGAGAAGGGCGTCGCGGCGGTGGAGGACCGCCTGGCCGAGGGCGTCGACCTGCTGGTGAACAACGCCGGGTTCGGCCACCCTCGGGACGCCCTGGAGGTCCCGGCGGCCGACGAGGTGACGATGCTGCGGGTGCACTGTGAGGCGGTGCTGCGGCTCACGCTCGCCGCGCTGCCGGGCATGCGGGTGCGGGGACGCGGCGGCGTGATCAACGTGGCCTCGGTGGCCGCCTTCCTCGCGGACGGCACCTACAGCGCGTCGAAGGCGTGGGTGGTGAACTTCAGCGCGGGCCTGGCGGCGCGGGTGCGCGAGCCGCGGGTGCGCGTCATGGCGCTGTGCCCGGGTTTCGTGCGCACCGAGTTCCACGAGCGGGCGTCCATCGACACCTCCGGCATTCCCGACTTCCTGTGGCTGCGGGCCGACAAGGTGGTGGACGCCGCGCTGCGCGACCTGGCGCGCGGCGTGCGGATCAGCGTGCCGGACCCGCGGTACAAGGCGATCGCGGCGGTGGCCAGGTACGTCCCCCCGGGGGTGGTCGCGCGGGCGTCGGCGCTCCTCGGCCGCTGACCTGCGGCGTTACCACCGCCGGGGCGACACGCGCGCCGGTGGGGGAATGATCGTCGCGCCGCGTCCCGGACGCCTACAGTCGGCTTCGACGTGGACGGGGAGCGACGGGGGGTCGTGACGTGGGCGACAAACTGGTGGTGGTCGGGCAGGGGTATGTCGGCCTGCCGCTGGCCATGCGGGCGGTGGAGGCCGGGTTCGACGTCGTGGGGATCGACGTCGACGCCTGGCGCGTGAAGCGGCTGGACGCCGCGGAGTCCTACATCGAGGACGTCGGGGACGACGTCCTGGCGGAGGCGCGCCGGTCGGGCCGCTATCTGCCCACCATCGACTACGCGGACGCCGAGGGGTTCGACGTCTGCGTGATCACGGTGCCGACGCCGCTGCGCGAGGGGGTCCCGGACCTGCGGCACATCACCGAGGCCGGGCGCTCGATCGCGCCGTACGTGCGGCCGGGGGCGACGGTCGTGCTGGAGTCGACGACCTACCCGGGCACGACCGACGAGCACCTGCGGGCCGTGCTGGAGGAGGGCTCCGAGCTGCGCACGCCGGAGGACTTCTCGCTCGGCTACAGTCCCGAGCGCATCGACCCGGGCAACACGCGCTGGCGCCTGGAGAACACGCCGAAGGTCGTCTCGGGGGTGGACGCCGAGTCGCTGCGCAAGGTGCGCGCGTTCTACGAGCGCGTCGTGGAGCACGCCGTGCCGGTGTCGTCGACGCGGGTGGCCGAGCTGTGCAAGCTGCTGGAGAACACCTTCAGGCATGTCAACGTGGCGCTGGTGAACGAGCTGTCGATCTTCGCGGCGCAGCTCGGCATCGACGTGTGGGAGGCCATCGACGCCGCCTCCACCAAGCCCTTCGGCTACATGCGGTTCACGCCCGGGCCGGGCGTGGGCGGGCACTGCCTGCCGATCGACCCCTCCTACCTGTCGTGGAAGGTCAAGCACAGCCTCGGGCACAACTTCCGGTTCGTGGAACTGGCCAACGACATCAACGACCACATGCCGGACTACGTGGTGCACCGGCTGGCGCTGGCGCTGAACCGGCAGGGCAAGCCGGTGCTGGGCAGCCGGGTGCTCGCCCTCGGCCTCGCCTACAAGAAGAACACCGGGGACATCCGCGAGTCTCCGGCGATCGAGGTGGTCAAGGAGCTGCTCAAGCTGGGCGCGGAGGTGCGGGTGGCCGACCCGCACGTGGACGTCCACCCGCTGCCGGGCGGCCTGGTGCTGGTCGAGGCCACGGCGTGGGAGCTGGCGCAGGCGGACGTCGTGGTGGTCCTCACCGACCATGACCGCTTCGACTACGAGCTGGTGGAGCGGGCGTCGGGGTTCGTGTTCGACGCGCGCAACCGGTGCAGGGGCCCGAACGTCGAACGCCTGTGACCCGCCGACAGCCCCGCCGCCCGCCGGAAGGTGGCGGGGCGACGGCGGGCGAGGCGGTCAGACGGGGGATAAAAGGACGGTAAGGAGATCGCCGCCTGCGGGCGTCCGCGCGCGTTCTGGCAGGTCAGGGACCCTAGCTTTCGCCCATGACGACGAATCCGCCGGCCGGCGCCACCGCGCGCGGCCGGATCGCGCCGGTCGCGACGACCGGCAGTCCCTCCCCTGACGCCCTGGCTCCCCCGGGCCGCACGGCCGGCCGCCGCTTCCGGGGAGGGGGCACGACGTGGGGCCCGGTGGTCTCCCGATGGGCGCCCGGCGTGGTGGCGGGCTGCTTCCCTGTCGCGGTGCTCTCCTACTACGGCGTCTCGGCCAGGGACCTGGCGTCCTTCTGCGCCTACCTGGCCGTGTGCGTCGCGGTGCCCGGGGTGCTGCTGGCGCGGGCCGCCTACCGCGGCCGCCGCTCACTGCCCGAGGACCTCGCGCTCGGGCTGACGGTCGGCTACGCGGCCGAGGTGCCCGCCTACATCGCCGCACGGGCCGCCGGAGCGCCGCTGCTCGTCCTGGCGTGGCCGGCCGCGGTCTACGCCACGTTCCTGCTGGTCCCCCGGCTGCGTCCCTTCTGGAGGGCGCGCCCGCGCCCGAACGTCCCCGGCTGGGAGCGGTGGTTCGCGGCGGGGACGGTGGTGTACCTGACCGGGTGGAGCGCCTTCGTATGTTTCCGGGTCGTCGCGCCGACCTGGCCGGAGGCGGGCTGGGCGCACCCCGACCTGCCGTTCCACCTGTCGATGGCGGGCGAGCTGCGGAACCACGTGCCGCCGCAGGTGCCGTTCGTGGCCGGGGAGCCGCTGAACTACCACTGGTTCACCTACGCGCACCTGGCGGCGTCGAGCTGGATCACCGGGGTGGAGCCGCTGACGCTGCTCACGCGCCTGTCCGTGCTGCCCATGCTGGTGGCCTTCGCGGTCCTGGTGGGCCTGACGGGGCGGCGGGTCATCGGCTCCGCGGCGGCGGGCGCCATGGCCGTCGCCGGGACGCTGCTGGTGGCGGCGCCGAGCCTGTACTCGGGCGCCAACGGCCTGCTGCGCTGGACCGGCGTCCTGCACGTGCCGTGGAACAGCCCGACGCAGACGTTCGGCGCCCTGCTGTTCGCGCCCGTGATGCTGCTGCTCGCCGACCTGCTGACCCGGCCGGGAGGCGGCCGTGGCCGGTGGGCGCTGCTGGCCCTGCTGCTGGTGGCGGTGATGGGAGCCAAGGCGCCCTATCTTCCGCTGCTGGCGGCGGCGCTCGCGCTGGTGACGGTCGTGGAGGGGGTGCGGCTGCGCCGTCTCCCGCGTGCCGCGCTCGGGGCACTCGGCATGACGGCGGGCGCGCTGGCGTTCGCGCAGGTCGTGCTGTTCGGCGGGGCCCGGCAGGGGATGACGGTCGAGCCGCTGTCGGTGGTGCGCGCGACGTGGGCGGAGCTGGCGGGACGGCCGGCGGCCACCGGGCTGGTGGCCGGATTCGCGCTGGTGTTCCTGGCCTGCTGGGGGGTGACGTGGTGCGGGGCGCTCGGGTTGCTCGCCCGGCCGGCGCTGCTGCTGCGCCCGGCCGTGACGCTGATGGCCGGGCTGTCGGCGGCGGGCGCGGGGCTGATGCTGCTGCTCGGCAGCGAGGGCGACCTCAACCAGGGGTACTTCCTGCAGTCCTGCTACCCGTACCTGGCGGTGCTGGCGGTGTACGGCCTGGTCACCGCCGTGCGCGCGGGCCGGCCGGGAGTGAGGGCGATCATCGTCGCCTGCCTGGCCGGGATGGCCGCGGCGATCCTGGTGCGGGTGGCCTGCGGCGTCCAGGTGCCGCTGCCGCCCGGCGAGAGGAGCGTCGGCCCGTTCCTGCCGTTCGCCGTCCTGCTCCTGTTCATCGGCGCCGCGGCGCTGGTCGCGGCGTCGCTGTCGGGCCCGAGGCGCGCGGCGGCCCGGGCGCTGCTGATCGTGGCGGTCTCGGCCGCCGGCGTGCCCGCGGCCTGGCAGGCGCGCGTGCTCGACCATCTCGGGCACGGCGCCGACAGCAACCTGAACGCCGCCGACCATCCCGTGCCCGAGCAGATCCCGCGCGGCGCGATGGCGGCCGCGCGATGGCTGCGCGGGCACGCCGGTCCCGGCGATGTGGTCGCCACGAACGCCCACTGCCTGTGGGGGCACGAGCGGCCGTGCGACAGCCGCCACTTCTGGGTGTCGGCCCTGACCGAGCGGCGCGTGCTGGTGGAGGGCTGGGCCTACACCGCCGCCAACCTGGACCGGGACGAGCGCGGCCTGCCGTTCACCGAGCGGCCCTTCTGGGACGCGGCGCGCCTGCGGGCCAACGACGCCGTGTTCGAGGCGCCCTCGGCGCGGGGGGTGGAGGAGCTGCGCGAGAGGTACGGCGTGCGGTGGCTGGTCGCGGACGAGCGGCTGCTCGGCCGCCCGGAGATGGTGGGGCGGTTCGCGTCGTTCCAGGTGCGGTACGGCGACTACGCGGTCTACCGGCTGCCGGACCCGGCCCGGGGCCCGGCGGCCTCAGGCGCGCCCTCCTGAGCGGCGCTTCAACGGCCGCCACCACGCCTGGTTGGCCGTGTACCAGCGCACCACCTCGCCGAGCCCCTGGTCGAACCGGACCAGGGGCTCGTACCCGATGGACCGGATCTTCCCGCTGTCGACGGAGTACCGGCGGTCGTGCCCGGGGCGGTCGGTCACGTGGTCGACCACGTCCCAGCCGGCGTCGCACGCCTCCAGCAGCATGCCGACCAGTGCGCGGTTGGTCAGCTCGACGCCGCCGCCGACGTTGTAGACCTCGCCGGGCGCGCCCTTCTCCAGCACGAGCCGGACGGCGCGGCAGTGGTCGTCGACGTGCAGCCACTCGCGGACGTTGAGGCCGTCGCCGTACAGCGGCACGCGGTCCCCGTCGAGCAGGTTGGTGACGACGAGCGGGATGAGCTTCTCGGGGTACTGGTAGGGGCCGTAGTTGTTGGAGCAGCGCGTCACCCGGACGTCCAGGCCGTAGGTGCGGTGGTAGGCGCGGCACAGCAGGTCGGCGCCCGCCTTGGCGGCGGAGTACGGGGAGTTCGGCAGCAGCGGCTCGTCCTCGTCCCACGCGCCCTCGTCGATCGAGCCGTACACCTCGTCGGTGGAGACCTGCACCACGGTGCGCACCCCGGCGTCCAGGGCGGCCTGCAGCAGCGTCTGCGTGCCGAGCACGTTGGAAAGGACGAAGTCGGCCGCCCCGGTGATGGAGCGGTCGACGTGGGTCTCGGCGGCGAAGTTCACCACCACGTCGTGGCCGGGGACCACGCCGGCGGCGACGCGCGGGTCGGCGATGTCGCCGCGGACGAACGTGAAACGGGGGCTGGAGGCCACCGGGGCGAGGTTGGCCGGGTTGCCCGCGTAGGTGAGCTTGTCGAGGACGGTCACCCGCGCGTCCTCGTAGCCGGGGTAGGCGCCGGTCAGCAGGGCGCGCACGTAATGGGAGCCGATGAACCCGGCCCCGCCGGTGACGAGGATCCTCACACGCTCGCCTTTCGTCTCGCGCGGCGGCCCGCCGCCGAGGTGGCGACGGGCCGTCCGTCCCGATCATGACGGGCTCAACCTACGGCCGGGGCGCGACCGCGGGCCCGCGCCCGCTCGCGCCTTTGCCGAAACGCGCGGGACACGTTGCCGGGTCCGGAGGCGGGCGGCGCGCGGCCGTCACGAGGCGGCGAAGACCACGTCGACCCAGTAGTTGGTCGTCTGGTAGGTCTGCGTGGGGAACGCGTTCGTCGAGCTGTACCCGTAGACGCCGTTCGCCCCGTCCGTACCGCTCGCGAGGGCGGTGAGCGGGGAATTCGTGAACGACGTGGTGAAGTAGGGACGGTCCACCGCGTAGTTCCCCGTCGGCGCGAGGTACGAAGCGACGTAGGTCGTACCGGCGGTGATCGGGACAGGATTCTGGAACGACACCTGCTGCCAGCCGGACGCGGTCTCGTTGGTGAAGGTGGCGCTGGCGAGCAGCTGACCGGTGTTGCTCCACAGGCTCCCGATGTGCGTCCCGGTGTTCCCCGAGCCCTTGTAGAACCGGATACCGCTGATCACCCCGTCGACCGACGACCGGAACCTCACTCCGAGCACGACCGACCCGGAGTCGGGCCAGGAGGTGTTGGTCGGAACCGTCGCGTTGTTCCACAGGCTGCCGGCGGTGGTCGTGCCCGGCGAGAAGACCACGTCGACCCAGTAGTTGGTCGTCTGGTAGGTCTGCGTGGGGAACGCGTTCGTCGAGCTGTACCCGTAGACGCCGTTCGCCCCGTCCGTACCGCTCGCGAGGGCGGTGAGCGGGGAATTCGTGAACGACGTGGTGAAGTAGGGACGGTCCACCGCGTAGTTCCCCGTCGGCGCGAGGTACGAAGCGACGTAGGTCGTACCGGCGGTGATCGGGACAGGATTCTGGAACGACACCTGCTGCCAGCCGGACGCGGTCTCATTGGTGAAGGTGGCGCTGGCGAGCAGCTGACCGGTGTTGCTCCACAGGCTCCCGATGTGCGTCCCGGTGTTCCCCGAGCCCTTGTAGAACCGGATACCGCTGATCACCCCGTCGACCGACGACCGGAACCTCACTCCGAGCACGACCGACCCGGAGTCGGGCCAGGACGTGTTGGTCGGAACCGTCGCGTTGTTCCACAGGCTGCCGGTCGTGGTCGTGGTCGGCGAGAAGATGACGTCCGTCCAGTAGTTGCTTGACTGGTAGGTGTTCGTCGGGAAGGTCGTGCTCGACGCGTACGCGTACACCCCGTTGCCGCCGTCGGTGCCGTCCGCGAGGGCGGTGAGCGGCCCGCTCACCACCGCCTGGGTGAAGTACGGCGTGTTCTTGGAGTACATGCCCTGCGGGGCGAAGTACGAGGCCACATAGGTGGTGTTGGGGGTCACCTGCACGGGTGACGAGAAGGTCACCGACTGCCAGCCGTTGCTGGTCTCGTTGGTGAACGTCGCCTGTGCGAGGAGCTGACCGGTCGAGCTCCACAGGTTGCCCACGTGCGTGCCGGTGTTGGAGGAGCCCTTGTAGAACCGGATGCCGTTGATCGTGCCCGGAGACGTGGTGCGGAACTTCACCCCGACCTCCACGGAGTTCGGGTCGTTCTGCGCCGCGATGGCGGGCACCGTGGTCGGAGGCCAGATGGTGTCGGCAGCGGTCACGTTCACGTTCACCGAGGCCGGCGTCGGCTGGATGTTGCCGATGTCGTCGATGGCGCGCGCCATGATCGTCGCCGGTCCGCCCTGCGTGGGCGTCCAGGTGTACTGCCAGGTGTTGCGCCCGGTGGCCTGCTGCCAGGTCGCGCCGCCGTCCGAGGACACCTCGATGGCGGACACGACACCGCCTCCGGTGTCGGTGGCCGTTCCCTGGACGGTGGTGGCCGCGCCGTTGATCAAGGACGCGCCGCTCACCGGGCTCGTGATCACCGCCGTGGGAGGCGAGGTGTCCGTGGAGGGGGTCGCGGGGACGAGGCCGGTCTGGATGCTCGCGGGCTGCGCCCCCATGTTGGCCAGGATGTTGACCGTGAACTGCTGCATGGAGACGTCCGTGGGGGTGCCCGCCCGGTCGTGGTTGGCGTCCAGGCCCCAGGACCACTGGACGGTGCCGGTGCCCAGCACGAGCGCGCCGCTGCTGTGCTTGTAGAGGGAGAGCTTGTTGGTCGCCACCCCGGCGCCGTAGACGCTGCCCTCGTTCAGCAGATACCTGCTCGTCAGGGTGACCGTGGTCTTGGACATGGCCACCAGCCCCGGCGGCCGGGTGGGGTTGTCCGGCGCCTCGTCCCACTCGTAGCCGAGGACCCCGGTGGGGAACGTGATCGTCTGCCCGGGTTGCAGGGCGGCGATGGCGGTGTTGCTCCACTCCCGCATGGTCGCGAACTCGGCCGGGACGACGGTCGCGTCGTTGGCGATGCCGTTGACCATGAACAGGGTGCCGGTCAGGGCGTTCTCCGGCCGGCCGCCGTCCGACGGCGGGGAGAAGCGGGCGTCGCGCCAGGTGCCGGTCCACTGCGGGCTGGGGTCGATCTTGGCGTTGGCCATCGTCTCCTTGTAGCAGACCAGCGTGCGGAACGGTGTCGTCGTCCCGTCGATGCTGGGCTCCCACCGCGTCTTCCAGAAGATCTCGTTGCCGGAGAAGAAGGCGAGGTTGACCCCGTTGTTGCGGGCGTTCTCCACGTTGGTGCGCATCTCGTTGGACCAGTACTCGTCGTGGCCCACCGACATGAACGTCTTGTGCTCCAGCAGTTCGGCGGGGCGTGAGGCGGTGTCGACGTTGCTGGTGTAGCTGACGTCGTAGCCGTTGGCCTCCAGCCAGCGGACCATCGGGTACTCGGCGTTGAAGAAGAAGCTCTGCGGCGAGATGCTGGCGTTGCGGGTGTTGATCGGCCGGTTGTAGCTGACCTTGTAGGCGCGGCCGGCGGGCTGGCCGGCGTACAGGCTGTTGCCCCCGTAGGTGTTGTACGCCTGCCAGGTCGCGTCGGAGGTCTGGAAGAGCAGGGTGGAGCCTCGCGTGTCGTCCCGGACGACGAACATGATCTGGCTGGCCCCGGTGCTGCCGTCCGTCCCCACCAGCTTGGCGGTGTAGACCCCGGAGACGGCGCTCGCCGGCACCGTCCACGAGGCCGAGACGGCCCAGTTGCCGCAGTCGACCAGCCCGGTGGTGGAGTCGCTCGCGCAGGTCGGCTGCGTCTGCGGCAGCGGGACGGACGGGTTGACCGTCGCCATCTTGCGGGCGCCCATGCCGCCGTAGTAGCCGATGCGGTAGATGTCCAGGCGGTAGCTCGTCGCGTTGGTGATCACCTTGAAGTTCACCGTCTCGCCCGGGGCGACGCTCATCTGGGTGGCGTAGCCCTGGATCGCGGGATCGCCGGAACCGGAGACGTCCCACTCGCTGGGGGGATTGCCGGGCAGGCTGTTCTCCAGGCAGATGACCGAGGTCGGCGGGCAGGCGGCCGCACCCCGGCCGTGGCCCCCGTGCGCGGCGCCGGTACCGGCCCACGCCGCTCCGGACGGGCCCGATGTGGCGAGGACCGCCGCCAGGAAGGCGGCCGACGCCCCGCGAAACACCCTCCACCATGGGCTCGAGATTTCCACACGATCCGCCACGAGCGTTCTCCTTGCGACGATCCGTGGCCGCCCCCGCAGGCCACGCGAAGCCCGCGAGCGTGCGGGACGTACCCAAAGGCTCGGGCTTCGGCAGGATCGTAACGGCACGACGCCCGGGGGAACGGCGACATAATTTCCGTGTCGCAACAGACCAACCGATGTTTGCCCGTACCCCTGCGGCCCTTTAGCACGACATCTGAGTTTTCGGCAAAAGAAATTCACCGCCCTTTACCGGAACACCGGGCGTGCCCCGCATGTCGCCTCCCCGTGACGTCACCAGAATCGGTGACAGCGGCTACTCATTCATATGCCGCATCGCTCCATATCGGGGATGAAGGACACTTGATGAAATACAGAATTCCTTTTCGGGCCGCGCGGCCGGGCGCCGGTCGCGCCTGGGTGACGGCGGCGCTCACGGCCGTCCTCACGGCCGCCGCGCTCCTCGCGACACCGCTGACCGCGAACGCGGCGCGGCGGGCGCCGGTGAACCTCGGCTCGGCCGCCTCGTTCGCCGTCCTCGGCGGAACCGCGGTCAACAACAACAATTTCACCGCCGTCACCGGTGACCTCGGGGTGAGTCCCGGCAGCACGGTGACCGGCTTCCCGCCGGGCACGGTGACCGGCACGACGCACGCCGGTGACGCCGCCGCCGCCACGGCCAGGACCGACATGCTCGCCGCCTACAACGACATCGCCGGCCGGACGCCGGTCACCACGGTGGCCGCCGAACTCGGCGGGACCACCAAGGGGCCGGGCGTCTACGCACCGACCGGCGGCGCGTTCACGATCACCGGGACGCTCACCCTCGACGCCCAGGGCGAGCCGGACTCGGTGTTCATCTTCACGTCCGCCACGCTCACCACGGCGACGGTGAGCAACATCGCGCTCATCAACGGCGCGCAGGCCAAGAACGTGTTCTGGCAGGCGACCGACTCGGCGACGCTCGGCGTCAACTCCACGTTCCGCGGCACCGTGATGGCGGCCAACACCGCGCAGGCGCTCTCGGGCGCGTCCGTCTTCGGCCGGCTGTTCACCATCAACGCCAACGTCATCCTGGCCGGCACCACCAACGGCCCGGCGACCCGTATCGCCGTGCCGGTCGAGCCGGCGACCACGACGACCCTGAGTTCGTCGGTCAACCCCGTCGCGCGCAACCAGGTGGTGACGTTCACGGCCACGGTGAGCGCGGTCAGCGGCTCGCTGGTCCCGCAGGGCCAGGTGCTGTTCAAGGAGGGGACGACGACCCTCGGCTCGGGCTTCCTCGACTCCTCCGGCGTGGCCACCTTCAGCACCTCCTCCCTGTCGGTGGGAACCCACCAGATCCAGGCCGTCTACCTGGGCGGCGACACCTTCGACCACGAGGCGCTCGTGCATTTCGCCCCGAGCAAGTCGAGCGTCCTCGCCCAGAACGTCTCCGCGAGCCTGTGGAGCAGCACGACGACACCGGCGGTGGCGTCCTACCAGGACAACCGGGCGGTCGTGGTCGGGGTGAAGTTCCGGGCCAACACGGCCGGGACCGTCAGCGGCATCCGGTTCTACAAGGGGGCGCAGAACACCGGCGCCCATGTCGGGACCCTGTGGACGGGCAACGGGACGCAGCTGGCCAGCTCGGCGTTCTCCAGTGAGACGGCCAGCGGCTGGCAGCAGGCGAACTTCGCCTCGCCGGTCGCGATCAGCGCGAACACCACCTATGTGGCGAGCTGCCTGACCAACGTGGGGTTCTACGCGGTCACCCGCCCGTACTTCACCGTCCAGTACGACAACGCCCCGCTGCTCGCGCCCGCGGACGGCGCGGACGGCGGCAACGGCGTCTACCAGTACGGCGGGACCAACACCTTCCCGACCAACACCTATCAGTCGACCAACTACTGGGTCGACGTGGTCTTCACGCCCTCCTCGGCATGAGCCCGGGGCCGCCCGGTCACCTTCGCGCGAAGGCGGCCGGGCGGCCCCGTCCCGGTGGCAGGACGATCCTCAGACCTTCACCTGGATCCTGCTGTGGTCGCCGACCATGAGCTCGTGGGTGTTGGCGACACCGGTCGCGCGGCTGACCTGGACGTTGCGGCCGATCAGCGAGTGGGCGATCCGCGAGACGCCGTCCACGGAGGAGCCGTCCAGGACGATCGAGTACTCGATCTCGGCGTCGCGCAGCTCGCAGCCGCGGCCGATCGAGGTGAAGGGCCCGACGTAGGAGGAGACGATCTTGGTGTCGGCGCCGATCACCAGGGGCCCGCGCAGGACGGAGTTCTCCACCACCGCGCCGGGCTCCACGACCACCCGCCCCGACGTCTCGCTCAGCGCGTCGATGGTGCCCCCGAGGTCCGGCTCGACCGCCTCCAGGACGATGCGGTTGCACTCCAGGATGTCCTGGAGACGGCCGGTGTCCTTCCAGTAGCCGCCCACCATGTGCGAGTGAACGCCGTACCCGTTGTCCACGAGCCACTGGATCGCGTCGGTGATCTCCAGCTCCCCCCGCGCGGAGGGTCTGATCGCCCGCACGGCGTCATGGACGACCGGGGAGAACGTGTACACGCCCACGATGGCCAGGTCGCTGCGCGGATGTTCGGGCTTCTCCTGCAACGCCAGGATCTCTCCGCGTGGCCCGAGCTCGGCGACCCCGTAGTACTGCGGCTCGGCCACCGGGGTCAGCAGGATCTGCGCGTCGTGGCCTCCGCGCCGGAAGGCGTCGACCAGCCCGGTGATGCCCCCGACCAGGAAGTTGTCCCCCAGATACATGACGAAGGGGTCGTCGGCCAGGAACTCGCGGGCGATGAGGACGCAGTGCGCCAGGCCGAGCGGCGCGTCCTGCGGGATGTAGGTGACCGCGAGACCGAAGTCCGCCCCGTCCCCCACCGCCGCCCGCACCTCGTCGCCGGTGTCCCCCACGATGACGCCGACCTCGGTGATTCCGGCGTCGCGGATGGCCTCCAGCCCGTAGAAGAGCACCGGCTTGTTGGCGACCGGGACCAGTTGCTTGGCCGAGGTGTGGGTGAGCGGCCGCAGCCGCGTCCCCTTGCCCCCGGCGAGTACGAGTGCCTTCATCGCTCATCGAATCCTTACGTCGGGAATCGTGGCCACGGCGGGCCACCTGTCCGATCGCGCCGTCCCGGGACCGCCCCGTCACGACCACCGGTGGCCGCGGAACGCCCACACCCGGTTGATCGCGTAGTTCAGCGGCACGCTCGTCACCGTCAGGACCAGCTGCGCCGTGAGGATCGGCATGCCGGCGCCCTCCACGAGCACCGGCAGCCCCGCGAGGGACCACGCCAGAAATCCAATGCCCACCACATAGAACCGGAGATAACCGGCGATCCAGGAATCCTTGCCGCCGGGAAAGACCACCAGCCGGTACCACGGATACGCCATCACCACGGTCAGGAAATGGCTCGCCACCACCAGGTAGAGATAGGGAACGGCGTGACCAAGAAGTCGCAATCCGGCGACCAAGGTGACGTAGTAGAGCAACGCCGTGAGCGCGCCCCCTGCGAGGTATGTGATGAGGTGGCCGCCGGGTATTCGGACGCGCCCGGCCATTTTGCGCCCGGCGCCCACGTCCCGGCCGGCCCGTTGTCTGGTTTCGACCACTCGGATTCCCCCGAACCGATGACGGGCGGTCACGTCCAGAACATCGTAATGGCCATTCGCGTCATCAACGCCGATCAACGGGGGAATAAATGTCAGTGTCGGTGGTCGTTCCCTGTTATCGCTCCGCGCGCACGCTGCCGAAACTACTCGACCGGCTGATCACCGTGCTGGAGGGCATTTCAACGCCATATGAGGTGATTCTCGTGGTGGACGGGAGCCCGGACGACACCTGGGACGTCGCGGCGCGGCTCGCCGACCGGTTCGAGGCCGTGCGCGCCCTGCACCTGTCCCGCAACTACGGGCAGCACAACGCGCTGCTCGCCGGGGTGCGAGAGGCGCGGCTGGAGGTCATCGTGACGATGGACGACGACCTGCAGCATCCGCCCGAGCAGATCCCCCTCCTGCTGGCCGCGCTGCACGGCGACCGCCTCGACCTCGTCTACGGCGTTGCGCACGAGGAGGAGCACGGGCCGCTGCGCAGCCTCGCGTCCCGGTCGGTGAAAGCCGCCATGGCGGGCGCGCTGGACCTCCGCACCGCCCGCGTGATCAGCGCTTTCCGCGCGTTCCGCACGCACCTGCGCCAGGGCTTCGACGGGCTCACCGGGCCGTACGCCTCGATCGACGTCGTGCTCCCCTGGGCCACCACGCGGATCGGCTCGGTCCGGGTGCACATGGACCGGCGCGACGACGGGCCCTCCACCTACACCCTGCGCACGCTGTGCCGCCACACCGCCAACATGCTGTTCGGCTGCAGCGCCCTGCCGCTGCGCGTGGCCAGCTACCTCGGCTTCCTGGTCGGTCTCGTGGGACTGGTCCTCGGCGCCGCCGTGCTGTGGAGCTTCGCCGTGGGCGCCACCACCGTGGCCGGGTTCACCAGCATCTGCTCGATGATCACGCTGTTCTCCTCGGCGCAGCTCATGTCCATCGGCATCCTCGGGGAGTACGTCGGCCGCATCCACACGAGCGGCATGGGACGGCCGACGTACGTCATCCGCGAGCGGACCGGCTCGGGCGCGGTCGCGAGCGTCCCGCCTCCGGCGGGCCCCGGCGGGCTCACCCGGACGGGATCAGGCCTTTCCGCACCAGATGAACGGTGAGCAGGGTCCGCACCGGCTCGAATCCGTACCTGGCCCAGGCCCGCTGCACCCCGGTGTTGTGGCCCTGGGTGGAGATGACCACCTCGGTTGCGCCGCGGGCGCGCGTCCGCTCCTCCACGGCCGCGAGCAGGTGCGCGTACCGGTTGCGCCCCCGCTCGCCCGGCACCACGCCGGCCAGCAGGATGTCCGTCACCGGTCCGTCGTCGGCCACGGTCACCAGCCCGATCGCGCGCGGCTCCCCCTCCCCCGGCCCGTACAGGGCCAGGCAGTCGCCCGCGGCGGCCGACCCCCGCGCCCAGTCCGCGTAGCCGGCGCGCGCGTCGCACGCGGCGAAGAGCGGATCGGCGGCGTAGTGGTTGCGGTATCCGGCGAAGATCTCCGCGGCCAGCGCGCCCGCCGTGCCGGGGTCGCGGAGCGGGCCCGTCCACAGCCCCGGCGTCCGCGCCGCGCCCCGGCCTCGTCCCGCGACCAGGCGCCAGTAGACCAGGGAGTCCGCCAGCAGGGCGGTGCGGCCGGTGGTGAGCAGTTCCGCGAACCACTCCACCCGCTCCGCCGGGTACCGCAGGACGATGACGTCCGCCGCCGACTCCCGGATCGCCGCGCGCACCGGCGCGAACGATCCATCGCTCCCGCCGGGCACGGTCAGCCGCTCGACCGGCCGCCCGATCCGCGCGGACTCGTGGGGGGAGGCCAGCGTCCGCACCGCGGGGACGGCCGTCGCCTCGCCCATCAGGAGACCTTGAAGGAGGTCACGGAGTCGAGCACGCGGCCCAGTTCCCCGTCGTCGAGGCCGGGGTACAGCGGCAGCCGGACCTGCCGGTCGGCGACGCTCTCCGCGACCGGGCACCCGCCCGGCGCCGCGCGCCCGTACTTCTCCCCCGCCGGGGAGGCGTGCAGCGGGGAGTAGTGGAAGACGGCCTGCACGCCGCGCTCGGCGAGGTGGGCGATCAGCGCCGTCCGGCCGGCCGCGTGCGGAAGCAGCAGGTAGTAGATGTGGGCCGGGTGGACGCACTCCGGCGGGACCGCCGGCCGCGCGACCCCGTTGTCCCGCGCCCACGCCGCCAGGCCGTCGTGGTAGGCCCGCCACACCTCCTGCCGCCGCCGCTGGATCTCGCCGAACGCCTCCAGCTGCGCCACGAGCTGCGCCGCGAGCGGTTCGGCCTGCATGTAGTTGGTGCCGACGTCCACCCAGCGGTACCGGTCCACCTCGCCGCGGAAGAACTGCCGCCGGTTGGTGCCCTTGTCCCGGATGATCTCGGCGCGCCGGGCGAGGTCGTCGCCGGCGGCGAGCAGCGCGCCCCCCTCGCCGCACTGCACGTTCTTGGTCGCGTGGAAGCTCAGCGCGGCCAGCCGGCCGAAGGTGCCGAGCGGCCGATCCCGGTAGGTCCCGCCCAGCCCGTGGGCGTTGTCCTCGACCAGCGCCAGGCCGTGGCGTTCGGCGATCTTGGTGATCTTGTCCATCTCACAGGCGACGCCGGCGTAGTGCGTGACCACGACGGCG
The DNA here is from genome assembly GCF_014200435.1 of Sphaerisporangium krabiense. Taxonomy (NCBI): domain Bacteria; kingdom Bacillati; phylum Actinomycetota; class Actinomycetes; order Streptosporangiales; family Streptosporangiaceae; genus Sphaerisporangium; species Sphaerisporangium krabiense. The sequence goes on along the minus strand of NZ_JACHBR010000002.1, from coordinate 756,123 downwards.
CGGGTCCGCGCGGTGACGGCGGCCTCGATCAGGTCCTCGTCGATGTTGAGGGTGTCGGGGCGGCAGTCCGCGAACACCGGGACCGCGCCGCGCTGCACCCACACGCTCGCCGTGGACACGAAGGTGTACGACGGCACGATGACCTCGTCGCCGGGGCCGACGTCGAGCAGGAGCGTCGACAGGTCCAGGGCCGTGGTCGCGGAGGTGGTGAGGAGCACGTGCGCGGCCCCGGTGATCTCCCGCAGCAGCGCCGCGGCCCTCTCACCGAACGGCCCGTATCCGGAGGACCATTTCCCGTGCATGGCCGCCGTGACATAGGCGAGCTGGTTTTCCGCGACGAATGCCCGGTGGTGCGGGATCGTCGTCATATCTGTTGTGCTCACGGAAACAATGAACACCAGCCGCACGGGGCTGCGGCGCCGAATGACCGCGCTTTGGCGAGTCCTTGCTCAAGCGGTCACCGCGCGTTCCCTGCGACGCCCATGGCGCCCGTTCACGGCGTTCATATCCCGAGTTCCTATGCCAAAAGGCGCATGCGAAGAACGTCCGGGCCGGCCCTGCGCGACCGTTCCCTTTGATGACGTCGGCGTGAATGGTCCGGAAAAGGCGTCACGCCCGCCGCCGGACAGGGATTTCCCGCGCGCGGCGGACCGGTGTCCGGGGGCCATTTCGATATGCTGGCCGAATTCGGACCCGACGCCTCGCCGAATGTACGGCTCGGCACGTATCGCGGCCGGCGCACGCGGAGGTCGACATGAGCACCACCCCGGGCGGCGCGGCGGCCGCCGGATGACCGGCGCGGCGAGGACCCTCGTCCACACCATCGCGGCCCGCGGGGCGGTGACCGCCACCTCCGCCGTGATCAGCGTGATCACCGCACGCACCCTGCTCGCCGAGGGGCGGGGAGAGTACGCCGTGCTGGTCGCCATCGCCTGGGCCGGCCTGGTGCTGGGCGGGCTCTCGGCAGAGCAGGGCCAGACGGTCCTGTGGGCCGACGCGGGCCTGCGCCCCGCGCTGACCGCGAACGCCCTGGTGATGGGCGTCCTCATGGGCATGTCGGCCGCTCCGGTCGTCGGCGCGGTCATGCTCCTCTCCGGGTGGAGCGCCTCCGGCGCGGTCCTGGTGGCGGCGTCCATGCCGGTCCTGATCGCCTGGGAGTACCTCTGCGGCATCGCGCTGCTGCGCGACAGGGCCCGCGTGCTGAACAACGGCACGATGATCGGCTGCCTGGTGTGGTGCGCCTCGGTGGTGACCGCCGCGCTGGCGGGACGGCTGACCGCCGAGGTCGCCTTCGCCCTGTGGGCGGCGTACGAGCTGGTCACCGTCGCCTGCTTCGTCCACGCGCTCCGGCCGCGGGCGAGGGACTTCGACCTCGGGCTGGCCCGCCGCACCCTGGGCGTCGGGCTGCGCTACCACCTCGGCCTGGTGTCCACGCAACTGCTGCCCCGGGTGGACGTGCTGATGGTGGGCGCGCTGGCCTCCACCGGCCAGGCCGGGCTCTACGCCGTCGCCACCGCGCTGGCCGACCTGGCGCGCATCCCGGTCGAGGCCCTGGCGAAGATCGTGATGCCCCGGCAGGTGGAGGGCGACCACGAGCGCGCGGTGGAGGTGACGCTCCGCGCGGCCCGCGCCGCCTTCGTCATGGCGCTGGTCACGGCCGCCGGCCTGTGCGCGCTGGCGTCCGCGCTCGTCCCGCTGGTCTACGGGGAGGCGTTCCGCGGCAGCGTGGCGCCCTTCCTCTGCGTCGCGCCCGGCATCGTGTCGGCGAGCGTCGCCCGGCCCATCTGGGTCTTCCTGCTACGACTGGGCCGGCCGTGGGTGGCCACCTCGATGTCGGTCGGGGCGCTGTGCCTGGACGTGGCGCTCAACGCGCTCCTCATCCCCCGCTGGGGCGCCACGGGCTGCGCGGCGGTCTCCGGGATCGTGCTGACCGCGCTGGCCGGCGCGCAGTGCGCGTGGTTCCTGCGCGTGACCGGAACACCGGCGCGGGGGCTGCTGCCGCGGTGGTCGGAGATCGCCGTCTCGCTGTCGGCGGCGGCGCGGGCGGCGGGCGACGCCCCTCTCGCCGGGCGCGTCCTGGCCGGTCGGCGCGGGACGGCCCCGCCCGAGCCGGAGGCTCACGCCCGGTCGGGCAACCGGTAGACGGCGTACTCGCCGGAGCGGAAGCGCGGGGCGACCAGGGCGTCCAGCGGGGAGCCCGGACCGGTGAGGCGCCGGTCGACCAGCAGCCAGCGGACGTGGTGGCGGTCGCGCAGCGCGCCGAGCGCGGCCGCGTCCGCGGTGTTGATGGCCGCGTCGTTGCGGCGCAGCAGCCCGGGGTCCCAGAAGGGCAGGTACCGGTAGTCCTGGCCGGGCCGCCACCTGTCGTTGACCGGGGTGGTGTAACGCCAGCCCTCGACCAGGACGCGCCGCTCGGTGAGGGCCGCCGCCCAGAACTGGCCGGCGTCGCAGGGGTCGCGCCGCCCCCAATGGCAGTGGGAGTTGGTGGCCACCAGGTCGCCGGGCGCGGAATGGTCGCGCAGCCACCGCGCCGCGGCCAGGGCGCCCTCGGGCACCGCGTCCGACTCCGCGGTCACGGCGTGGCCGACCTTGCCGAGGCCCTTGGCCGCGACCTTCGCGGGAAGCCAGAGCAGCAGGCCGTACCCGCAGGCCAGCAGGCCGACGCCGGTGGCGGCGGCGGCCAGGAGCGCCGCGGCGCGACGCCGTCCGAGGGTCGCGGCCAGCGCGACGGCGGCCAGGGCGAGGCCGGCGAGCACGGTGAGGTAGGGCAGGAAGACGGTGACGGCGGGCCGGCCGGGCGGCAGCGGGACCGTCACGTGCCAGGCGACGGCGACCAGGCAGACGGCCAGGACCGCGACGGCAACCGCGCCGGCCGTCGCCCGGATCGGGACGCGGGCGCGGCGCAGCAGGACGCGGGCGCCGTAGACGGTGACGATGACCAGGTAGGGATAGACGGCGAACAGGAAGAAGAACTGGCTGTAGCCGGGCTGGTAGAACAGCAGGGTGGCGGCGTGCCCGGCGGCGGCCATGGCGAGCAGGAACACCACCGGGCGCCTGGCGAACAGCCGCCGGTCGGCCAGGAGCCCGGCCACTCCGCACCAGGCGAACGCCAGGCACAACGCCAGCAGCGCGCCGGCGCCGAGCGGCCAGAGCGGTCCGGCGCCGGACTGCCCGCCGAGTTCCTGCCAGCGCTGCCGCATGGCGAAGAGCGGCGCGAGCAGGATGCCCTGGCGGGCGTTGCCGAACAACACGAGCTGGGCGTAGGCCAGGCAGGCCAGGGTCATCGCCGCCGCGAGCAGGCCGGGCCACAGGGGCCGCCGCCGCAGCGCCGCCTCGATGGCGATCACCGCGACGAGCCCGGCCAGGAGCAGCGGCAGGTAGACCGCCTTGGCGCCCATCACGGCCACCACCAGCAGGGCGGTCAGCGCCCAGTGCCCGGCCGGGCCCCGGATCGGCGACGCCTGCGGCCCGGCCGGGCCCGGGATCGGCGGCGACTGCGGACCGGCCCACCTCACGGCACGCCGGTTCAGCGCGTCCAGCACCAGAACGGCCAGCGCGGCGAACAGCAGGGCGCCGAAGGTCTGCGTGGGACTGCGCCACGCGGTCGCCTGCACCCCGCCCCAGCCGAAGACCATGGTGGAGCTGAGGTACAGGTTCGGCGTCCCCACGAACACGGTGCCGGCGAGCACCGGCGCGGTGATCCGCCAGGACCCGGCCACCCGCCGCGCCGTCATCGCGATCAGCACCAGGAACGCGGCCAGCATGGGCAGCACCGTCAGCCGCAGCACCAGGACGGCCGGCTCCACGCCGGTCACCCAGCTCGACGCCGCGACGTGCGCGTAGGTGAACCAGTGGTAGAGCAGCGGCTCCCCCGGCACCATGGGCAGCCGCGGCGGCATGTGGTGCCGCAGCTCCGCCACCAGCGCGAGGTGGAACGACTCGTCGTAGTCGCCCGCCCCCATGGCGGGCCAGCTCAGCGCGTTGTTGCGGAAGAACGGCACGCCGCTCCACACGACGAGCCCCGCGAAGGAGGCCGCGAGCGTCCAGGACGCCCACCGCGGCGCGCGGACGCGCGCGCCGCTCCGCCAGAACCGCCGCAGCCCGGGCACCAGCAGGAACGCCAGGTAGGTGGCGACCGGCCAGGCCAGGACGAGACGCGGGGCACCGAAGGCGCGGGCGGGCAGGTAGGCGAGGACCTCGAGGGCGTATCCGGCCGCCAGGCCGAGCGCGACCTCCTCGGCCGCCGTCCGCCGTCCCCGGTACAGGGCCCGCACCACCAGCGTCCCCGGCAGCGCCACCGCCAGCGCCAGGTACGCGCCGAACGACGCCATGTCCCGCGCCGGCGTCCCGAACCACGCCGCCACGGCCACCGCCACCGCGAGCCCGCACAGGGCCGCCGGCCATCCCCGCCGGGGGCCCCGCGCCGCCCCCTCTCCTTCCGGTGGCGCCGCCGGGTCCGCCGGCGCGGTGTCGAGGACGATCTCCGACCGGTTCCCGGAGCCGCGATATGACGGCGTCTGATCCATGCGGCAATTCTGGTCGGCGGGCCCGCGGGAAGGCCGTTCGGAATATGCGCCCGGCCGTCTTGTTGCCGATTCTTTGCCGGTGCGCGTGAACGCGGCGGAAAACGTCCGGTCACCGCCCGCCCGGCGGACGGGAAAGCGCCGGGCCCGACATTACGGCGGGATTCCAGAACACCTGTGGCCGATGGAAGGACCCGGCACGGCGGAGCGGACGGCCCGGCCTTCCGGTCAACCCCGGCTATGAACATGGCAGCGATTCGGAAACTCCGCCGCAGGCCCGGCGGTGATCTCCGGGCGCAGGTGTACCTATGTTTCCGCAGAACGTGCGCCTCGGCGAAACCGGGAGACCGAACAATGGACGACACCCACTCCATGGCGCGGACCCGGGTCGCGACGGTGGATCCGGACGAGCCGCCGGGGGGCCTGGGCCTCACCTTCATCCTCGGCACGGGGCGTTGCGGATCCACGCTGCTCTACAAGGTGCTGGCCCGCCATCCCGGCGTCGGTTTCCCGACCAACCTCGACGACCGGTTCGCACGGGTCGCGACCCCGGTCCGGCGGCTGGGGACGGCCATGCACCGGTGGTCGTGGCCGGGGTTCCCGCCGAAGCGGGTGCGGCCGAGCGAGGCGCAGGCGGCGCTGGCCCGGGAGGTGTCCCCGCTGGTCGTCGACCCGTTCCGCGAGCTGGTGGCGGCCGACGTGACGCCCTGGCTGGCGCGGCGGCTGAGCGGCTTCTACGAGGACCGGGCCGCGCGCGAGGGCGTGGACCACTACGTGCACAAGTTCACCGGCTGGCCACGCGCCGCCTTTCTCCGCGAGGTCTTTCCCGAAGCCCGTTTCGTGCACATCGTGCGGGACGGGCGTGCGGTCGCCAGCTCCTGGACGCGGATGCCGTGGTGGCGTGGCCACCTCGGCCCCTGGGGCTGGCACTTCGGGCCGCTGCCGGACGCCTACGCCGACGAATGGGACCGCGGCGGGCGGTCGATGATCCATCTGGCCGGCATCGGGTGGAAGATCCTCATGGACGCCTACGAGCGCGCCCGGACCGGCGTTCCCGCCCACCAGTGGCTGGAGGTCCGCTACGAGGATCTGATCGAGGATCCGCGCGGGCGGATGACGGCGATCCTGCAGTTCCTCGGCCTGCCGTGGACGTCGCGTTTCGACCACGGGTTCGGCCGCCACCGGTTCGAGGACGGGCGGGCGGACGCGTTCCGCCGTGACCTCACGCCCGCCCAGCTCGCGCTGTTGAACCGCTCTCTCGGCCCGTACCTCGTCGAACGGGGTTACGCGCTCTGACCGCGCCATCGAATTCATGCAGGGGGATCGTGATGCAGACCACCGTGAAGAAGCTCAGCAGGAAGATCGAGGTCGCGCGGCGGCACGGCGCCGACAACGTCGCCAAGGCCCTCGCGGGGAAGGCGTTGCAGCTCCCCTTGTCCTTCGTGTTCGGCGCCGACCGATGGCACCTGCGGGGTTTCCACACCACCAACTACAAGAAGATGGCGGTCGACATCGCCAGGACCGTGCCCGGCCGGCTGGACGTCGCCGTCGAGGTCGGATGCGGGCTCGGCGACGTCCTCGGCCGGGTGCCGGCCCGGCGCAGGGTCGGCTTCGACATCGACCGCGGCGTCATCTCCTGGGCCCGGTTCCTGCGGCGCCCCGGCGGCGCGCGGCCGGAGTTCGCGGTGGGGAGCTTCGACGCGCTGATCAGGCACGAGGTGCGGGAGATCGACCTTCTGATCATGCTCGGCTGGTTCCACTACATGCCCGACGACTGGATCGGGCAGCAGATGCGCGCGCTGCTCGCCGCCAAGCGGGTCAGGTACGTGCTGGTCGACGAATTCCCCGAGCAGAAGGGCCGGATCGAGCGCCTCTTCGACGGCCTCGGCGTCCGGGTGGACCGGCGGCACGACTGGCAGGACGACAAGCACCTGCTGCTCTACCGCTGCGATGTCTGACCGCGCGGCGCCGGTCCGCGCGGCGGGCGCCGGAGACGACGGCGCGCCGCCGCGCCCGGCCTTCCTCATCACGATCGACGTCGAGGAGGACGACGCCTGGAGCGGCGCGGCGGCGGTCCGGACGCGCAACGCCGGCTTCCTGCCCCGGTTCCAGGCGCTGTGCGACCGGTACGGCCTTCCTCCCACCTATCTGGTCGACTGGACCATGGCGACCAGCCCGGAGTTCCAGGAGTTCGGCCGCGCGGTGCTGGCGGGCGGCCGGGGCGAGATCGGCATGCACCTGCACGCCTGGACCACGCCGCCCATCCTCCCGCTGACCGGCACCGACCACCGGCACAAGCCGTTCCTGATCGATTTTCCCGAGCCGGTGATGGCGGCGAAGGTGACGACCGCGACGCGGACGCTCCAGGACGTCTTCGGGATCGCGCCGGTGAGCCACCGCGCCGGACGGTGGATGATGGACGAGACCTACGCGCGGATCCTCGTCGAGCACGGGTACCTGGCCGACTGCTCGGTGACGCCGCACGTCTCCTGGCACGGCACCTCCGGCGCGCCGGGCGGGCGCGGCCCGAGGGACTACACGGATTACCCCGAGCACCCGTACTTCGTGGATCCGCGGGCGCTGCACAGGGCGGGGGAATCGCCGCTGCTGGAGGTGCCGATGACGATCGCGCCCCGCCGGTACGGCCCCCTGGTGGGCGGCGCGCGCGCCGTGCTGTCCCGGGGCGGGCCCGCGGGACGGGTGGCGGGCCGGCTCTGGCCGCGGACGTCCTGGCTGCGGCCGAACGGCAGGAACCGCCGCGAGATGCTGGAACTCGCCGGGCGGGCGCTGCGCTCCGGGCGCGATCACGTCGAGTTCATGCTGCACTCCTCGGAGCTGATGCCGGGCGGCAGCCCCTACTTCCGGACCTTCCGGAGCGTCGAGGCGCTCTACGACGACATCGAGGCGCTGTTCGCGTTCGCCGCCGGCCCGTTCGAGGGGCTGACCCTGGCCGCGTACCGGGCGGGGTTCGCCGCGCGCGCGGGACTGCGGTCTGAGCCTCGTACCGGGCGGGAGAACCCGTGCACGTCTGCGAAGTGATCAAGTCGCTCGCCCGGGTGGGCGGCGCCGAGGTCCTGCTCACCCGGCGGCTGTGCGCCGCTCCCCCGGGCAAGCGCTACACCGTCGTGTGCCTGGAGGCCGCCCCCGCGCCGTTCCTGGAGCGGCTGCGGCGGCACGGCGTGACCGTCGTCGACCTCACCTCCTGCCCCCGCCCGCTGCGGACGGCCAGGCTGCTGACCGTGGTGCGGCGGCTGCGCCCGGACGTGCTCAACGTCCATTCCCCGCTGCCCGCGGCGGCGCTCCGGCCGGCGTCCCGGCTGTGGCGGCGCCGGCCGATGCTGGTGTCCACCGTGCACAGTGTCAGGTTCCGGCTGCCGACCCTGCTCGTCGACCGGGCCACCGGCTGGCTGGACGACCGCACCGTGGCCGTCTCTCCCGAGGTGGCGCGCAGCGTGACGACCCTGGGCGCGCGGCGCCTGTCGATCCGGGTACACGGCGTCGACGTGGCGGAGCAGCGCCGCTGGGCGGCGGAGGCGGCGCTGATCAGGAAGGAGTGGGACGTGCCCGGCGACGCCTTCCTGATCGTGCACGCCGGCAACTTCCGCCCGGTCAAGAACCACGGCTTCCTCCTCGACGCGGCGGCCGAGCTGTCGGCCGCGGAGCGGGCGCGCACGGTGTTCCTGCTCGCCGGGTCGGGGCCGCTGTTCGACCAGACGGCGCGGCGCGTCGCCGAGCTGCGCCTCCCCAACGTGCGGCTGCTCGGCCACGTTCCGGACGCCGCGCGCCTCATCGCCGCCGCCGACCTGCTGGCGCACTGCTCGACCTACGAAGGGCTGCCGGTCGTCATGATGGAGGCGCTCGCCGCGGGCGTCCCCGTGGTGTCCACCCGCGTCGGCGGGATCCCCGACCTGGTCGAGTCCGGCCGCAACGGCCTGCTCGTCCCGCCGGGCGACGCCAAGGCGTTCGCGGGGGCGATCCTGGCGGCGATGCGCCCGGACACCCACGCCCGGCTGCGCGACGGCGCGCGCGCCAGCGCGGGGACGATCGACATCGGCGAGACCGCCAAGTGGTTCGACCGGTTGTACGACGAGGCGCCGTCGCGTTCCCGGGGCTGACCTCCCCGGGGGGACTCAGGAGCGGACCGCCTGCCGGGCGGTCCGCTCCGGCTCCGTAGGGCCTTCGGCGCCGATCTCCGGTTCGGCCGGGCTCCCGGAGGACGCCCGAGTCCAGGCGAGCGCGCACAGCAGGCTCGTGACCATGACCAGGGGCATCCGCTGGCGGGCGATGAGGCCGATGTTGGCCATGGTGGTCGCGTAGGCCAGGGCGCTCGGGACCAGGAAGAGCAGCAGGATCAGCAGCGTCCTGCGGTCGTGGCGCCACAGCCGGCGGCCGCCGGCCACGCCGAAGCACAGCAGCGCGTACCACAGGCAGGTGTCGATCTTGCCGAGCTGCAGCGCCAGGCTGCCGGGGGTCCACGGGAACGGGGAGAGCAGCGTGTAGACCAGCTTGGCGCCGAGCGCGCCCCACGGGCTGCCGTCGTCCTCGAAGCCGACGCCCGACCCGTTGTGCCACCCCGAGACGCCGGCGTTGGACATCTGGGCGGCCGGCGACTGCGCGAACTCCAGTTGGTCGCGCATCGCCTCGATCGGCTCGCTCTGCATCACGAAGTCGAACCGGAACAACACGACCATCGCCAGCGCGGTGAGGACGACCAGGCTCCGCAGCGACACCACCTGGCGCAGCCCGCTCAAGCCCAGGGCGAGCGGCAGCAGGCACATGAACGCCATGTAGGGGCGGATGTTCCACAGCGCCCACAACAGGGGAACGAGCGTGAGCAGCTTGCCGAGGGTGCAGCGCCGCGTGAGCGAGACCCCGACGGCCAGGGACGCCACCACGAGCAGCGCGTTCACGCCGTCCTTGTAGGTGTCGGAGGTGTGCAGCAGGAAGCCCGGCATGAAGGCGACCACGACGAGCAGCCAGAACGCGCCCCGGTCGTCCGCGCCGAGCATCCTCGCGAACCTGTACATGACCACGCACAGCACGCACGCCATCAGGGCCATGAGCGCCGCCGAGGCCAGCGGGACGGGGCCGCCGCAGATGTACCGGAGCAGCGCCAGGATGTTGCAGTGCAGCGCGGCCCCGTACAGCCGTCCCGCGGCGTTGACCGTGACGTAGGAGACGCCGTCCCGCCTCCACTGGTCGGCGATCTCCCCCGCCCACAGGTCGTACAGGACGTTGTCGCCGCCGTAGTCGAACAGGGCCCCGCCCTTCAGCGACACGTGGGCGGCCAGGCGGGCCGCGAAGGCGGCCAGCAGCACCGGCAGCACCCGTCTCGCCACCGGCGCGGGGAGGCCCGCGCGGACCACCAGGACCAGGGCCGCGACGATGAGCATGACGATGACGAGTTCCATGAGAACCGGCTCCCCTCCCGCGAGATCACACCCACGGCCGGCGGTCGCGGAACGCCCTGGACGAAGGCAACTCGCACGACGCTAATGCCGCGGCGCGCCGGAAGATCACCGCATCCCCCTGGCCTGGTACGACGATGACCCGCAGCGTGCGGAGTCTTTCCACGGCGCGGGCCGGACGCGCGGCGCCACCCCCGTCACTCCGGCGAACGCGGCGGGTCCCACCCCGCCGGAACGGTCATTTCCCCTTCAATCCATAACTGTGCCTTCGCCGGGTCATACGACGGATTAATCCGAAAACACCGCGGCCGCACACACCGCCGGGCGGATCGCACTCCCTTCCCCGCAAACCGGCCATGAGTGGGTATCGAATGAGGAAACACTTTTGCGGCCACCGCGACGGTGCGGCGAATGGAATAAATGGCGGGCTAGCTTCTTCGACGTGACCCAGGCACACCGCCAAGGAGCGCGCGTGAAGTCCGACAGCCGCATCCGCGTCATGGAGATAATCGCCCGGTTGAACGTCGGAGGGCCGGCGACCCAGATATCCGGGCTCATCGAACGGCTGAACCACCGTGAATTCGACCACCGCCTGTACACCGGGCACGTCGAGGAGGACGAGGCCGACCATCCCGGGCTCGGCGTGCTCGCCGGGCACCCGGACGACCCGGCCCTCCGGGTGCACCGGGTGCACGGGCTCGGCCGGGCGATCAGGCCGTCCGACGACGTGCGCGCCCTCGCCCACCTCGTCGCCGCCATGCGCCGCTTCCGGCCGCACGTCGTGCACACCCGGACGGCCAAGGCGGGAGCCCTCGGCCGGCTCGCCTCCGTGCTGTCGGGGGCCGGCTCCGCCCGGGTGCACACCTTCCACGGCCACCTGCTCGACGGATACTTCACCGGCGCCAAGCGCGCCGCGTACGTCCGCGCCGAGCGGGCGCTGGCCACGGTGTCGCACCGGCTGGTCACGGTCGGCGACCGCGTCCGCGAGGACCTGCTGGCCGCCGGGATCGGCAGGCCCGGCCAGTACGTCGTCATCCCCCCGGGCGTCGGCCTGCGCCCGCCGCCGTCCCGCGAGACGGCCAGGAAGGACCTGGACCTGCCCATGGACGCGCCCGTCGTGGCCTTCCTCGGACGGCTGACCAAGGTGAAACGGCCGGACCGGCTGCTCGCCACGGCCGAGGCCGTCCTCGGATGGGTCCCCGGCTGCCGGTTCGTCGTCTGCGGCGGCGGCGAGCTGCGCGAGGAGACCGAGCGCGCCGCGGCACGGCTTCCCGGGCCGGTGGTGTTCACCGGCTGGCGCGGCGACACCGAGACGGTCTACGCGGCCGCGGACGTCGTCCTGCTCACCTCGGACAACGAGGGCACGCCGCTCACGCTCATCGAGGCGGGCATGGCCGGGGTGCCGGTCGTGGCGACCCGCGTGGGCAGCGTCGGCGAAGTGGTGCTGGACGGCCGGACCGGCCTGCTGGCCGGGCGCGACCCCGCCGAGCTGGCGGGCCACGTCGTGCGGCTGCTCACCGACCCCGGCCTCGCCCGGACGATGGGCGAGGCCGCCCGCCGGTGGACCACCTCCTCCTACGCCGTCGAACGCCTGGTCTCCGACACCGAGGCCCTGTACCGGGCCCTTCACCGGGCGGCCGCGCGCGACCGCCGGCCACAAACCACGGAGGTGGACAGATGAGAGTGCTCGTCACAGGCGGGGCCGGGTTCATCGGCGCGAACGTGTGCCGCGCGCTGGCCGCGCGGCCCGACGTCGAGCGGGTCACGGTCCTGGACGATCTCACCGGCGGGGACCTCGTCAACCTCGCCGGCGTCGACGCCGACTTCGTCATGGGCAGCGTCCTGGACCGCAAGCTGCTGGCCGAGCTGGTCCCCGCCGCCACCACGGTGATCCACCTCGCGGCCGTGCCGTCCGTGCCCAGGTCGCTGAAGGACCCGCTGACCTCGCACGTCGTCAACGCCACCGGCACCGTCAACGTGCTGGAGGCATGCCGGCGCACCGGGCCGCACGTGATCGTCGCCTCGTCGTCCTCGGTGTACGGGGACAGCGCGGCGGCGTTCAAGCACGAGGACCTGCCCGCCCGGCCGCTCAGCCCCTACGGCGCCGGGAAGCTCGCCGCGGAGAGCTACACGCTGGCCTACGGGCACAGCTACGGCCTTCCGGTGCTGGCGTTCCGGTTCTTCAACGTCTACGGGCCGCTGCAACCGGCCGACCACGCCTACGCGGCCGTCGTGCCGGCGTTCGTGTCGGCGGCGCTGCGCGGCGAGCCGGTCCCGATCCACGGCGACGGCACCCAGGCCCGGGACTTCACCTACGTCGAATCCGTGGCCGACGTCCTGGCCGTGGCGTCGGCCCGCGGCGTGACCAGCCCCGTGCCGGTCAATCTCGCGTTCGGCACGCGGGTCTCCCTGCTGGAGCTGAGGGACACGCTCGCGACCGTGCTGGACCGCCCCGTCGAGGCGTCCTTCCTGCCGCCCCGGGCCGGTGACATCCACGACTCGCGGTCCTCGCCCAAGCTGCTCGGAGAACTCTTCCCCGACCTGCGGCCCGTCCCGCTGGAGGAAGGGCTGCGCCGGACGGTGGCCTGGTTCCGGACGTTCACGCGCCCGGTCCCGCACGAGATCGACGCCGCGCTCTGATGGAACACATCCACCGCATCGACCACCAAGGACGTCCTCGCACGCTGACAGGAGCAACCGTGAACGACTCGCCAGGGAAGACCTACCTGATAACCGGCGGGAGCGGGTTCATCGGGTCCCATCTGACCGACTCCCTGCTCGCGCGCGGGGACTCCGTGTGCGTCCTGGACAACCTGTCGACCGGGCGCATCGCCAACATCGAGCACGTCCTCGGTCACCCGCGCCTGCGGTTCGTCCAGGGCTCGGTGCTGGACGAGCTCATCGTCGACGAGCTGGTGCACCGGTGCGACGTCGTCGTCCACCTCGCCGCCGCCGTCGGGGTGAAGCTGATCGTCGACCACCCGCTGCGCTCGCTGACGACCAACATCCGCGGCTCGGAGATCGTGATCGAGGCGGCGCACCGCTACCGCAGGAAGATCCTGATCACCAGCACGAGCGAGATCTACGGGAAGAACTCCAGCGGCCCGCTGTCGGAGCTCTCCGACCGCGTGCTCGGCAGCCCGGCGGTGGTCAGGTGGGCCTACAGCACGGCCAAGGCGGTGGACGAGATCCTCGCCAACGCCTACCACAAGGAACGCGGCCTGCCGACGGTCATCGTGCGGCTGTTCAACACGGTGGGCCCCCGGCAGAGCCCCGCCTACGGGATGGTCATCCCGCGCCTCATCCGGCAGGCGCTCGGCGGCACGCCGCTCACCGTCTTCGGCGACGGCACGCAGACCCGGTGCTTCGCCCACGTGGCCGACGTGGTGGTGGCGCTGCTGGAGCTGCTGGACCGCGAGGAGGCGATCGGCGAGACGTTCAACGTCGGCGCGTCCCACGAGATCACCATCCTGGAACTGGCCAAGATGATCATCGAGCTGACCGGGGCGACCAGCGGGATCGACAACATCCCGTACGCCGAGGCGTACGAGACGGGCTTCGAGGACATGACCCGCCGGGTCCCCGACACCGCGAAGCTGCACGCCCTCACCGGATGGACGCCGCGGCGCACGCTCCTGGACATCCTGCGGGAGACCATCGTCGAGGCCCAGGGCGAACTGGTGGCGTCCCCGCGATGAACGCCTCCACGATCCTCATGACCGGGCTGGCCGGTTTCCTGCTCACCGGGCTCGTGACGGGGCCGCTCGGCCGGCTCGCGATCCGCTGGGGCATCACCGACCGCCCGGGCGGGTACAAGGCGCACGCCCGCCCGATCCCCTACCTCGGGGGTGTCGCGATCATGCTGGGCACCGTCGCCCCCGTGGTCGTCATCGCCGGCCTGGGCGACCTCACGCTCGCCGTGGTGGTCTGCGCCGCCGTCGCCGTGGCGCTGCTCGGCCTGATCGACGACATCGCCCCGCTCTCGCCCTTCGCCCGGCTCGGCGTCGAGTCGGTGGCGGCGGCCGGGGTCGTGCTGAGCGGGCTCCACGCCCCCGTGACCGGCGGCTGGCCGGACGTCCCGCTGACGATCCTGTGGATCGTCCTGATCACCAACTCGTTCAACCTGCTCGACAACCAGGACGGCTCGCTCGGCGCCATCACGGCGGCCGGCGCCGCCCCGCTCGCCGTCACGGCGTTCGTCGCCGGCCGGCCGGCGATCGGCATGCTGCTGACCGCGCTGTGCTGCGCCGGCGTGGGGTTCCTGCTGCACAACTGGACGCCGGCCCGGGTGTTCATGGGCGACTCCGGCTCGCTGTTCATCGGGTTCGTCGTGGCCTGTTCCGCCACGGCGGTGGCGCGGGACCAGAGCCCGGACCAGGTGATCGGGAGCCTGCTCCTGCCCACGTTCGTCGCCACGGTCGACACCGGGGTGGTGCTGCTGTCCCGGGCGCGCGCGGGCCGCCCGCTGCTGCTCGGCGCCACCGACCACCTGTCCCACCGCCTCAACGCGCTCGGTCTCAGCGTCGGGGTCACGACCCTCGTCCTGGCCGGCGCGGCGGTCCTCTCCGGGGCGCTCAACCTGGCGATGACCTTGAATCTCACCCCGCCCCTCATCACCGCGGTCACCGCGGTCGCCGCGGCCATCGTGCTCATCGGGCTCCTGCAGAAGGCGCACGGCCCGGTGCCAGGAACCGCCGGCGAACCCGCCGTCCGCATCACCGAAAGGCGCTGATCCGTGCAAGGCCTCTACTACCTCCGGCTCATCCGCGCGCACTGGGCGATCATCGCGCTGACGCTGATCGCCTCCGCCGCCGTGGCCATGGTCGTCACCGCCAAGACGCCGCCCCGATACCAGGCGCAGATCGACCTGCTGGTGACGGGATACGACAAGGAGGGCAGCCTCGCCACCGCGATCCAGGCGGGCGCGCTCTCCCAGCAGCGGGTGCAGTCGTACGCGAGCCTCGTGTCCAGCCGGCGGGTGGTCGGCCAGATCGCCGGCCCGGGCGAGGTCGCGCGCGTCCAGGCCGGCATCAAGGCCGAGGCCATTCCCATGACCACGCTGATCCGGGTCACGGTCACCGACAGCGAACCCGCCCGCGCGGCGCGGCTGGCCGACAAGCTGGGCGTGGTCTTCCCCCAGGTGATCGACAAACTGGAGCGCCCGAGCCGGTCCAGCCCTTCCACGATCAGGGTGACGGTGGTGGACCAGGCGAGCATCCCGGTCAGGCCGGTCAGCCCGCGTCCGCTGGTCAACCTGCTCGTCGCGGAGCTGATCGCCCTGGCCGCCGTCGTCGGGGCGCTGGTGCTGCGCGATCGCCTGGACACCACCATCAAGACGCCCGAGACGCTGCAGGCCATGTCGAAGAGCCCGACGATCGGGGTGATCGGGCGCGAGCGTGACGCCCAGCGGTACCCATTGATCATCCGCGACCACGGCATCTCGTCCCGGGCCGAGGCGTTCCGGGCGGTGCGCACGAATCTGCAGTTCATCAGCGTCGACCGGCGGCCGCGTTCGCTGGTGGTCACCAGTTGCCTGGCCGGGGAGGGCAAGACCTCGATCGCGGTCAACCTCGCCATCGTGCTCGCCCAGGCCGACTGGCGGGTGGCGATCGTGGACGCCGACCTGCGCCGTCCCCGGGTCGCCGCCCAGTTCGGCCTCGAAGGATCGGCGGGGCTCACCGACGTGCTGATCGGCTCGGCCGCGCTGGAGGACGTGGCCCAGACCTGGGGGCCGCCGTCCCTCACCGTGCTGCCGAGCGGGCGGATCCCGCCGAACCCCAGCGAACTGCTCAACTCCGACGGGATGCGCAAGCTCCTGGCCACGCTCACCGACACTTACGACATCGTCATCATCGACACTCCCCCGCTGCTGCCGGTGACCGACGCCGCCTCGCTGGCCGCCATCTGCGACAGCACCCTGCTCATCGCCCGGCACGGCAGGACGCGCACGGGGCACATCGCGCGCGCGACCGAGCTGCTGTCGTCGATCAACGCCCGCGTGGTGGGAGGCGTGCTGAACCACGTGCCCGCCAAGACCAAGCACACCTACGGATACGACGGCTCCTACCAGCCGGTGCAGGACGGGCCGCTCCGGCCGGCCGAGGTCGGAGCGGCCGCGGCGGTCAGCGTCTCCAGCAGTGCCGACAGTCCCTCGGCGATCCGCCGGGCGGCCGACCTGTAGGCGCGGCCCGGTCCGCCGTAGGGATCCGCCACGTCGGGTTCCTCCACGCGGACCAGCCCGCGCAGCGCCCGCGCCCGGGCGAGCAGGAGGTGGGCCCGCATCGCCGGGCCCCCCGCCCGGGCGAGGTCCGCACGGGACCGCGCCGGCACGGCCCCGGCCAGCGCCCCGAACTCGGCGATGGTGAAGGCCCGGCCGGAGATCCGCGGGCACTTCTGGACCACGGCCGCGCGGTGCGCGGTCGTGGCGGTCAGCACCAGGTCGGCCTCCTCCAGCATCCGCGAGGTGACCCGGCGCGAGGCGAACCCCGAAGGGTCGCCGCCCAGCCTCTCCAGCGCGCGCGCCGCCCCGCGGGCCATCGGCCGTCCGGGCACGGCGCACACGCCGGCGCTCGCCACGACGACGGGTGAGCCCGCGCCAAGCGCGGCGCGGGCGTACCGCTCGGCGATCGGGGAGCGGCAGATGTTGGCGGTGCAGACGAACAGCAGGCGGAAGCCCTCCTCGCGCGGCGCGGGGCACCACGGGTCAGGGCGGGCAGCCATGCCGATCCTGGTCGACCCGGCTCTGCTGGGGACGGGCCAAGGGCTGCGCCGGGACCACGGGAGCCGCCCCGGAGGCCGGCTCCACGAGGTCGAGCTCCCACGTCCTGGACTGCCCGGGCGCGAGTTCCAGGAGGATGGAGTGGACCGGGTGGGACCTCTCGGTCTCCGTGCGGGCCCAGACGGTGCGGCCGTCCACCCGGGTCCCGGTGAGCTCGCTGCCCACCCCGGCGTACAGCGACACCCACAGCAGGTTGGAGCCGGGCGCGTGCGGCCGGTCGGGGCTGTCCAGCCTGCCGGTGACATAGGACGGCAGCGCCACGCCGGGCACGTCGTTGGTGAGCCGGACCCGCACGCGCGACGACCGCCGGCCGCCCCGGCAGGGGCCCAGCGTGTATTCCACCGAGCGGTTCAGGTAGTAGTCCAGCTTGCCGCCGGCCGAGTTGTTGACCACGAGCCCGGCGTACGGCCCCGGTCGCCGCGGCAGCACGCCGCCGAGCGCGGTGCCGGACAGGCGGCGCTGCTCGGCGGCGTGGCGGCTCCAGATCTGGAGCCTGCGCTCCTCGGCCATGGGCTTCAGCACGGGCAGCAGGTGGGAGGGCGCAGGGAACGCCTTGGGCAGCGCCTCGCCGACGGCCGCGGCGATCGCGATGAGGAAGCGCTTGCGGCGCACGGGGTCGGGATAGCGCGCGTAGGCCGCGCGCTCGGTCAGGTCGACGACGTTGGAGGCGGTCACCCGCTCCCCGCCCGGCAGCGTGACCGGCCCGATCACGGCGAGCACGTAGGACAGGCCGACCGGGTCGATCGCGAGGGCGCCGTCCAGCCGCCGGCCGGTCTTCCGCTCCCATAGCGCGGTCCAGGTGCCGGCGGCGTAGGGGAAGTGCGGGGAGAGGTTGGAGACCGAGAGGAGCGTGGCCGCGCCCTCGCCGTACCGCTCGCGGAACGCGGGGCCGTGGTCGACGACGGGGCGGGCCCCGGGGGTGAGGTCGTTGTTGGCTGCCAGCCGCGTGACGCGGACACGGCCGTGGTCGGCGGACAGGATGCCGAAGGCGCCGACGAGACCGCCGGTCCCCCGCGATTCCGCGTTGGTCTGGAAGGCCAGGAAGTAGCGGCGCGGGCCGTCGCCGCCGAGCATGGGGGGCAGCAGCTCCGCGGCGGTCGCCGCGGAGCCGATCCAGCCGCGCAGCCGGTCCAGCTCGGACAGGAGCCTGCCCCGCGCCTCGTCCAGGGAGGCGACCCGGGTGCGGGCGGGAGTGGCGGCCAGGTGGTCGCGGGCCCGGGTGAGCCGGGCGGCGGCGCCGTGCAGGACCGGGGCCGCCGTCCTGAGACCGTTCAGGAGCCGGTCGGCGTCGTCGGCGCCGGAACCGGCGGTGAGGAGGGACGCGCCGACCCCTTGGACGCCGGTCAGCACGCCGGTGACCTCGGCGGCCGACGCGGCGATCCCGCGCACGGTCGTGGCGCCGTCCCCCACCAGAGGCAGGTGGGTGAGCAGCGCCCAGTCGGCGCGGGAGGTGAGGCGCCGCGCCTCGGCCGCGTGACGCTGGGCGTCCGCCAGCGTCACGCGGATCCGGGCGAGGTCACGGGCGCTCATCACCGCGCGCAGGTGCACCAGGGCGTCCCTGGTCGCCTGCAGGTGGTCGCGCACGCTCAGCCCGGCATACGCCGACCAGCCCCCGTACGACGTCAGGACGAGAACCGGCAGGAGCGCGGCGGCGGCGACGCGCCGGCGCCTTCTAGCGCGCACCAGTGGATCGGCGGCGCCGCATGGAGATCAGGACACCGGCGGCTCCGGAGACCAGCAGGGCCCCGCCGACTCCGGCCAGCGCGGCCACGGGCGCGCCGGTGAAGGGGAGCTGCTTGCCGGCGTGCTGCTCGGCCGCGTGCTCCTCGCCGCCGGCCTTCGGTCCGCCGGCCGCGTGCGCCTCCGCGCCCGCGCCCCCGTGTCCCTCGTGGTGGTCGGACTCGTGGCCTCCGCCGCCGCCGTTGGAGGAGTCTTCAAGGGCGAGCACCTTGTCGGCCCTGATGATCTCCTGGTCGTTCCCGGAGTCGTGGTGGTGCCTGTCGTCGACGACATCGTCCTTCTTGTTCCTGGCGTCGAACTCGTCGTCCACGGCGTCCTCGTCATGGTGCCGCTTGCATTCCGAGCGGTGGCGGGTGACGACGTTGCTCGGCGCCGACACTTCGCCCGCCGCGTTCCGTGCCCTGACGAAGTACGAGACCGTGTCGCAGAACCGGCGCCGGTTCAGGTAGGTCAGGACGGTGCCGGGCACCGTGGCGATCAGCCGGAACGGCGAGCCGGTGGCGTAGATGTCGTAGGCGACCACGCCGGGGCGCGGCGGGTAAGGGTCGCCCCCGGGCGGATCCCACCGCAGCCTGATGAGGTTGGCGGTGATCTGGACGAGCCGCAGATTCCTCGGTGCGTTCGGAGGCACGGCCGGGACACGGGACACGGACTGCTCCACGTGCGCGACGGGCCCCGCGGCGGCCGACGCGGTGACGACGGTTGCCGCCGACGCGGTTCCCGACCCGGTCACCCCGGTCAGAATCAATGCCACAAACATAGGTATGGTGCGTTTCCCAGCCATTCAGACTCTCCGATGGGCGCGTTTCCGGCTGTGGGAGACATCGCCCGTAAGCCGAGCGAGATGTCGACGCAACCGTTCTATGCACCTAAGCGGGACGTCAGGCGTCCGGCGCACCGGTTTTGCGGAACCATCGCCTTCCCGTTCCGCCTTCCTTGAACGCGAAGAGCCCCCGCCGTGGGAGGGGTACACGGCGGGGGCTCTCCGCAGGGATGGAGAAGTGGTCTGTAGCGCCTCAGCGGCCGACGTTGGCGGGGTGGCCGACGGCCAGGCCGCTGTCGGTGTCGAAGAAGTGCAGGTTGTGGACGTCCACGGCGAGCTCGATGTTCTGGCCGGGGCGGACGTGGCTGCGGGAGTTCACGCGGGCGGTCCACAGCGACTTGTCGCCGACCAGGGGCAGCGCGGCCTCGTCGTCCTCGTTGTCCTGGGCGGCGACGGTGTCGCGGTGCTCGACCGGCGGGGCGTCGATGAGGAACAGCACGTTGATCTCGCTGCCCAGCTCCTCGGTGACCTCCGCGCGGGCGGGGAAGCGCGCCCAGCCGCCGGCGCCGCCGTTGGCCGCCGCGGCGTCCTCGAAGTCGGAGGGGCGGATGCCGAGGATCAGCTTCTTGCCCAGGTACTGGTCAAGGCCCGGCTTCTCGGCGAACGTCGAGTCGGGCACCGGGAGCCGGTGGCCGCCGAACACCACGGCGGCGCCGCCGTCGCCGCGCACGAGCTCGGCGTTGACGAAGTTCATGGACGGGGAGCCCATGAAGCCGGCGACGAACAGGTTGACCGGGCTGTCGAAGAGGTTCTGCGGGGTGTCGACCTGCTGCAGGATGCCGTCGCGCAGCACGCAGACCCGGTCGCCGAGGGTCATGGCCTCGACCTGGTCGTGGGTGACGTACACCGTGGTGACGCCGAGGCGCTCGTGCAAAGTGTTGAGCGAGGCGCGCATGGAGACGCGGAGCTTGGCGTCCAGGTTGGACAGCGGCTCGTCCATGAGGAACGCCTGCGGCTCGCGGACGATCGCGCGGCCCATCGCGACGCGCTGGCGCTGGCCGCCGGACAGGGCGGCGGGCTTGCGCTTGAGGTACTGGTCGAGGCCGAGCATCTTGGCGGCCTCCTGAACGCGCTTGGCGATCTCGGCCTTGGGCATCTTGCGAAGCTTGAGGCCGAACGCCAGGTTCTCCTCCACCGTCATGTGCGGGTAGAGGGCGTAGTTCTGGAAGACCATCGCGATGTCGCGGTCCTTCGGCGGCAGGTGGTTGACCACCCGGTCGCCGATGGAGATCTCGCCGCCGCTGATGTCCTCAAGTCCGGCGATCATGCGCAGCGCGGTGGACTTGCCACATCCCGACGGGCCCACGAGCACCATGAACTCGCCGTCCCTGATCTCCAGGTTGAGGCCGTTCACGGCCTTCACTCCGCCGGCGTAGATCTTGTCGACGTTGCGCAGAACGATTGATGCCATGGCAGTCCTTCGTGCGTCCGGGGTGCCGCCGGATGTGGATACGTTTTCATGAATCTCATCTGAACCGGACATCTCTGTCAAGCCCTCCAGAAAAATAGGCGCTTCACCTCTTCGGATGCCGGTGCGGGCTTGGCCGACCCATGGAAACCATGATGGAATCGTTTCCATGCGGATGAGCGAGCAGCGGCGTACGACGATCAAGGACGTGGCCGAGGCGGCGGAGGTCGGGGTCGCGACCGTGTCGCGGGTGCTGTCGGGAGGGTCGGCGAGCCCGGCGACGCGCGAGAAGGTCCTGGCCGCCGCGGCGCGGCTCGACTACCGCCCGAGCGCGCTCGGCCGCAACCTCCGCCGCAGGCGGACCGGCGGCATCGGCCTGCTCGTGCCGGACATCACCGACACCTTCTACGCCCGGCTGGCCGACGGCGTGCTCACCTGCGCGCAGGCGGCGGGCGAACCGGTGATGATCGGCGCCACCCGCGACGACCCCGAGCGGGAGGCCGAGCTGATCGGCTCCCTCATCGAGGAGAGCGTGGAACGCGTGATCGCCGTGCCCTCCGGCGACGGCGAGATGTGGGGCCCGGCCTTCCGCGCCGGGCTGAGCGTCGTGTTCGCCGAGCGGCCGGTCCGGGGACGCGAGGACGTCCCCGCCGTCGTGGCCGACGACCGCTCCGGCATGCGCACGGCGGTCGAGTACCTGGCCGGGCTCGGCCACCGCCGCGTCGCCTTCCTCGCGCGGCACGGCCAGGAGCAGCGGGTGCGGGGCTTCCGCGAGGCGATGGCCGCGCTCGGGCTGCCGGTCGAGGAGGAGCTGATCGTGCGGGCGCGCGCCACCCGCGACTCGGCCTACGCGGCGGCGGCCGGGCTCCTGCAGCACCGCACCGACCTGACGGCGGTGCTGGCCGGCGGCAACATGCTCGGCGAGGCCGCCGTGCTCGCG
This sequence comes from Sphaerisporangium krabiense, assembly GCF_014200435.1. Classification (NCBI taxonomy): domain Bacteria; kingdom Bacillati; phylum Actinomycetota; class Actinomycetes; order Streptosporangiales; family Streptosporangiaceae; genus Sphaerisporangium; species Sphaerisporangium krabiense. Next base: position 734,503 of record NZ_JACHBR010000002.1, on the reverse strand, counting down.
GCACGCGAGCTCGACCTGCGCGTGCCGCGCGACGTCTCACTGATCATGTTCGACGACGTGCCGTGGGCGGAGCTGTGCTCCCCCCCGCTCACGGTGATCTCGCAGCCCGCCCAGGACATGGGCTACCGCGCGGCCGAGCTGGTGCTGCGCGAGGGCCGCCGCACGCGGGGGGTGACGCTGCCCACCGAGCTGATCGTCAGGGGCAGCTGCGCGGCGCGGCGCTAGCCGAGCGCCTTCTCCACCGCCCCGGTCACCGCCGCGTCCCCGGGCTCGGTGCGCGGGCGGAAGCGGGCGACCGCCTCGCCGTCCCTGCCGATCAGGAACTTCTCGAAGTTCCACTGGACGTCGCCCGCGGCGCCCTCGGCGTCGGGCAGCTCCACCAGCGCGGCGTACAGCGGGTGACGGTCCTCGCCGTTGACGTCCGCCTTCTCCAGCAGGGGGAAGTCCACGCCGTAGGTGACGGAGCAGAACTCCTGGATCTCCTCGGCCGTCCCGGGCTCCTGCCCCGCGAACTGGTTGCACGGCACGCCGACGACGGTGAACCCGCGCGGCCCGTAGCGTCCCTGGAGCTCGACCAGCCCGGTGTACTGAGGGGTCAGACCGCACTTGGACGCCACGTTGACCAGCAGGACGACCTTGTCGCCGGCCAGCCGGCCGAGCGTCGTCGGCGCGCCGTCCAGCGTGCGCACCGGAATATCCCGAAGACTCATGAAGCCACCCTAAGGGGGCATCGGTTCGGAGCGCGGCTCGCCGTGAGCCAATTCACCACACCGCCTGTGTCGTGGGCCTGGCCCGCGCCAAACCTCAACGCGGCGGCATTTCCCGGCCACGCCCGGCTCATCTCCCGCGCGGCGCGCGCCAACCAGGCCCCGCGAGACGGCAGAGATGTCATGCCCCGATGGCAAACATCCGCCCGGAGCGTGTCGCGGAACACCGGCGGCGCGCGGGGCACCGATTAGAAACCGCCCTAGAACACGTCGCGGCGCCTTCCGGGAGACAGCTTCGCCCTGTCTTCAACAGACTCCGGAACGGCCGCGCGGACGTCGCACGCCTGGAGCCACCGGCGCGCGACGAGAGCGGCCGCCCCTGGCGGCCCCCTCCGCACGCGACCCGATGAATAGGACAGATTTGGACAGTAAACGCGCTATTCATGGCGCCGTCGCCGCGCTCATCGCCACGGTCGCCGTCAACGCGGCGATGGCGGGCGCGGCCCAGGCCACCGCCGGAGTCGACGGCCCGGCGGGCACCGTCACGGAGACGGCACAGGCGGCCCTGGTCCCCGAGGGGACCCCCGCCGTCGAAGCCGGGCCCTCGATCGCCGGGCCCGCCGAGGCCGCTCAGCCCACTCAGCCCGTCGAGGCCGCCCACTCCGCGGAGACGGCGCAGGCGGTGGGCACGGCCCACGCGGGCGGGGTGGCCCCGGGTGCGCGACACGAGGCGGCCCAGCAGGTCTACACCGCGTACGCCGCCTATGCGAAGGCCTACGCGGCGTACGTCGAGCAGATGGACAAGTCCGCGCGGGAGACGGCGGCCGTCCCGGCGGAGAGGCCGGCGACGGGCGCGGCGCACACGGGCGCCGAACCACCGGCCCGCCCGGTGTGGACCCGCGCGGGCGCGGTGCGGCTGCCGGCGACCACGCCGGCGACAACCCCGGCGAAGGCGGCGGGAAAGGCCGCCGTACCGGGCGCGAAGGCCACCGCGAAGACCGTCACGGCGGCCAAGGCCACCACGGCGGGCAGAGCGGCGGCGAAGGGCAAGGCCACCAGAGCCGTCAGAGCCGCCAAAGCGGCCAAGGCGCTCCGGCCCGCGGCCAAGGTCACCACCAGGACCACCGCGAAGGCGCCCGCCACGGCGAAGGTCGGGACCAGGACCACCGCCAGGACGCCCGCCGCCCAGGCCACCACCAAGGCCGCCAAGGCACCCGCGGCCCCGGCCACCACCAAGGCCGCCGTCCAGGCGCCGGCCACGGCCAAGGCACCGGCGACGGCCGCGTGGCAGGCGCCCTACCGGGTGCATCGCCGCGTGTGGACGACCAGCGCGCGCCCGGCCGTGAAGGTGTGGGCGCCACAGACGCCCAAGGGCAGGAACAAGGCGATCGCCTACCGCATGGTCACCCGGCGCGCCTGGCCGGTGACGCAGTTCCACTGCCTGGACAGCCTGTGGACCCGGGAGAGCAACTGGAACCACCGGGCGCAGAACCCCTCGTCCGGCGCCTACGGGATCCCGCAGGCGCTGCCGGGGAACAAGATGGTCGGCGTCGGGCACGACTGGCGTGTCAACCCGGCGACCCAGATCCGGTGGGGTCTGAAGTACATCCGGGGGCGCTACGGCTCCCCCTGCGGCGCGTGGGGCCACTTCCGGTCGCACAACTGGTACTGACAGCGCCGCGCGCGAGTGCCCAGGGGAAGGGAGCACTCCGGCGCCCGGGGGATCACCCCCGGGCGCTTCCCTTGCGCGCGGCCCCGGCGGCCTCCCCGCCGCTCCGCGCCTCTTCCTCCGCGGAGCGCTCCTCCGCCTCCGCGTCCCGGGCGGCCGCCCTCACCTCTTGCAGGCGGTCGGCGGCGGCCCGGATGAGCATGTCGAGCCCGAACTCGAACGAGTCCTCGTGGTCGCAGGAGCCGAGCAGCGGCGCCAGCCTGCCGACCTCGGGGAACAGCGCGGGGTCGGCCACAGGGGTCTTGTCCTGGCCCTGCGCGGGCGCGAAGGTGGGCGTGACGCCGACCTCGCGCAGCAGCGAGCCGATGATGTAGGCGATGAACGTGCGCAGCAGCCGCACGGCGTCCTCGCCGCCGAAGCCCGCCTCGCGCAGCGTGACCAGGGCGTGCTCCACCGGCAGGATGCCCGCGGGCGACCTGAGCTGGCGGCTGATGACGACCATGGTGGAGCGCGGGTAGTGGTGCGCGATCTGCCGGAAGGCCCTGGCCTGGGCACGGACGCGCTCGGTCCACTCGGCCGTGGGGTCGTCGGTGAACTCGATCCGCGAGTACACGCTCTCGGCCACGGCGTCGAGCAGCGCGGCCTTGTTGGGCACGTGGTTGTAGAGCGACATGACCCCCGCCCCGAGATCGGCCGCGATGCGCCGCATCGAGATCGCGTCGGCGCCCTCCCGCTCGATGAGGTCGATGGCCGCGGCGACGATGCGGGCTCGGGTGAGGGGTTCGGGCATGAGTGCGTCGTCTCCTCGCGCATTGACGTACGTACAGCGTACGTGTCACTCTCCCAAGAGCACGTACGGTGTACGTCCCCCTCTGGAGGTCCTGTGTCGACGCACGAGATCTACACCATCCCCGCGGAGCTTTCGACCTGGGATGTGACGATGGCCGGTTCTTCCCGTTTCACCTGGGAATACGATGAAGGCCGCGATCGGATGCTGGCCCTGTACCAGAAGGGCAAGGACAAGCAGTGGGACTCGGTCAAGCGCATCGACTGGGGCCTGGAGGTCGACCCCTACGACGTGCTGGGCCTCCCCGACACGTCGATCGCCATCTATGACACCCCGTTGTGGCACAAGATGGACGAGAACAACCGCAGGGAGGTCAGGCGGCACGGCGCGTCGTGGCAGTTCTCGCAGTTCCTGCACGGCGAGCAGGGCGCGATGATCTGCTCGGCCCGCATCGTGGAGTCGGTGCCCGACCTGGACTCCAAGTTCTACGCCGCCACCCAGACCATGGACGAGGCCCGGCACGCCGAGACCTACGCCCGCTTCCTGCAGGAGAAGGTCGGCATCGCCTACCCGATCAACAAGCACCTCAAGGCGCTGCTGGACGACACGCTGAGCGACGCGCGCTGGGACATGCCCTACCTCGGCATGCAGGTGCTGATCGAGGGCCTGGCCCTGGCCGCGTTCGGCGTGATGCGCGACATCACCACCAAGCCGCTGCCCAAGCAGATCCTCGCCTACGTCATGCAGGACGAGGCCCGGCACGTCGCCTTCGGCCGCATGGCCCTGCGCGACTACTACAAGCAGCTCTCCGACGCCGAGCTGCGCGAGCGCGAGGACTTCGTCATCGAGGGCTGCTACCTGATGCGCGACCGGCTGCGCGGCGTCGAGCAGTGGGAGAACCTCGGCCTGTCGCCGCAGGAGGTCAAGGACGCGATGAAGGCCGTGGACGAGTCGCAGTACCTCCGGCTCTTCCGTTCCCTGTTGTTCAGCCGCATCGTGCCCTGCGTCAAGGACATCGGCCTGTGGAGCGAGCGGCTGCAGAAGGCGTACGCCGACATGGGCGTGCTGGACATGGCGGGTCAGAACCTGGACGCGCTGATGCGGCAGGACGAGGAGATCGCCGACCGCCTCGACACCGAGCGGTTCGCCGCCGAGGAGGCCGAGCGGGCCGCCGAGGTCGCCGCCACGGTCGAGCTCGGCGCCTCCGGCTGATCGCCGCCCATCGCGCCCGTCCGCCGTGGGCTCAGGCCGTGATGACCACGAAGACGGCCGTCCCCACGGCCACGGCGAGCGTGCCCAGCCAGGCGATGATCACGTCCACATGGACGTCCTGCGGGCCGCCCTCCCGGACCGCCCGCTCGGCGCGCCAGTAGCGCACGCTGGTACGCGCGAGGAGGACCGCCCCGCACAGCGCGACGAGCACGAACGGGAGCGCCCCGATGCCGTCGCCGGACTGCCGCGCCGCGGCGCCCGCCGCGCCGAGCCCGCCCGCCGCCAGTGCCAGGGCCGTGCGCATCCATGCCAGCAGCGTGCGCTCGACGTACAGGCCGGGACGCTCCCCCCCGCCGTCCTCACCGGGCACCGCGCTCACCCGGCCACGAGGATGAGGACGAGCGCCAGCACGGCCACCGCCGCGACCCCGTACCCGAACACGGGGGCCAACGTGAGGCTGGGCAGCGGCGCCTCGCGCCGCAGGGCGCGCTGCACGCCCCGCCAACGGGGATAGGCCAGGGCCGCCGCCAGCGCCGCCAGCATCACGAGCACGACCGCGAGCCCGACCCGCACCCAGGGCACGAAGACGCCCTTCGGCACGACCGCCATGGCCAGGCCGCCGGCGCTGAGCGCGAGCGAGGTGCTGAGCCAGGTCAGGAACGTACGCTCGTTGGCGAGCGTGAACCTCGGGTCCGGCTCCTTTCCTTCCACGTCCATAGAAAAAAGGGTAGTTTATGCCCTTTTCCCCTAGAGTAGTTGGGTTTTAGCCAATATCACGTGCATTCCTGGGCGATCGTGTTCACCGTCCGCGCGGTGTCGGTCGCCACCTTCTGGGCCGCGTCCACGGCCGCGTTGGCGTCGTCGATGTTCAGCTTCTTGAAGGTGTCCGCCAGGTCCTGGAGGGCCTCGTTGAGCGTGGTGTTGCCCGCCTTGTCCGCCACGCCCTCCAGCTTGACGGCGCCGTCCCGCAGGGCCTGCTCCATCGCCTTGGGGTCGTCCACCAGACCGCTGATCTTGGCGGCGGTGTCCGCGAGCACCCGGTTGGCCTCGATGCAGGCCTGGGCCTTGTCGACGGTGCTGCACCCCGTCGTCAGCACGGTGAATCCGACGGCCGCGGCCGCGGCCAGGGGGAGGAGTCGCATGCGTTCGACCCTAACCGAATTCCCCTAGAACTGGCCGTTCGCGAAATACTCCGCCAGATCGCCGGCCAGAGGCGGCACGTCCAGCGGCACCGAACCGCCACGCAGCGACTCGGTCGCGCCCAGCGCGGCGGCGACGCTGTCCCTGGCCGCCACCGGCGAGGTGTCCGTCGCGCCGCCCGCGCGCGCGAACCGGACGAACTCATCGACCAGTTCCTCGTCCGCCCCGCCGTGCCCGCCCTCCCCCGCGACGACCGGCACGGTCAGGTCGCCCTCGGGATCGTAGGCGCGGCGGCCCGCGTTCCACACGCGCACGACCGCGCCCGCCCCGAGGTCGCCGAAGTTCTCCAGCCTGCCCTCGGTGCCGATGACGGTGTAGTTGCGCCAGTAGTCGGGGGTGTAGTGGCACTGCTGGTAACTGGCGTAGACGCCGTTCTCCAGGAGCATGTGCATCATCGATAGGTCCTCGACGTCCACCACCGGGTTCAGGCCCTTCTGCGCCAGCGGGGGCCAGTTGCGCGCCGGGTCGTACCAGTCCTGCGGCAGGCCGGGGGCGCGGTCGGTGATCTCGCCGTAGACGGTGAGGCCGCCCATGCCGGTCACCCGCGCCGTGCGGGACCCGGCCAGCCAGTGGATCACGTCGATGTCGTGGGCGCCCTTCTGCAGCAGCAGGCCCCCGGTGTTGCGCCGGTCGGCGTGCCAGTCCTTGAAGTAGTAGTCGCCGCCGTCCCCGACGAAGTGGCGGCACCAGACGGCCTTCACCTCGCCGATCGCGCCCTCGGCGACGAGCCGCCGCATCACGCGCACCACCGGCATGTGCCGCATGTTGTGGCCCACGTACAGCCGGGCCCGCCGCTCGTAGGCGGTGCGCAGCACCCGGTCGCAGTCCTCCAGGGTGACGGCGAGCGGCTTCTCGACGAAGGTCGCCTTGCCCGCCTCCAGCGCCCGCACGGCGAGCCCGGCGTGCGTGTGGTCGGGGGTCAGGATCATGACGGCGTCGATGCCGGGTTCCAGCAGGTCGGCGAAGTCGCCGGTGAGGCGCACCGGGCCGAGCGCGCGCCGCGCGGCCTCCCGGCCGGCCTCGCCGGTGTCGCAGACGGCCACGACCCGGCTGCCGCGTCCGGGCCGGTGCGCCTCGACGGCCACCGGCCCGCGCAGGCCGAACCCCGCGACGCCGATCCGCAGATCCTCGCCCTCCACCGCTTCCCGCGCCATGATGCCTCCTGCCGGTTTATGCCGGTTTATCGACACAAATAGGCACTTTAGGGCAGATCGCGGCTACTCGCGGGCCAGCGTCGCCTCCTCGTAGTCCAGCTCCCGGGTCACCCGGCGCAGCACCTCGTCGTCGATGCGCCGCTCGTCGCGCATGCGCACCAGCACCGAGCGCTCCGCCTCCAGCATGGCCCGCCGCAGCCTCTTGTACAGCGCGCTGGGGGTCTCCTCGCCCTCCGGGCCCGTGCCGCCGCCGAGCCGCTCCCAGGCGCCCATCGCGCGGCGCTCGGCGTGCGTGCGCAGACGGTCGACCACGTCGGCGTGCGTCTCCAGCACGCCCTCCCTGGTCAGCTCCTCCAGCCGGGCGAGCGCCGCCCCCGCCGCGGCCTGCTGCGCCGCCGCCTCCGAGAGGTTGTCCCGGAAGACCTCCGCCTCGCTGGTGACGCGCAGCTTCTTGATCAGCCAGGGGAACGACAGCCCCTGCACCAGCAGCGTGCCGATGACGACGACGAAGGTCAGGAAGAGGATCAGGTCGCGGCCGGGGAAGTCCGCCGGGAGCGTGAACGCCGCGGCCAGGGACACCACCCCGCGCATGCCCGCCCAGCCGATCACCATGATGTGCGAGGCGGGCGGCCGTTCCTCCCGGGCGCGGATCTTGGCGGACAGCATGCGCGGCAGGTGGGTTCCGGCGAACACCCAGATCACGCGGGCCACGATCGCCGCGGCGAACACCGCCAGGGCGTAACCCGCCACGCGCACGGGATCCTGCCCGGCCAGGCCGCGCAGGATCAGGGGGAGCTGGAGGCCGATGAGCAGGAAGACGACGGTCTCCAGCAGGAAGTCGACCACCTTCCACACCGCGTACGACACCACCCGCGTGCCGTACGTCGTGCGGTTCATGCGATGGCCCAGGTAGACGCCCACCACCACCACCGACAGCACCCCGGACGCGTGCGCCGCCTCGGCCGCGAGGTAGGACCCGAACGGGATCAGCAGCGAGATCGCATTCGTGATCAGCGGATCGCGCACGACGTTCATCAGCTTGCCGAAGGCGAACGCCAGCACCAGGCCGATGGCCAGCCCCACGCCCGCCGCGTACAGGAGCTGGCCCGCCGCGGTCACCAGCGTGAAGCCCACCCCGCCCACGACCAGACCGGCCCCGCCCGCCGCCCCGGCCGCGACCCGGAAGGCCGTCAGCGCGGTGGCGTCGTTGAACAGGCTCTCCCCCACCAGGATCGTGATGATCTTGCGGGGCAGGCCGAGCCTGCGGGCCACCGCGATGGCGGCGACCGCGTCGGGCGGCGCCACGATCGCGCCCAGGGCGAAGGCCGCGGCCAGCGGCAGGCCGGGCACCAGGAGGTGGGTCAGCAGGCCGATGACCGCGGCGCTGAACAGCACGAGCCCGATCGACAGCAGCGCCACCGGGCGGCGCACGTCGCGCAGCCGCAGGTAGGAGCTGTCCAGAGAGGCCGAGTACAGCAGGGGCGGCAGGAACCCGAACAGGACGAGCTCGGGGTCCAGTTCGTACTCGGGGGCGCCGGGCACCTGTGCCGCGATCAGGCCGACCACCAGGCCGGCGGAGACGAGCAGCAACGGGACCGACCAACCTCGCCATCGTGCGAATCCGGCCACCGCCACCGCACCGGCGGGCAGCAGCACGAGCTGCAACACCGTCGTGAGATCCATGATCAGTAGAATAAGTGGTCAAGCGCGGCAAAGCAGCTTGTCATCAGGGCGACGGCCTCGTACGTGCAGTGCGCCGCCCCCGTCCCCGCACCGCCTTCCCATGGCCGGACGCCCGACACCGGCCGTTGCGCGACCGTTCCCACGGCCCCCACGGGAGGCGGCGGCCGTGGCACGTCTGTCAGGGGGTGCGCGTCACCACTCGCGGCCCTTCTCCTCCGGGTAGCCGCGCCCGGCCTCGTCCGGGTGCGGACGGCCCTCGGGGCGCGCGCGCTCGCCGGTGGTGTTCACCGCGTCCGGCACGTACGGGCGCGACAGCCGCGGGTCGGTGGAGTCCATCGGCTGCGGGGCGATCGACCCCAGCCCGAGGGGGTCGGCGGGGTCCACGGCCGTCTGGCCCTGGCGGTGGTTGCCCCAGCCGTACTCCTCGGCGTCCCCGGCCTGGTGGCCGGCGGGCGGCGCGCCGAAGGGCAGGGAGTCGTTGACGATCAGGTTCTCCCGGGGCACGACGTCACCCGGGTCGGCCCCGTACCGCGCGCCGCCGTACTCGGACGGCGGAGGGAACTCGGCCGTGCCGCCGTAGCCCGGGCGGCCCGAATAGTCCAGCGGCGGCGTGGCGGCGAACGGGTCCTGCGGGTCGGCGGGCGCCCGGCCGTAGCCGTACTCGCCCGTCGCGCCATGGTCGCTCGGGCCGTAGCCGCCGGGGCCGTGCTCCTCGCGCGGCGGGTACCCGCCCGCGTCCTCCCGTGGGGCGTACCCGCCGGGAGCGGCGTAGTCGCCACGGGGGCCCTCCGCCGGCGCGGCCAGGCGTTCGGCGTCGAAGCTGTACCCGCTGGGGGGCGTGTAGTCGGGATTGACGCCGGGGTCGGCGGGGCCGCCGTGCTCGGCGCCAGGAGCGCCGTACTGCGAGGGCGCCGGATAGTCGGGCCCGGCGCCGTACGCGGGGGCCTGGTCCCGCGGGCCGCCGTACTGCGCCGGATCGGACGGGTGGTCGGCCACGCCACGGTAGTCGGGCACGCCGCCGTACTGCGGCGCCCGGCCGTACTCACCGCCACCCGGCTCGGCGCCCCCCTGGTACCCGGCGCCGTACTCGGGAGCGCCGGCGGGCGGCTCGGACGGGGAGCCGTAGACCGGGCGCGGGCCGTAGTCCTCCTGGGCGGGGCCGGCCGCGCGGCCGTACTCCGGGGACCGGCCGTACTCGGAGACCGGGTCGTAGTCGGGCGCGGCGCCGCGTCCCGGGGCGGAATCGTATTCGGGGGCGCGGTCGTATCCGGGCGGCCGGTCGTACTCAGGGGCGCGGTCGTACTCAGGGGCGCGGTCGTAGTCGACGCCCCGGCCGTACTCGGAGGTCCGGTCGTAGTCGGAGGCGCGGTCGTACTCAGGGGACGCCGCGGCGTAGTCGGAGGGCGGCTGGTAGTCGGTGGCGGCGCGGCGGCCGGGACGCTCGCCGTACTCGCCGCGGGCGGCGTACTCGGCGGCGCCGGGCGGGACGGCCTGCGCGCCGGTGCTGGGCATCGGCATGGCGCCCGGGTACTCGGCCGGGGCGGGCGGCGCCTGCGGCGGCACGTGCGCGGGGGCCCGCGACGGCCCCCTGCCCTCGGGGGCGAACTCGGCCGCGCGCTCCTCGCGGGGAGCGGCGTCGGCCGGGCGCGGGCCGGAGGCGACCAGCTTGTCGGCGGCGGGCACGGAGCCCCGGGCCACCAGGACGTCCTTGGGACCGTGCGCGGGGACCTGGCCCTCGGCCGCCCTGCCGTACGCCGGGTCGTGACCGTGGTCGTCCTCGCCCGCGTAGCCGTCGGCGTAGTGCTCGGAGTACCGGTCGTCGGCGTGGTCGGGGTCGTCGTGGTCGCCGGGGTACTGCAGCGCCTGCGTGTACTCGCCGTGCTCGTCCTCGCCGCGCGCGGGGCTCGCGTACTGCCCGGTGCCCGGATATTCGGGGTACTCGGCGTACTCGCCCTCGTCGGCGTAGTCGCCGTGGTCGCCCTCGTGCCCGTGGCCCCCGTCGGCGTACTCGCCGCCCGCCTCGGCGTACCCCTCTTCCAGGGTGTCGAGCAGGCGGCCTACGTCCTCCATCGGCATGCGGAAACTGGCGGTGCACATCTCGCCTCGCCAGAGGCTGAGAACCAGCGTGCCGTCGTGCCAGGTGACCCGGAGGACGCGCTCCTGGCCCCGGGCGTCGAAGAACACCTCACCGAACGATGGCAGTGGGACAACTTCCGACATGGCAGACATCGTGCTTTAACCAGCCTTTATTCGTCCACTCAACCTCAGAAAACCCTACCGAACCGTCTACGCCAGCGACATGGCCGACCCCTTCGACCACTCGCGGCACACGAGCCCCGGAACGGGCAGGGGCGGGTGGCAGATCGTCGTTGACCCCCCGGAACCGATGCCGCAAGTCTGCCACGCGAAGCGCCGTCCGGGTTCCGGAATGCCGAGATGCACCCGGAACGCACCGCGGGCCGTCCAGCGCCCCCGGCACGGCGACCCCTCCGGGACGGGTAGCGTTGCGTGTCGTGCTCGACGACTCCCTGGACCCCACCGCAGAAGCCCTCGACACCCGCGATGGGTTCCCCGGCGACCTCACCGGCGAGCTCTCCGGTGAGTTCTCCGGCGAGGAGGACGACGCGCCCGGCGAGGAAGAGGAGCTGCCCTCGGTCGAGCAACTGCTCGGCGCCGCGGTGGCGGGGGTGGGCGGGGCCGAGCGTCCCGGCCAGGTGAAGATGGCGCAGGCCGTCCGGCACGCCATCGACAACGACGAGCACCTCGCCGTCCAGGCCGGCACGGGCACCGGCAAGTCGCTGGCGTATCTCGTGCCCGCGCTGCGGCACGCCATCGAGTCCGACAGCGCCGTGGTCGTCTCCACCGCCACCATCGCCCTCCAGCGTCAGCTCGTCGATCGCGACCTGCCCCGGCTCGCCGAGGCCCTCGCCGACTATCTACCCCATGAGCCACAGTTCGCCATCCTCAAGGGAAGGCGAAACTATCTCTGCCGCTACAAGGTCACCGCGGTCTGGCCCGACGAGGAGGAGGACCAGCTCTTCGACCCGCGCGAGGTCAGCGCCACCGGGCGCATGGTCCAGCGCATCCAGGAATGGGCCGAGCAGACCGAGACCGGCGACCGCGACGAGCTCGTGCCGGGCGTCAACGAACAGGCGTGGCGGCAGTTCTCCGTCAGCGCCCGTGAGTGCCTGGGCGCCCAGCGCTGCCCGAGCGGGGCCGAGTGCTTCGCCGAGCGCGCCCGCGAGCGCGCCGGCCAGGTGGACGTCGTCGTGACCAACCACGCCCTGCTGGCCATCGACGCCATGGAGGAGTTCGCCGTGCTGCCCGACCACGACGTGGTCGTGGTGGACGAGGCGCACGAGCTGGTCGACCGGGTCACGAGCGTGGTCACCGACGAGCTGTCGGAGACATCGGTCACGGCGGCCGTGCGCCGGGTCGGGCGGCTGATCGAGCAGGCCGTGGCCGACCGGCTCCAGGAGGCGGGCGAGGACCTGAAGGCGCTGCTCGCCGTCGCGCCGCCCGGCCGCGTCGACCAGCTCCCCCAGGTGCTCGGGGTGACGCTGGCGCTGGTGCGGGACGCCGCGGCGGCGTGCCTGACCGCCATGGGCGGGCGCGGCGGGGAGTCCTGGGGCGGCGGCAAGAACGACGACCCCGAGAAGGCCGGGCAGCGCAAGGCCGCGTTCACGGCGCTGGACGAGGTCCACGACACGGCCGTGCGCATCCTGGAGGCGTTCGGCGGCGACTCCGAGGTCGACCGGGCCGAGGTGGTGTGGCTGGACGGGGCGACCGACCGCCGCCCGCCCGTGCTGCGGGTCGCGCCGCTGAGCGTGGGCGGCATGCTGCGCGACAAGCTCTTCGCCGACCGCACCGTGGTCCTCACCAGCGCCACGCTGGCCCTCGGCGGCACCTTCGACGGCATGGCGCGCCAGTGGGGCCTCGGCCCGGCCCGCGGCGAGGGCGCCCCGGACGACAAGCGCAAGCCGTGGACCGGCATGGACGTGGGCTCGCCGTTCGACCACGCCCGCAGCGGCATCCTCTACGTCGCCAAGCACCTCCCCCAGCCCGGGCGCGACGGCCTGCCGAAGGAGTACCTGGACGAGATCGCCGAGCTGATCGAGGCCGCGGGCGGGCGCACGCTCGGCCTGTTCTCCTCGATGCGCGCCGCCAAGGCCGCGACGGAGGCGCTGCGCGAGCGCCTCGCCACGCCGCTGCTGTGCCAGGGCGACGACTCCACCTCCCTGCTGGTCAAGCAGTTCGCCGAGGATCCCGCGACCTGCCTGTTCGGCACGCTGTCGCTGTGGCAGGGCGTGGACGTGCCGGGCCCGTCGCTGAGCCTGGTGATCATCGACAGGGTGCCGTTCCCCCGCCCGGACGACCCGCTGGCCTCGGCCCGGCAGCGGCACGTCGCCGCCAAGGGCGGCAACGGCTTCATGGCGGTGGCCGCGACCCACGCGGCGCTGCTGCTGGCCCAGGGGGCCGGGCGGCTGCTGCGCAGCCAGGGGGACAAGGGGGTGGTGGCCGTGCTGGACCCGCGCCTGGTGACGGCGCGCTACGGGAGCTTCCTGCTCGACTCGCTGCCGCCGTTCTGGACCACGACGGACCCGCAGAAGGTGCGCGCCGCTCTGCGGCGCCTCACCGCGCCCGCCTCGTAGCCGAACCCGCCGGGCGCCCGTGACACCCCCCTTGTAGCCCGCCCGCGCGGGCTACTCCGGGATGCGGGCCATCATCCGTTCCATGCCGTTGACCCAGTTGTCGCGCAGGGCGCCGGTCGCCCCGGGCAGGTCGCCGGCCTGAAGCAGCTCGGCGATGCGGCGGTGCTCGGCCGCCTCGCGCTCGAGGGGAGCGTCGTCCCCGGCGAGCAGGTGGGCGTACCTGCGCATGCCCGCCTTGACGCTGGTGATCAGGTCGAGCAGGCGCTCGTTGGGGCAGCCGCTGAGCAGCAGATCGTGCCACTCGTCGTCGTGGCGCTCGATGACCTGCTGCTCGGCCACCGCGTCGGGGAAGTCGCGCGCCATGCGCAGCAGTTCGGGGGCGATGGCACGCAGGTGGGCGGCGTCGGAGGTCTCCAGCGCGAGAGCCTCCAGCGCGGCCACGATCGCGCACAGCTCGCGGAACTCCTTGCGGCTCACCGGCGCGAATCGGAACCCCCGCCCCTGGTTGCTCTCCAGGACCCCTTCGCCCGCGAGCGTGATCAGCGCCTCGCGCAGCGGGGTGCGGCTGACGCCGAGCTCGGTGGCGAGCGCGGCCTCGTTGACGTCGGTGCCCGCGGCGAAGTGGCCTCGATCGAGCCTGAGCAGCAGTTCCTCTCTGATCTGCTCCCTCAGCGGACGCCGCTCGATCGGCATGGCTCTCCTCCCCGACGACCTGAGTGATCTTTACCGAATCTTACCCGTTGACGGCACTCAAAATAATGCACTATGAATTCTGAACACAAAATATTACTGATGCGGCCCGACCGGAACTGGGCTTCCGGTCATGTCAGGAGGAGCGTGTGCTGACCCGGGTGCCGGGCCTGCTGTTCGGCGGCGACTACAACCCCGAGCAGTGGCCCGAGGAGGTGTGGGCCGAGGACGTGCGGCTGATGAGGGAGGCCGGGATCAACCTGGTCACGGTCGCGGTGTTCTCGTGGTCGCGCCTGGAACCGCGCCGGGGCGCCTACGACTTCGGCTGGCTGGACCGCGTGCTCGGCCTGCTGCACGCCGAGGGCGTCGCCGCCGACCTGGCCACCGCCACCGCCACCCCGCCCCCCTGGCTCGTGCGCGAGCATCCGGAGGTCATGCCGGTGGACGCGGGGGGCACCCGGCTGGAGTTCGGCTCACGCCAGGGCTACTGCCCGAGCTCACCGGTCTGGCGCGAGCACACCGTGCGCCTGGCCCGCGCGATGGCCACCCGCTACGGCGGCCACCCGGCGCTCGCGATGTGGCACGTCGGCAACGAGTACGCCGACCACACCCTCGAATGCTTCTGCCCGGTCTCGGCCGCGCACTTCCGCCGCTGGCTCGCCGCCCGGTACGGCGACGCCGACGGGCTCAACGCGGCGTGGGGCACCTCCTGCTGGGGCCAGCACTACACGAGCCTGGACCAGGTGGAGCCGCCCCGCCGCGCCCCGGGCCCGCTCAACCCCGCCCAGACGCTCGACTGGCGGCGCTTCTGCTCCGACGCGCTGCTGGAGTGCTTCGCGCTGGAGCGGGACGCGCTGCGCGAGATCACCCCCGAGGTGCCGGTCACCACCAACTTCATGAGCCTCCTGCACGGGCTCGACTACTGGAAGTGGGCCGCCGAGGAGGACCTGGTCAGCGACGACGCCTACCCCGACCCTGCCGATCCCGGCGCGCACGTGGCGACCGCGCTCAGCTACGACCTGATGCGCTCGCTGAAGAACCGGCCCTGGCTGCTGCTGGAGTCGGCCCCCTCGGCGGTCTCCTGGCGCGAGGTCAACGCGCCGAAACCGCCGGGCGTGATGCGCCTGCACAGCCTGCAGGCCGTGGCGCACGGCTCGGACGGGGCGATGTTCTTCCAGTGGCGCCAGGCGAAGTACGGCCCGGAGAAGTTCCACTCGGCGCTGCTCCCCCACGGCGGCACCGAGACGCGCACCTGGCGGGAGACGGTGCGCCTCGGCCGCGACCTGCGGGCGCTCGGCGAGGTCGCCGGGAGCGCCACGACCGCCGAGGTGGCGCTCGTGCTCGGCTGGGACTCCTGGTGGGGGCTCCAGGCGCCGGAGTCGATGCCGTCCAACCGGCTCGACCTGAAGAAGATGCTGCTCGCCTGGTACGCGCCGCTGCACGCCGCCGGGATCGCCGTGGACCTGGTCCCGCCCGGCCGCGACCTGTCCGGCTACCGGCTGGTCATCGCCCCGAACCTCTACCTGTGCACCGAGGAGCAGGCCGCCGCGCTCGCCGCGGCCCCCGGGCGGCTGGTCGTCGGCCCGTTCAGCGGGGTGGTGGACGCCGCCGACCAGGTCCACGCGGGCGGCGCGCCCGGCCCGCTGCGCGACCTGCTCGGCGTGGCGGTGGAGGAGTTCTGGCCACTGCCGGACGGCGCGCGCCAGGAGGTCGTCCTGCACGGCGGGGAGCGCGCGACCGCGTCCACGTGGGCCGAGTGGATCACCCCGCTGGACGCCGAGCCCCTGGCCCGCTACGCCGGCGGCGACCTGGACGGCCGGCCCGCGGTCGTGCGCCGGGGCCGGGCCACCTACGTGAGCTGCCTGCTGGACGACGTGACGCCCGTGCTGCGCGCCGAGCTGGCGGCGGCCGGGGTGCGGCCCGTGGCCGAGGTCCCGCCCGGCGTCGAGGCCGCCCGCCGGGGCCGCCACCTGTTCCTGCTGAACCACACGACCTCCCCGGCCGCGCTCACCCTGCCCGCGCCGGGCACCGACCTGCTCACCGGACGGCCCCTGCGCGGCGAGATCACCCTCGCCGCGCGCGACGCCGTCGTGCTGAGGATCGAAGGAGACCAGTGACCCACCCATACATCCCGAACGCCGAGCCGGGCGTGCGGGCGGAGATGCTGGCGGCGATCGGCGCCGCGCGCGTCGAGGACTTCTACGCCGACATCCCGCCCGAGCTGCGCCTGGACCGCCCGCTCGACCTGCCCGAGCCGTTCGTGGCCGAGCACGACCTGGTGCGCCACATGCGCTCCCTGCTCGGCCGTGACACCGGCACGGAGGAGGCGCTCAGCTTCCTCGGCCACGGCTGCTACCCGCACCACGTGCCCGCCGTCTGCGACGAGGTCAACTCGCGGGGCGAGTTCCTCACCGCCTACGCGGGCGAGCCGTACGAGGACCACGGCCGCTTCCAGGCGCTGTTCGAGTACGTCAGCATGATGGGCGAGCTGCTGGAGATGGACGTCGTCAACGTCCCGACCTACGACGGCTTCCAGGCGGCGGGCACCGCGCTGCGCATGGCCTGCCGCCACACCGGCCGCGCCAAGGTGCTGGTCAGCGGCGCGGTCGCGGCCGACAAGCTCAGCAAGCTGCGCGACTTCCTGGCCCCGGACATCGAGATCGTCGCGGCCCCGGTGGGCCCCGGCGGCGAGATGGGCGAGGTCGTCCTGGACGACACGTTCGCCGCGATCTACCTGGAGACCCCGAACGTCTACGGCGTGGTGGAGACCCGGGGCCGCGAGCTGGCCGAGCTGGCCCACGCGCACGGCGCGCTGCTGGTCGTGAGCGCCGACCCGATCTCGCTCGGGGTGCTGGCCCCGCCGGCCGCCTACGGCGCCGACATCGCCTGCGGCGACATCCAGTCGCTCGGCGTCCACCAGAACCACGGCGGCGGCCAGGCGGGGTACATCGCCACGCACGACGACGAGCCGCTGGTCGCCCAGTTCCCCTCGCGCCTGTTCGGCATCGCGCCGACCACGGTGCCCGGCGAGTACGGCTTCGGCGACGTGTTCTACGAGCGCACCTCCTTCGCCCTGCGCGAGGAGGGCAAGGAGTGGGTGGGCACGGCCGCCGCCCTGTGGGGCATCACCGCCGGGGTCTACCTGGCCCTCATGGGGCCGCAGGGCATGCGGGAGGTGGGCGAGACGATCCTGGCCCGCACCCGGTACGCGATGGACGCGCTGGCCGGCGCGGGACTGCGGGTCCTGCACGACGGGGCCGTGCACTTCCGGGAGTTCGCGGTCGAGGTCGACGACGCGGCCGCGCTCCTGGACCGGCTGCGCGCGCAGGGGATCTACGGGGGCGTGCCGCTGGACGACCGGACGATCCTCGTCTGCGTCACCGAGCGGCACTCGATCGCCGACATCGACAGGCTGGCCGCGGCCGTGGCGTCCGCCCGGCGCGCCGACGACGAGGGAGGCCGGCGATGAGCGGGCACGCCGCGGAACCGTTCGCCAAGCTGCCGGTGGGGCCGAAGCCGCCGCTGCGCCGCTTCCACCAGGCCCGCTGGGACGAGCCGATCATCTTCGAGCAGTCGCGGCCCGGGCAGCGGGGCATCGCGGTGCCCGGGCCCGGCGCGCCCGCCGTGGAGCTGCCGGACTCGGTGCGGCGGGCCGCGCCGCCCGCGCTGCCGGAGATGTCGCAGCTGCACGTGCTGCGGCACTACGTGCGGCTGTCGCAGGAGAGCCTGGGCGTGGACCTCAACGTCGACGTGGGCCAGGGCACCTGCACGATGAAGTACAGCCCCAAGGTCAACGACTCCTTCGCCAGGGCGGTGGCCGAGCTGCACCCGCTGCAGCACCCCGACACCCTCCAGGGCGTGCTGGAGATCTACTGGCGGCTGGAGCGCATGCTGGCGGAGATCTCCGGCATGGCGCGGGTCTCGCTGCAGCCCGGCTCGGGGTCGGCCGCGATCTACGCCAACATCGCGATGATCCGCGCCTACCACGCCGCCCGCGGCGAGGAGCACCGCGACCAGGTGATCACCACGATGTTCTCCCACCCGTCCAACGCCGCGTGCGCCAAGACGGCCGGGTACGAGGTCATCACGCTGATGCCGGACGCCGACGGCTACCCCGACATCAAGGCGCTGCGCGCCGCCGTGGGCCCGCGCACGGCCGCGCTGCTGATCACCAACCCCGAGGACACCGGCATCTTCAACCCGCGGATCGCGGAGTTCGTCGAGCTGGTCCACCAGGCGGGCGGGCTGGCGTGCTACGACCAGGCCAACGCCAACGGCATCCTCGGCATCACGCGGGCCCGCGACGCCGGGTTCGACCTGTGCCACTTCAACCTGCACAAGACCTTCTCCACCCCGCACGCGTGCGGCGGCCCGGCGGCGGGGGCGTGCGGGGTGTCGGAGGCGCTGGCGGAGTTCCTGCCCGGCCCGGTGGTCGCCGAGCAGGACGGGAGGTTCTCGCTGGTCACGCCGCCGCGCTCGATCGGCAAGATCCGCCCGTTCCTCGGCGTGACCCCGAACGTCGTGCGCGCCTACGCCTGGATCATGACGCTCGGCGCCGAGGGGCTGCGCCAGGTCGCCGAGACCGCGGCGCTGAACAACAACTACCTGATGCACAAGGTGCTCCAGATACCGGGCGCGTCGGCCCCCTGGGACCGGCGCCGCATCGAGCAGGTCCGCTACTCCTGGCAGGAGCTGTCGGAGGAGACGGGCGTCCACTCCGAGGAGATCGGCGTGCGGGCCGCGGACTTCGGGGTCCACTACTGGACCAGCCACCACCCCTACCTGGTGCCCGAGCCGTTCACGCTGGAGCCCACCGAGTCCTACTCCAAGGAGGACCTGGACGAGTACGCGGCGATCCTGGCGCACGTGGCCTCCGAGGCCCGCACCGATCCGGAGCTGGTCAAGGGCGCCCCGTACAACAGCCCGATCCACAAGATCGACCCCACGCCGCTGGACGACCCCCGGCAGTGGGCGCCCACCTGGCGCGCCTACGTCCGCAAGCACCTGGCCTGAGCCGCGATGGAGCACCAGATCTCCGCGACGGCCGGCACGGGCGCCGGTCTCACCGTCGGGCTCGTCGTCAACCCGGTCGCCGGGCTCGGCGGCCCGGCGGGCCTGAAGGGCAGCGACGGCGCGGACGTCCAGCGCGAGGCGCTGGCCCGCGGCTCGGTGCCGCGGGCGGGCGCCAGGGCGGCGCGGGCCGTGCGCGCCCTGCTCGCCGCCGCGCCGGGCGTCCGCCTGGTCACGATGGCGGGCGCGATGGGCGAGGACAGCGTCCGCGCGGCGGGCGGCTCGCCCCGCCTGACCGGGGAGGCGCGGCCCGCGGGGGCGACCTCGGCGGCCGACACCCGGGCCGCCGTCGCCGCGATGGCGGAGGCGGACCTGGTGCTCTTCGCGGGCGGGGACGGCACCGCGCGGGACGTGCTGGACGCGCTGCGCCCGCTCGGCGCGGACGCCCCGGCGGTGCTCGGCGTGCCCGCGGGCGTCAAGGTCTACTCGGGCTGCTTCGCGGTGAGCCCGGCCGCCGCGGGCCTGGTGGCGGCCGGGTACACGCCCGGCGCCGTCGCCGAGGCCGAGGTGGTCGACCTGGACGAGGAGCTGTACCGCGACGGGCTGGTCGGCCCGCGGCTGTACGGCACCGTGCGGGTGCCCGCCGACGCGCGCCGGCTGTCGGGCAGGAAGACCGGCTCGTCGGCCGCGGGGCCCGGCTCCGCCGAGGGCGTGGCCCGGGAGGTCGTCTCCCGGATGCGGCCGGGCGTGCGCTACGCGCTCGGCCCCGGCGCGACCACCATGGCCGTCGGAAGGGAGCTGGGGCTGGCCACCACGCTGCTCGGCGTGGACGTGGTGGAGGCCGGTCCCCGGCCCCGGCTGCTGGGGGCGGACGTGACGGAGGCTAGGCTGTTCGACCTGGTCAGAGGGCATGAGGCGCTTCTGGTGCTCTCGGTGATCGGCGGTCAGGGCTTCGTGCTCGGCCGAGGCAACCAGCAGATCTCCCCCCGCGTCCTGCGGGCCGTCGCGCGCGGCGGCCCCGGGCGGCGCGCCCTGGTGGTCCTGGCGACCCAGCAGAAGCTGGCGGGACTCCGGGGACGGCCCCTGCTCGCCGACACGGGCGACCCCGACACCGACCTCGGGCTCGCCGGGCACGTCCAGGTGATCACCGGACATCACGAGAGCACCGTCTACCGCATCGCGGCCGCGAGTGAGGAGTACGCGCAGTGAAGACTCTGGAGGACGCTCTGAAGGGCAGGGTCGCGATCGTCACCGGCGGCGCCTCCGGCATCGGGAGGGCGACGGCGCTGCTGTTCGCCGCCCAGGGCGCCAAGGTCGTCGTCGCCGACATCGACGGCCCGGGCGCCGAGGACACGGCCGGGCGCATCGCCGCCGGCGGCGCCGACGCGATCGCCGTCCAGGCCGACGTCTCCTCGCCCGCCGACTGCGAGCGCGTCGTCCGCACCGCCGTCGAGGGCTTCGGCGGGCTCCACGCGCTGTTCAACAACGCCGGGATCATCCGCCGCAGCACGGCGCTCGACCTCGGCGTGGACGAATGGGACCGGGTCATGGCGGTGAACGTCCGCTCGGTCTTCCTGATGTGCAAGTACGCGATCCCCGCCATGACCGAGGGCGGCGCGATCGTGAACACCGGTTCGGGGTGGGGCCTGAAGGGCGGCGGCAACGCGGTGTCGTACTGCGCCTCCAAGGCCGCCGTCGTCAACATGACGCGGGCCCTGGCCATCGACCACGCCGGGGCCGGGATCCGGGTGAACTCCGTCAACCCCGGCGACACCGACACTCCCATGCTGCGGGACGAAGCCCGCCAGCTCCGGGAGGACTGGGCGGCCTTCGCCGCCGACGCGGCCGACCGTCCCATGGGCCGCGCGGGCACCCCCGAGGAGATCGCCCAGGCCGTTCTCTTCCTCACCGCGGACACCTCCTCCTACATCACCGGCACGGCCCTCGTCGTCGACGGCGGCGGCCTGGCCTGACGCACCACCCGCACCCCCACCGCAAGGAACCAAGCATGAAGCGCGCAATAGCCCTACTGGCCCTGATGGCGACGACGGCGGCCACGGCCGCGTGCAGCGGCTCGGGCGGCGGCGCCGCCCCCGGGGCCGCCGGAGACGACCAGGTCGTCCTGCGCTGGTCCACCTGGGGCACGGCCGACGACATCAAGCTCTACGACGGCTTCACCCGGGACTTCGAGAAGCGCCACCCGAACATCAAGCTCAAGCTCGAGTCGGTGTCCGACTACGCCGACTACCACCCCAAGCTGTTCACCCAGCTCACCAGCAAGACCGCGCCCGACGTGTTCTTCGTCGGCGACGACAACATCGGCAAGTTCGTCTCCTCGGGCGTCCTCACCCCGCTGGAGGGACTGCTCGCCGGCCCCGACTCCAAGAGCAGGCCCGAGGACTTCTTCGAGGGCATCTACGGCGGCGCCAAGAAGGACGGCCGGATCTACGGCGTTCCCAACGACACCAACCCGGAGGTGCTCTGGTTCGACAAGAAGGCGCTGAAGGAGGCCGGGATCGGCGAGAACCCCGCCGACCTGTACGCCGCCGGCCAGTGGACCATGGACAAGTACCTGGACATGAACGCCAGACTCAAGGCGGCGGGCAAGGCCGGGTCCATCTTCTGGAACTGGTACGGCTCCACCTACAGCGTGATCAACGGGTTCGGCGGCAAGGTGTGGGACGGCGGCCGGTTCGTCGCCACCACCGACGCGAACGCGCGCAAGGCCCTGCAGACCCTGGCCAAGGGGTACCTGGACAAGACGTTCCTGTCGGCCGACGTGCTGCCGGAGAGCAACAGCGCCTCCACCCGGTTCCTCAAGCACGACGCCGGGTTCTACGCGGGCGGCCGGTGGGTGATCGACAGCCTCAGGAAGGGCGGCGAGCTGGACGACTACGACATCGTCCCGTTCCCCTCCCCCGACGGCAAGCCGATGCCCGGCGCGGTCGCGGCCTCCTACATGGCGATCAACAAGGACGCCAAGAACGCGAAGGCGGCGTTCACCTTCCTCACCGAGTTCGTCAGCAAGGAGGGGCAGCTCCTGCGGCTCAAGGGCGGCGGCGCGGTCCCCTCGATCAAGGGCGCCGAGCAGGTCGTGCTGGACGGCTACCCGCAGCACGCCCAGACGTTCCTCGACGTGCGCGACACCGGCTTCGCCAACTACCCCGACGAGGTCGCCGTGCCCGGCCTCACCGCGGCCATCAACGACGAGCTGCTGAAGGTGTGGACCGGCAAGGTGCCGTTCGACCGGGGCATGACCGAGCTGCAGAAGACCGTCGACGGCATGACGGGCTGACCGTGGCCGCCATCGCCAAGGCGCCCGCCCGGCCCGCCCGCGCGGGCCGGGGGGTGCGCACCCGCGACGGCTGGTGGGCCGGCCTCTTCCTCGCCCCGCAGGTCGCCTTCCTGCTCGTCTTCCTGGTCGTCCCGCTCGGCTACGCCGTCTACCTGTCCCTGGTCCAGTGGGACGGCTTCGGCCCCAAGACCTTCGTCGGCCTCGGCAACTTCACCGCCCAGCTCACCGACGCCGACTTCCTGCGCGCGGTGTGGAACACCGCCAAGCTCGCGTTGATCACCGTGCCGGTCGGCCTGGTCCTTGCGGTCCTGATCGCGGCCGGGCTGGCCGGGATCAAGGGCAGCGGCTTCTACCGGGTGCTGTACTTCATGCCGGTCGTGACCAGCTCGGTCGCGGTGGCGCTGATCTGGCAGGTCATCCTCGCCGACGACGACAACGGCGTGCTGAACTCCACGCTGCGGCGGCTCGGCCTGGACGGGCCCGACTGGCTCGGCGACCCCGGCTGGGTGATCGTCGCCATCGCGATCGTGACGATCTGGTCGTCGCTCGGCCTCAACGTGGTCATCTTCCTGGCGGGGCTGCAGACCATCCCGCCGCAGATCGTCGAGGCGGCGCGCATCGACGGCGCCTCCAGCGCGCGGATCTTCCGGTCGATCACGCTACCCATGCTGTCCCCGACGATCTTCTTCTCCACGGTGGTCGCGGTGATCAGCTCGTTCCAGGCGTTCGACCAGATCTACGTGCTGGTCAACCCGGCGCACAACGAGGGAGCCCGGACCATCGTCTACCAGGTCTACAAGCTCGGCTTCAAGGACTTCCAGTTCGGCATGAGCAGCGCCGCCGCGCTCATCCTGCTCGTGCTCACGCTGCTGGTGACCCTCGTCCAGTTCGCGGCGCAGAAGCGCTTCGTCCACTACGACTCCTAGGGGGCCTCGATGCGCTCGCGTCCGGCCGCGCGGCAGCTCGCGCTGCACGCCTCCCTGGCCCTCGGCGGCCTGCTCATGCTGTTCCCGTTCGCCTGGATGCTGCTCACCTCCTTCAAGGGCGTGCACCAGATGCTGAACGATCCCACCGCCTGGCTGCCCAGCCCGTGGCGGCCGCAGAACTATCCCGACGCGCTGGCCAAGATGCCGTTCGGCCTGGCCTACTGGAACAGCCTCTACATCGCGGCGCTCAACGTGGCGCTCACGCTGCTCACCTCGGCCATGGCGGCGTACGCCTTCGCCAGGATCAGGTTCCGCGGGTCGGGAGCGCTGTTCGTGCTGTTCCTGGCCACCCAGATGGTGCCGACGCAGGTCACGATCGTGCCGCTCTACCTGGTCCTGGCGAAGTTCGGCTGGGTGGACTCGCACCTGGCGCTGATCTTCCCGACCGTCGCCAACCCCTTCGCGGTCTTCCTGCTGCGCCAGTTCATCCGCGCGGTGCCGATCGAGCTGGAGGAGGCGGCCAGGACAGACGGCGCGGGCCGCTGGACGATCTTCTGGCGGATCGTGCTGCCGAACATCAGGCCCGGCCTCGGGGCGCTCGGTATCATCGTGTTCCTGGCCTCCTGGAACTCCTACTTCTTCCCCCTGGTCTTCCTGAACTCCCCCGAGCTCGCCACCGTGCCGCTGCTGCTCAGCCAGTTCGCCGGAGGGCACTCCGCCGTCGACTACGGGCTCATCCTGTCCGCCTCGGCGATCTCGGTGATCCCGACCCTGATCGCGTTCCTCATCGGCCAGAAGAAGATCATCAACGCCATGGCCGCATCCGGCCTGGGAGGACGGTAACGTGCTCGACCTGCGCGAACGCCCCTTCACCGACCGAGGGTCGCGGCTGATGGTCACCGCGGGCCCCGACGGCGCGCTGCGCGTCTCCCGCGCCCGCTACGAGGCCGACCCTGAGACCGTGCTGTCCGGCCTGCGGGTGCTGTCGGCCGACCGCCCGCTGCCGGTCCGCGCCGCCCTGCCCGACCGGGTGGAGTTCGACGGCGGCGTCTGCCTGGTCTTCGCCGGCCCCGAGACGCTCGTGCTGACCGGGGACGGCGTGCGGGCGGTGTGGGACGGCGGCGCGGCGGAGGTCGCCGGCTGCCGCACGCTCACCGGCGCCGGGACCTTCGACCCGGCCGACGTCCTGGCCCGCGCCGCCGCCCGCTGGGACGCCTGGTTCGCGCGCATGCCGGCCGTCCGGGCCGACCTGCGCGCCCGGGCGAAGGAGGCGTGGTGGACGCTCGCCGCCAACGTGATCGCCATCGGGGGCCGCGAGGCGCTGGTGCCGTCCAAGGCCGGGTACGTCGGCCTGTGGAACTGGGACGCCTGCTTCCACGCGGTCGGGCTCCGGCACGGCGACCCCGCCCTGGCCCGCGAGCAGATCCGCATCCTGCTGGACCACCGGCTCCCCGACGGGCGGCTCCCCGACGTCGTCCACGACCACGGGGTGCTGGCCGAGACCACCGACCTGCCCCGCTCGGACCACCTGCGCCTGGCCCGGCACGTCGGCGGCGCGGCCGAGGGCGGGATCGTCGGCGGGCTGGTCCCGGTGACCAAGCCGCCGGTGACCGCCTGGGCGGTGTGGAAGGTCCACGAGGCCGCGCCGGACCGCGACTTCCTCGCCGAGGTGTACGAGCCGCTCGTCCGATGGCAGCGCTGGTGGCTCGCCTGCTCCGACCCCGACGGCGACGGGCTGGCCGAGTACCTGCACCCCTACTCCTCCGGCCTGGACGACAGCCCGATCTGGGACCACGGCCCGCGCGCCGAGCCGCCCGACCTCAACTCCTACCTGGCCCTGCAGTACGACCGCCTCGCCGACATCGCGGGCGTGCTCGGCCGCGACGAGGAGGCGCGGGCGTGGCGGGAGAAGGCCCGCGCCCACGTCGCGCTGATGGTCCGGCTGCGCTGGAACGGCGCCCGCTTCGTGACCCTGGTCGGCGGCGCCTCCGGGCCGCCCGCGGCGGCGCGGACCCGGACCCCGCTGGAGCTGATGCCCCTGTTCACCGGCAGGCTGCCCGAGCGGGTCGCCGCGGCGCTGGTGGCGGACCTGCGCTCGCCGTCCTTCTGGGGCGAGCGCCCGGTGCCGAGCGTGGCGTTCGACGACCCCGACTTCGACCCCGAGGCGATGTGGCGCGGCCCGGTGTGGCTCAACGTCAACCACATGCTCGCCGACGGGCTGCGCCGCTCCGGCCATCCGGACGCCGCCGGGGAGCTGGCCGAGCGCACGCTCGCCATGGTGCGCGACGGCGGCGGGCTGCATGAGTACTGGAACCCGCTCACCGGGCGGCCGGCGCGGCGCGCGGCGCGGAGCTTCGGCTGGTCGGCCGCGCTCTTCCTCGACCTCGCCGTCCAGGCGGGCTGACCGGCGGCGCTACGGGCGGGGCGCGTCGGCGGGCGGCCCCGCCTCGAACGCCGTCAGGCCGGGCCGCTTGGGCTCGACCCCGTCGCCCGAGGAGGTGCCGCGCAGGCGGCGGCCCACCCAGGGCAGCAGGTGCTCGCGCACCCACAGCCGGTCCTCGCGGAGCCTGACCCTGCGGTCGACGTGCGCGCGGGGCGGCCAGGTGTACCGCCAGCGGTCCTCGGTGGGCACGCCGAGCACCTCGCACACCTTCGCCGCGACCATCCGGTGGCCCTCGGCGTTCATGTGCAGCCGGTCCTCGCTCCAGGCGCGCCAGTCGCGCAGCGACTGCATCGACCACTGGTCGACCAGGTGGCAGCCGTACACGTCGGCGATGGAGCGGATGTGCAGGTAGAACACCGCGGTCCTGCCACGGGCGCGGCGCATCAGCGGCGTGTCGCGCGGGTCGACCCCGGTGAACAGCAGCACCTCGGCCCCGGCCGCCCGCAGCTCCCGGACGGCGCCCGCCAGCGTCTTGGCCATGCGGTCGGGGTCGGCGCCCGGCCGCAGCAGGTCGTTGCCGCCCGCGCACAGGCTGACCAGGTCCGGCTTGAGGTCGATCGCCAGGGGGACCTGCCGCTCGACGATCTGGTCCAGCAGCCTGCCGCGCACGGCCAGGTTGGCGTACCGGAACCCCGGCGTCAGCGCGGCCAGCCGCTCGGCCACCCGGTCCGCCCAGCCGCGGAACCGGCCGTCGGCCCCCGGGTCGTTCAGCCCCTCGGTGAAGCTGTCGCCGATCGCGACGAACGAGGTGTACGGCCCGCTCACGCCTGCTCCTCGGCGATGGCGCGCAGCGCCAGCTCGTAGGAGCGCAGGCCGAACCCGGCGATGGTGCCGGTGGCCACGGCGGCGACGACCGAGGTGTGGCGGAACTCCTCGCGGGCGGCGGGGTTGGAGATGTGCACCTCGACGAGCGGGGCCGTGCGCTGGGCGATCGCGTCGCGCAGCGCGTAGGAGTAGTGGGTGAACGCGGCGGGGTTCAGCACGACGGGGATCGCGCCGTCGGCCGCCTCGTGCAGCCAGGAGACCAGCTCGGCCTCGTCGTCGGTCTGGCGGACCTCGACCGACAGCCCGAGCTCCCTGCCGACGCCCCGGCACAGGGCCTCCAGGTCGGCGAAGGTGTCGGCGCCGTAGACGTCCGGCTCGCGGGTGCCGAGGCGCGAGAGGTTGGGGCCGTTGAACACGAACACGGTCCTCATCGCGGTGTCGTCGTCCTTTCCCTGCGCCGCTCCGTGCGCCCGTCGGCGCGCTCTGCCCCGTGCCGCCGGCTCACCGGGCGACCTCGCGGAAGGCCGCCTCCAGCAACTCCTCGGGGGGATCCTCCAGGCGGGTGACCCGGGCGACGTCGTCCAGGATCACGAAGCGCCGGGTCTCGCCCCGGTTCTTCTTGTCGACCCGCATGTGGTCGCGCAGGTCCGGCCAGGCGTCGCCGCGGTAGGAGGTGGGCAGGCCCACGGCGTCGAGGATCGCCCGGGTGCGCTCGACCAGGGCGGGGCTCGCGTGCCCGGCCAGCCGCGACAGCTCCGCCGCGTACACCATGCCGACGGCCACGGCCTCGCCGTGCCGCATGTGGTAGTTCTCGACGCGCTCGATCGCGTGCGCCAGCGTGTGGCCGTAGTTGAGGATCTCGCGGACGCCGGACTCGCGGAGGTCGGCGCCGACGACGTCCGCCTTGACCTGGACCTTGCGCTCGATGAGCGCCCGCGTGTGGCGGCCCTCGGGCAGCCGGGCGCCCTCGGGGTCGTCCTCGACCAGCAGCAGGATCGTCGGGTCGGCGATGAAGCCGCCCTTGATGACCTCGGCGAGCCCCGCCACGTAGTCCTCGCGCGGGACCGAGGTCAGCGTCGCCAGGTCGCACAGCACCCCGGCGGGCGGGTAGAAGGCGCCGACGAGGTTCTTGCCCTCGGCGGTGTTGATGCCCGTCTTGCCGCCGACCGCCGCGTCCACCATGCCGAGCAGGGTGGTGGGCACCTGGACGACCTCGACGCCGCGCAGCCAGGTGGCGGCGGCGAACCCGGCCAGGTCGGTGGTCGCCCCGCCGCCCACGCCCACCACGGCGTCGGAGCGGGTGACGCCGTAGCGGCCGAACGCCGACCACAGCTCGGCGGCGACCTCCACGGACTTGGCGTGCTCGCCGTCGGGGACGGGAAGCTCGACCACGGCGTGCCCGGCGGCGGTCAGCGCCTCGCAGACCGGGCGGGCGATCTCGGGCAGGCCCGCCGGGCGCACCACGGCGACCGTGCGGACGCGTTCGCTGAGCAGGCCCGGCAGCTCGGCGAGCACGCCGGTGCCGATGACCACGTCGTAGGGGCGCTCCCCCTTGACCTGGATGCGGGTGCTGGTCACGCGGGGAGCCCCTTGACGATCTCGTCGGTGATGTCCTCGGGTTCGCGGCCGTCGGTGTCGACGATCATGGTGGCCAGCCGCTCGTAGACGGGGCGGCGCTCGTCCATGAGCTTCTTCAACTGACTGCGCGGGTTCAGCACCAGCAGCGGGCGCGCCTGCGCCAGCCCCACCCTGGCCACGGCGTCGGACAGGCCGACCCGCAGGTAGACCACCGTATGCCCGGCCAGCAGGGCCTGGGTGCCCGCGTCCAGCACCGCGCCGCCGCCGAGCGACAGCACGCCGTCGTGCTCGGCGAGGGCCAGGCGCACGGCCTCGGCCTCCAGCGCGCGGAAGCGCTCCTCGCCGTCGTCGACGAAGATGTCGGAGACGGGCTTTCCGGCGGTGGCCTCGACGTCGGCGTCGGTGTCGCGGAACGCCGCGCCGAGCCGCCCGGCCAGCAGCGTGCCCACCGTGGACTTGCCCGAGCCCGGCGGGCCGATCAGCACCGCCCGCGGCGTCGCGCCGCGGGGGCTTCGCGCAGGAGAGGTCACTTGATCACCATAGAGGACAGGTAGCCGGACAGGTTGCGGGCGACCTCCTCCACCGAGTCGCCGCCGAACTTCTCGACGGCCGCGTCGGCGAGCACCAGCGCGACCATCGCCTCGGCGACGATACCGGCGGCCGGGACCGCGCAGACGTCCGACCGCTGGTTGATCGCCTTGGCGGGCTCGCCGGTCAGGACGTCGACGGTGGACAGGGCGCGGGGCACCGTGGAGATCGGCTTCATGGCGGCGCGCACCCGCAGCGGCTCGCCGTTGGTCATGCCGCCCTCGACGCCGCCGGCCCGGTTGGTGACCCGGCGCACGCCCGCGGCGGTGTTCTCGATCTCGTCGTGGGCCTCGGACCCGCGGCGGCGCGCGGTCTCGAACCCGTCGCCGACGCCGACGCCCTTGATGGCCTGGATGCCCATGAGGGCCGCGGCGAGGCGCGCGTCGAGGCGGCGGTCCCAGTGGACGTAGCTGCCGATGCCCGGCGGCAGGCCGTAGGCGACGACCTCGACGACGCCGCCGAGCGTGTCGCCCTCCTTCTTGGCGGTGTCGATCTCCTCGATCATCGCCGCGCCCGCGCCGGCGTCCAGGCAGCGCACCGGGTGCTCGTCGACCGCCGTGAGGTCGCCGGGGCCGGGGATCACGTCGCCGGGGGCCTCCACCGCGCCGATGGCGATCACGTGGCTGACGATGTCGACGCCGAGGGCCTGCTTGAGGAAGTTGCGGGCGACCTGGCCGAGCGCGACCCTGGCCGCGGTCTCGCGGGCGCTGGCGCGGTCCAGCACGGGACGGGCGTCGTCGAAGCCGTACTTCTGCATGCCCGACAGGTCGGCGTGGCCGGGGCGGGGACGCGAGAGCGGGGCGTTGCGCGCCTGGGCCGCGAGCACCTCGGGGTCCACGGGGTCGGCGGCCATCACGGTCTCCCACTTGGGCCACTCGGTGTTGCCCACGCGGATCGCGACCGGGCTGCCGAGGGTGCGGCCGTGGCGGACGCCGCCGACGATGGTCACCTCGTCCTGCTCGAACTTCATGCGCGCGCCCCGGCCGTAGCCCAGGCGGCGCCGGGCCAGGGCCTCCCGGACATCGGCCGACGTCACCGCGACCCCGGCGGGCAGCCCTTCGAGGATCGCGACGAGTTCGGGGCCGTGCGACTCGCCCGCGGTCAACCAGCGCAACATGGTGACAAGTCTTCCATGCGCCGTCCACTGCCGACGCCCGCCCCGCACCTCACCGCCGTCCCACCCACCCCCACCTGCGCGAAGCCGTCTCCCCGCAACCCACGCGAGGCGGAGGGGCCAGGGGTGTCAGCGGCGGCGGCGGAACAGGCCGCGGCGGGGCTCGCGGACCCGGGCGACCGTCACCTCGGCGTGCGGGGCGAGTCCCTGGAGCAGCCCCTGGACGCCGTCGCCGTCCGCGGGCGCTCCGCCGATCGAGGCCAGGGCGCGCAGCACGCCGCCCTCGATCGCGAACGGCGCCGGCCCGGCCACGTCGACCACCACGGCGTCGGCGCCCTCGCCGAGAGCGGCCCGGCAGACCTGCGGCGTCAGGGCCTGGATCGGGCGGGCGTCGGCGCGCCACCGCCGCAACGGCTCCGACCCGGTGAAGGCGGGGACGGCCTTCCTGCCGTCGGCGCCGACCAGCACCGGCAGCGCCATCTCGCTCTCCTTCTCGCGGGCGAGCCCGTTCTCCCCGATCTCGGTGGAGGTCAGCACCGCCACCACGGGGACCAGGAGCCTCGCCGTGCCCAGCGCCGCCGCCACCCGCGCGACGTCGCCCGTGCCCGCGGCGAACGCGGCGAGCGCGGCGGCCACCGCCGGGTCGGCGGCGCCGTCGTCCTCGGGAAGGAGCGGCTGCGGAATGCTCGGCACGATCCGCGAGCCTACCTCCCCGCCACCCCGCCGCCGACCGGCGCGCGGACCTCCCCGCCGGGAGCCGCACGCGGGCCGTTCGCCGCCGGTGGGCCGATCGGGGCGGCTAGGGTCGGCACGTGAGCGTCATCGTCGCCGGGGCCGCGCTGCTCGGGTTCCTGGCCGGGCCCTACGTCCGCGCCCTGGCGAGCGGCTTCTCCCCCGCCGAGGAGGAGGCGCGGAGGGCCTACCAGGAAGAGCAGAGGGCCTACCGGGCGGAGGCGCGGGCGGCGTTCCGCGGGGCGGTGCGGCAGGGCCGGTGGCCGGGGTGGCCGCCCTGGGCGGAGGCGGGGGTGGCGGCCGCGTGCGCCTTCGCCGCCTGGAGGTTCGCGGGCTCGGCGGACCTGGCCGCCTGGCTGTACGCGGCGGTCGCGGGCTGCGCGCTCGCGATGATCGACTGGCGGACGCGGCGGCTGCCGGACGCGATCACGCTGCCGTCCTATCCGATCGTCGCGGTGCTCCTCGCCCTGGCGGGGCACCTGCCGGGCGGGCTGCTCGGCGGCCTCGCCCTGGCAGGCGCCTATGGGGTGCTGTGGTTCGCGCGCCCGGACGCGCTGGGGTTCGGCGATGTGAAGCTGGCAGGGCTGGCCGGCATGCTCATGGGGTCGCTGGGCCTGGAGGCGTGGGTGACGGGCGCGCTGGCGGGCCAGTTCCTCGGCGCCCTGTACGCGATGGCGCTGCTGTTCACCCGCAGGGCGACGGCGAAGACCCAGTTCCCGCTGGGCCCCTTCATCCTCCTCGGCGCGGTGGCCGCCGCCCTCCGGTGACACCCGAGCCCCCGTGATCGTCGGTGGGGCGCGGTGATCAGCCGAGGTCGGCGATGGCGGCCACCGGGCCGCCGCCGGAGGGGCCCTGGTGGACGGCGGCCACCGAGACGAACACCGCCGGGTCCCCGGTGACGCTCGCCGCCACGCCGCCGACCGCGGCCTTGATCTGGCGGTGCCAGTGCACGTCGGAGTCGTCGAGCATGATGTTCCTGCGCCCGCGCACGCGCCCGCCGGGGTCGGCCTCGCACTTGAGGAACACGTTGACGAGCCTGCCGCCGAGATCGCCCGGATGCGGCCGCTCGGGCAGGCCGATGCCGCTGTCGCGGATGGCGTCCCAGATGCCGTCGGCGTCCAGGGCGTCCCTCATGACGCCGTGCCCGACGCGGTACCGGCCGCCGATGCCGCGGACGTTGCCGACCACGACGATCTGCGCCCGGTCCAGCTCGACGCCGGAGGAGCAGGAGGCGACGCTGGAGTACAGGGACAGGTCACGGTGGATCTGCTCGGCCCGCGGCGTCTGGATCTCGCCGAGCGCGACCGCGATCCCGAGCGCGGTGGTGGAGTTGGAGATGTCCATCGACGGCCCGGTGTCCTCGATGACGACGTCCTGCCCGCGCGTCCTGGCGTCGCCGATCGTGGCGAGGGTGAGCAGCGGCGTCTTGGTCTGGACGTAGTGGACGTCGGCCGGGTCCTCGATCCCGGCGATCTTCATGGCCTCGCGCACGCCGGCGGCGACCTTCTCCACCATCGCGGGACGTCCGATGTCCTCGGGCAGGATCACGTCGCTCATCGCGACCCCGACCGAGACGCGTGGCTCCTCCGAGGGCGTCACGCGGGCGGGGTCGAGGGTGGCGAAGATCGTGGCGTGCGGGCTGAGGACGCCGTCGGTGCCGCCCGACCACACCAGCGGCACCTGTGCCACCTCCTCGGGCGAGCGCGTCCCCCTGGCGGTCAGCACGTCGCGGAAGGCCCGGTCGGCGAGGATGCGGGTGTAGTCGTTGACGCCGCCGTTGCCCTCGGTCTTGCCGATCACGGCGAGCACGCGGTCGGCCTCGATCACGCCGTCGTCGATGAGCCTTTCCAGCCCGGAGGCGTCGGTGACGCTCTCGATGGCGACCTTGCGCACCTCGATCGGATCGGGCATGTGTTCCACCTCTCACGTCTGCGCCCGGCCGCGCCGCGGCCGGACGTCCTTCTCCGGCCGGACGTTCCCCGGCGGCGCCTCCCGCACCCCTCGCCGTCCGCCCCCACGGCCCGCCACGGCGCCCGGCGGAGTGAGCGCGAGGCTCTTCGCCCTCGGCGTTCGCGTCATTGGCCATCATTGCCCATGAAACAGGGTCCTTTAGGAACATCTCGCCGATACAAAGGCCCCAAGCCTGCCTCTTTCCCGTCCGAAATGCCGTTTCTGACATATTCCTCATAACGCTGTCCTGATGATCGGAGGGTTTTTCGCCGCGCCCGCCACGGCGCGGGGCAGAATCGGGGCGTGGAACCCCAGAAACTAGAGCGCGACGAGGTCGCCGCCGCCATGTCCGCACGCCGCGAACTCGGCCCCCAGTACGAGCTCGAACTCGCCCAGTCGCTGGTCGACCGGGTGAACGCCGTGATCGACCAGCGACTGGCCGCATCGCCCCGGCGTCCGGGCCCCGACTGGGCGCAGATGACGCTCGGTCTCGGGTCGCTCGCGCTGTCGGTGCCCCTGGTGGCGATCGTGTCGTTGAACGTGGACCACGCCACCGTGCCGATCCTGCTGGTGTTCGCGGTCATCGCCGCCGTGAACCTCGCCTACGCGATCACGAGAACGGGCGGCCGCGACAACAGAGGGTGACCGGGCGCCCCGGCCGGGAGTGCCGGAGCCTCAGGAACTAGCGACTATTAAAACGTTCTTCATCCTTTAATGTCGCCAAAGTCCGACTTTTTCAGAAAATATTTCCGCAACCCTGGCAACCATCCGTCGTTTTTAGCGCGTACTACTGAGATGACCGGTAGTAAACGAACCGCAAAGGACGACGATGAAGCGAAAAGCCGCAACAATCGCCCTCGCGGCGACGACCGTACTGGGCGTGATGGCGGTGCCCTCGGCCGCCGCCACGGCCGCGGCCGCGGCACGACCCGGGCCCGCGCGAGGGCTCGGCAGCGTCACGCTCATCACGGGCGACCGGGTGACCGTGTCGGGCGCGAAGGGAGGCCCCCGGGCCTACCAGGTCGCGCCCGGCGCGGGACGGAAGGTCTCGTTCTCGATCCGTGAGATCGCCGGGCACACCTACGTGGTCCCCTCGGACGCGGCGGCGCTCGTGGGCAGGGGGCTGGTGGACCGCCGCCTGTTCGACGTGACACAGCTTCTGAACTGGAAGTACGACGACGCGCACCGCGCCGACATCCCGATCATGACCCAGGGCGGCGCCGCACCTAAGGCCGCCAGGGCCGGCCGCGCCATGGACGCCGCCGGACTGTCGGCGGCCCGGGTGCCCAAGGCGCAGGCCGCCTCCGTGTGGAAGGACCTGAAGCCGGCCGCGGGGGCCAGGTCCCTCACCGCGGGCGTCACCAAGCTGTGGCTGGACGGCAAGCTGTCCTTCTCGCTCGACAAGAGCGTTCCGCAGATCGGCGCGCCGGAGGCGTGGGCGAAGGGCCTGACCGGCAAGGGCGTGACGGTCGCCGTCCTGGACTCCGGGTTCGACCCCGACCACCCCGACCTCAAGGGGGTGATCAGCCAGTCGGCCAACTTCTCCGACGAGCCGAACACCGACGACCTGGTCGGCCATGGCACGCACGTGGCCTCCATCGTCGCCGGGTCGGGTCAGGCGTCGGGCGGCAAGTACAAGGGCGTCGCCCCGGACGCCAAGATCGCCTTCGGCAAGGTGGGCGGCGAGTACGGCATCGACGAGTCCGACCTGATCGCCGGCATGGAGTGGGCCGCCACCGAGGTCAAGGCGCGGGCGGTCAACGTCAGCATCGGCGGGCCGGACGGCCGCGACCTCGACCCGGTCGAGCAGGCCGTGAACACCCTCAGCGAGGAGACCGGCACGCTGTTCGTCATCGCGGCGGGCAACGACGGCCCGCGGTCGATCGGCAGCCCGGGCAGCGCCGACGCCGCGCTGACGGTCGGCGCGGTCGACAAGAACGACGCGCTGGCGGACTTCTCCAGCCAGGGACCGCGCGTCGGTGACGGCGCCGTCAAGCCGGACATCACCGCGCCCGGCGTGGACATCACCGCGGCCAACGCCGGGGGCGCCCCGGCCAACCCGTACGCCGCCCACAGCGGCACCTCGATGGCCACCCCGCACGTGGTCGGCGCCGCGGCGATCCTGGCCCAGCGGCACCCGGACTGGAACGGGGCCCGGCTGAAGGCCGCGCTGATCTCCAGCGCGAAGCCGCGCGAGGGCCTGAACCCCTACCAGCAGGGCGCCGGGCGCGTCGACGTGGCGCGCGCCGTCACCCAGACCGTCGTGGCCGACACGCCGAACCTCTGGACGTTCGTGCGCTGGCCCGGCGGCGGACCGGCCGTCACCAAGGAACTGACCTACGCCAACACCTCCGACGCGCCGGTGGACCTGGCGCTGGCCGAGGACGGCCCGTACACGCTCTCGGCCGGCCACCTCGCCGTCCCGGCGGGCGGTAAGGCGTCGGTGACGCTCACGCTCGACTCCGGCCTCAAGCCGGGCACCTACCCCGGGACGGTCACCGCGACCGCGGGCGACGTCACCGTGCGCAGCCTCGCGGGCGCCTACGTCGAGCCCGAGTCCTACGACGTCACGGTGACGGCGACCGGCAGGGACGGCCGGCCCCTGGACGACGCGTGGGTGACGCTGTACGACCTGAAGTCCGGTGGATTCGAGGACGTGCGGTTCTCGAACGGCGCCGGGAAGATCCGCCTGCAGCGCGGCGAGTGGAACCTCACCGCCGACCTGCTCGAGGGTGACGACTACACCTTCACCCACCGCGCGGTCACCGTCGGCACGCGCGACCTGACCGTGGCGCTCGACGCCCGCCAGGGCAAGCAGGTCCGCTTCTCCCTGGACGACCCCGCCGCCAAGGGCGACGGCATCTACCAGATCGGCCTGCGCAGAAAGGAGGGCGACAACTCCTACGAGAACGTGTTCACCGCGTCCGGAAACCCGTCGCTCCGCGTGTTCGCCCTGCCCTCCCGGCAGGCCGGGCTGGAGTACCTGGCGCGCACGGCGCTGACGAGCGGCGGCGCGGAGCCGAGCCGGTACGACCTGGTCGACTACCGGGCCGGCCAGATTCCCGCCGACCCCGGCGGCCGGTTCAAGAAGGCCCAGCTCGCCAGGATCGACACGACCCTGCGGGCGCAGAACGTGAACGCCGCCGCCGAGTTCGACCGGTCCGTCGGCATGCCGAACGCGGAGTTCGCCGTCCTCGGCGCAACCTCCGCCCCGGTCACGGTCCCGAGCACGTTGCACAGCTACGTGACGCCGGGTCATGACCTGGACTGGTTCGCCGGGTTCGCGCACACGGTCGACGGCTACTACACCTCGCTCGACTTCAGCGGTCGCACCGTGCGGCGCGGGCACACCTCCGAGGTGTGGAACGCGGCGGTGACCGGCCCGTCCGCGCAGACCGCGCTGCGGTTCCAGGACGAGCTGGTCTACATCGCGGACGGCCTGTTCAGCGACGTCGCGCCCCGGTCCGGCTGGGACGGCAACATCACGGGCAAGGCGTCCCTGACCGGGGACGGCAAGGTCCTGCAGGAGATCGGGCTGGAGGACTGCGACTTCCCCGGCCAGTGCGCCCTGCAGGCGACGGTCCCCGCCGGCGCGGCGAGCTACACGGTGAACGTGTCGGCCCGCCGTGACGTGCCCTACTCCACGCTCGCGACCGCGCTCGACGCCTCCTGGACGTTCCGCTCGGCGCACACCGACGAGTACGCGACGCTGTCGCTGCCGGCGGTGCGGTACGCCCCCGCGGGGCTGGACGCCTCCAACCGGGCCGCGCCCGGCTCGGTGACCAGGATCCCGGTGACCGTCGACGGCGGCACTCTGACCACGCTCACGGTCGAGGCGTCGTTCGACGACGGCAAGACCTGGCGGGCGCTGCAGCTGCGGCGGGACGGCAAGGGATGGTCCACCTCGGTGACCAACCCCTCCTCCCCCGGCTTCGTGTCCCTGCGCGCCACGGGCGAGGGCCCGGACGGGGTTCAGGTGAAGCAGACGATCACGCGGGCGTACGCCGTCCAGCGCTGATCTGAGGACGGCGCGGCGGCGGACCGGCGTCCCGGCCCGCCGCCGCGCCAACCGGCTTCGTCGAGCGATATATCACTCGACATCCCTTAAAGCCATCTATATCCGACTTGTCCGTAAGTATTGCTGCGAGCCGGAAAGCTATTCGTCCCTTTTGTCGCGTACTACGTTATTGACCGGTAGTTAAGCGAACCGCAAAGGGACGAATATGACGCACAAAGCCACAACACTCGCCCTCGCGGCCGTGACCGCGCTGGGGGTGATGGCGGTGCCGTCGGCCCGCGCGACGGCCACGGCACAGCCCGGCGCCTTACCGGGCGCCCCGACCGCCACCGTCACGCTCGTCACGGGCGACCGTGTGACGATGTCGGCGACACCCGGAGGCCGGCACGCCTACCAGATCAGGCCGGGCGCCGGGCGTGACGTCTCCTTCTCCGTCCGGACGTTCGCGGGCCACACGTACGTGACCCCGTCGGACGCGGCCCCGCTCGTCGGCAGGGGCCTGGTCGACCGGCGCCTGTTCGACGTCACGCAGTTGCTGGAGTGGGGCTACGACGACGCCCACCGGGCCGACATCCCGATCATGACCCAGGGCGGCGCCGCGCCCAAGGCCGCGACGGCCGGGCGCGCCCTGGCCGGCATGGGCCTGTCCGCGGCACGGGTGCCGAAGGCCGGCGCCGCCGGCGTGTGGCGGGACCTGCGCCCCGGCGCCGCCGCCAAGACGCTCGCGGCCGGGGTCACCAAGCTCTGGCTGGACGGCAGGCTCTCCTTCACGCTCGACAAGAGCGTCCCGCAGATCGGCGCCCCCGAGGCCTGGAAGAAGGGCCTGACCGGCAAGGGCGTGACGGTGGCCGTCCTCGACTCCGGCTACGACGCCCGCCACCCGGACCTGCGAGGGGTCGTCACTCAGGCGGTCAACTTCTCCGACGAGCCCGACACGAAGGACCTGGTCGGCCACGGGACTCACGTGGCCTCCATCGTCGCGGGCTCGGGCCGGGCCTCGGGCGGCAAGTACAAGGGCGTCGCCCCGGGGGCCAAGATCGCCTTCGGCAAGGTCGGCGGGCTCTACGGGGTCGAGGAGTCCGACCTGATCGCCGGGATGGAGTGGGCCGCGACGACGGTCAAGGCCCCCGTGGTCAACATCAGCATCGGCGGGTCGGACACCCGCGGCCTCGACCCGGTCGAGCAGGCGGTGAACACCCTCAGCGAGCGGACCGGCACGCTGTTCGTCATCGCGGCCGGCAACTCCGGCAAGGCCAAGTCCATCAACAGCCCCGGCAGCGCCGAGGCCGCGCTGACGGTCGGCGCGGTCGACCACGCCGACGCCCTGGCCTACTTCTCCAGCCAGGGCCCGCGCATGGACGACGGCGCGGCCAAGCCGGACATCACCGCCCCCGGCTCCGGCATCGTCGCCGCCGGGGCCAAGGGCACCACGACCGGCCGCTACGTCTCCAAGAGCGGCACCTCGATGGCCACCCCGCACGTCGTGGGCGCGGCCGCGATCCTGTCCCAGCAGCACCCGGACTGGAAGGGGGCCCGGCTCAAGGCCGCGCTCATGGCGTCGGCCAAGCCGGGCGCGGGGCTGACGCCGTACCAGGAGGGCACCGGGCGGGTCGACGTGGCGCGCGCGCTCACCCAGACCGTGGTGGCCGAGACGCCGAACGTCTGGACCTTCATCCCATGGCCCGGCGGCGGCGCCGAGCCCGTCACCAAGGAGATCACCTACGCCAACACCTCTGACGCGCCGGTGGACCTCGCCCTGGCAGAGGACGGTCCGTACACCCTGGCCGCCGACCGTCTCACCGTCCCCGCGCGCGGCACGGCGTCGGTGCGCCTCACCCTGGACGCGGGCCTGGAGACGGGCGGCCACCCGGGCGTCGTCACCGCGACCGCGGGCGAGACGACCGTGCGCAGCCTGGCCGGCGCCTTCGTCGAACCGGAGTCCTACGACCTGAAGATGACGGCGACCGGCAGGGACGGCAAGCCCCTCGACGGCGTCGCCGCGCTCCTCTACGACGTCAAGACCGGCGAGATGGAGGAGGTGCCGTTCTCCGGCGGGGCCGGTGCGACGCGGCTGCCGCGCGGCGACTGGAACCTGATCGCCGACCTGTTCGAGCCCGGCGCGTACACCTTCACCCACCAGCGGGTGAGGATCGACAAGGCGGACGTCGATCTCGCGCTGGACACGCGCCAGGCCGCTCCGGTCCGCTTCGCCGTGGACGACCCGGAGGCCAGGCCCACGGGGGCGTTCCAGCTCAGCCTGCGCCTGACCGACGGCGACTCGTTGTTCGAGAGCACCACCGCGCAGGGCCGCGACCCCGGGCGCGGGCTGTACGCCCTGCCCTCCCGCCAGGCCGGCCTCGAGTACCTGCTGCGCGCGGTGTGGGAGAGCGGCGGGAGCGACGGGAGCGACGGGAGCGGCACGGCACGGTACGACCTGGCCGACTACCGGGCCGACGGCATCCCCGCCGACCCGGGCGGCCGATTCAGGAGGGCCGAGCTCGCCCAGGTCACCACGGACCTGCGGGCGCAGGGCGTGTCCGCCTCCGCCCAGTTCGACCGCACGCCGGGCCTGCCCCGCTACGGGGCCTTCGTGCTCGGCGTCGGCTCGTCCGACGTCAAGGTCCCCGGCACGCTGACCGACTACGTCACCCCCGGGCTCGGCCTGTCGTGGTACGCGATGTTCACGCACGAGGACGGGGCCTACGTCCTGCTCGACGGCGAAGGCCGCCCGGCGCCGCCCGGTCACTCGTCCGAGGTGTGGAACACGGCCGTCGCCGGCCCCGCGGCGCCTCCCGTGCTGCGGTTCAGGGACGAGATCGCCTACATCGTGGACGGGCTGTTCACCGACGGCGGGCAGGGCCGTCCCGGCTGGGACGGGAACGTCACGGGGTCGGCCACCCTCGCCAAGGGCCGCACGGTGCTGCAGCGGGCCGACCTGAAGATCTGCGACCACGCCGGCCAGTGCGTCCTGCTGGTGCCGGTCCCGGCCGGCCCGGAGACCTACACGCTGAACGTGTCGGCCCGCCGCAAGGCGCCCTACGCCGCGCTGTCCACCGCCGTCCAATCGACCTGGACGTTCAGGTCGGCGCACACGACGGTGGGAGAGCGGATCGCGGTGCCCTCCATCACCTACGCCCCCGAAGGGCTGGACGCCTACAACCGCGCCCTGCCCGGCTCGGTGACCACGATCCCGATCACCGCCAAGGGCGGCGAGATCTCCACCCCGAAGGTCGAGGCGTCCTTCGACGACGGCAGGACCTGGCGGGCGCTACCGGTGCGCCAGGACGGCAAGGGATGGGTCACCACGGTGACCAACCCCCGCTCGCGCGGCTTCGTGTCGCTGCGCGCCTCGGCGGGCGGCCCGGACGGCCTCCAGGTGAGTCAGACGATCACGCGGGCGTACGCCGTCCACCGATGATCTGACGACGGCGCGGCGGCGGACCGGGACACCGGCCCGCCGCCGCGTCATGTCCGCCCGCTCTCCGGACCGCCGGGGCGCGGCGGCGAAGGTGACCGCGTCTCGATCGGGGCCGCTCACCGGCCGCCGGGAAAATGCGCGCGACTTATTCGGAAAGAACTCCGTGAAATTAGATCACCATGCGCCGTTTTTTTCGCCTACAAATGAAAGGAGCGGAAATTAAACCATTCGCAAAGGATGTCGATGAAACGAATAACCGCAGCGGTCGCCCTCGCGGCTCTGACCGCGCTGGGCGTGCCGGCGACGCCCTCGGCCGCCGGCACGGCCGCGGCACGACCCGCCCCCTCACGGGCGCTCGGCACCGTCACGCTCATCACCGGGGACCGGGTGAGCGTGTCGGAGACGCCGGGCGCCCCGCGGGGATACCAGGTGACGCCGGGCCCCGGGCGCACGGTCTCCTTCTCGATCGAGAAGGTCGCCGGGCACACCTACGTGCTGCCCTCCGACGCGGCGCCGCTGATCGGCGAAGGCCTGGTGGACGAGCGCCTGTTCGACGTGACGCAGTTGCTGGAGTGGGGCTACGACGACGCCCACCGCGCCAGCATCCCCATCATGACCAAGGGCGGCGCGGCCCCCAAGGCCGCCGCCGCCGGGCGCACGCTGCGCTCCGTCGGCCTGAGGGCCGCCGAGGTGCCCAAGGCGCAGGCCGCCGCGGTCTGGCGGCAGCTACGCCCCGCCGCGGGCGCCAGGACGCTCGCGTCCGGCGTGGCCAAGCTGTGGCTGGACGGCGGGGTCTCCCCGGCCCTGGACAAGAGCGTCCCGCAGATCGGCGCCCCCGAGGCGTGGAAGAAGGGTCTCACGGGCAAGGGCGTCACGGTGGCCGTCCTTGACACCGGTTACGACCCCGACCACCCCGACCTCAAGGGCGTCGTCTCGCAGACCGCCAACTTCACCGACGAGCCCGACATGCGGGACCTGGTCGACCACGGCACCCATGTGGCCTCCACCGTCGCGGGCTCGGGCGCGGCCTCCGGCGGCAGGTACAAGGGCGTCGCCCCCGACGCCAAGATCGCCGTCGGCAAGGTCCTGGGGGCCGGCGGTGACAACCAGGTGTCCGATGTGATCGCCGGCATGGAGTGGGCGGCCACCGAGATCAAGGCGCCGGTGGTCAACATGAGCCTCAGCGTGCCGGACACCCGCGGGCTGGACCCGCTCGAAGAGGCGGTGAACACCCTCAGCGAGCAGACGGGAACCCTGTTCGTCGTCGCGGCCGGCAACCTGAGGAAAGCCGGGGAGCCCGTCCGCAGTCCCGGCAGCGCCGATGCCGCGCTGACGGTGGGGGCGGTGGACCGGAACGACGTCCTGGCCCCGTTCTCCTGCCGGGGCCCGCGCATCATCGACCAAGCCGTCAAACCGGACATCACCGCACCGGGCATGGGAATCGTCGCGGCACGCAGCGGCGCCGGCGGCCCCGGCGACCCGTACGTGGCCATGAGCGGCACCTCGATGGCGGCCCCGCACGTGGCCGGCGCCGCCGCCATTCTCGCCCAGCAGCACCCCGGCTGGAACGGCGAACGCCTCAAGGCCGCGCTCATCGCCACGGCCAGGCCGGGCGCCGGCATGACCCCCTACGAGCAAGGCGCCGGCCGGGTCGACGTGGCCCGCGCGGTCACGCAGAGCGTGACGAACGACACCGGCAACCTCTGGACCTACCTCGCCTGGCCCCACAACGACGAGGACGTCACCAAGGAGGTCACCTACACCAACGCCTCCCAGGAGCCGGTGGAGCTCGCGCTGACCGAAGACGGTCCCTACACGCTGTCCGCCGGCCACCTCACCGTCCCGGCGGGCGGCGACGCCTCGGTGACCCTCACCCTGGACTCCGGCCTGCGACCGGGCGTCTACACCGGTACGCTCACCGCCACCGCGGGCGAGCTCACCGTACGCACCCTGGCCGGCGCCTATATCGAACCCGAGTCCTACGACCTGACGGTCAGGGCCGTCGGCAGGGACGGCGGTCCTGTTCAGGAGGTCGACGCGGCGCTGTTCAACCTCAAGACCGGTGAACGCTCCAGCCTGCGGTTCGTCGACGGCGTCGCGGAGGTCCGTCTGGGGCCCGGCGAGTGGAACCTCAACGCGCAACTGTCGGAGAAGGGCGTAAGCACGTTCACCGACCGCGCGTTCACGATCGGCCCCGCGGCCGTGAGGTTGACGCTCGACGCCCGCCTGGGCCGGCGGATCAGCCTCACGGTGGACGACCCCGCGGCCGAACCCACCGGCCAGCTCGCGATCAATCTGGGCAACACCGGGGGCAACGGGTACGTGCGCGAATACCTCGTCCCCCAGGGGGAGGCCGCGTACACGCTGCCCTCCAGCCGGCCGGGCCTGGAATACCTGGCATACCAGGTGCTGACGGGGGGTGGCGCGGCACCGATCCGGTACGACCTGGTCGACCGCCGCACCGGCCAGATCCCCGCCGACCCGGCCAGGCGATTCGCGAAGGCCGACCTCGCCAAGGTCAGCATGACCTTCCGCGCCCAGAACGCGGACGCCACGGCGCAGTTCGCCAGGTGGTTCGTCCTTCGCGGCACGGACGAGGAACTGCGCAGTGCCCCCACCACCGTCACGATGCCGAGCACGGTCGACAACTACCTGACGCCGGGACAGGACCTGCTCTGGTCCGGCCGGCTCACGCAGGGTGGGTACTCCCTCGTCGACCTTCAGCAGCGGCCCGTGCGGGCCGGGCAGTCCGCCGAGCTGTGGAACGCGGCGGTGACCGGCCCCTCCGCGCCACGCGTGACGCGGACCGGCGACGAACTGGCCTACACGCCGGAGGGGCTGTTCACCGACGGCGGCATCGGCCACACCGGCTGGGACAGCAACGTCACCGGCACGGTGTCCCTGGCCAAGGACGGCGAGGTCCTGGAGCGGATCGAGCTGGAAGACTGCTTCGTCGCCGACTGGTGCCGCCTCGCCGCGCGGGTCCCCGCCGGCGAGGGCGACTACACCGTGAACGTCTCCGCCCGCCGTGACGTCCCCTACGCCGCGCTGGCCACCGCGATCGACGCCTCCTGGACGTTCACCTCGGCCCACACCGACGACAGCACGCCACTCGCGGTGCCGTCGGTGCGATTCGCCCCCGAGGGGCTGGACGCCTACAACCGGGCCAGGCCCGGCACGGTGACCGAGATCCCGATCACCGCCGACGGCGGCGAGCTGGACACCCCCGTCGTCGAAGCCTCCTTCGACGACGGCGCCACCTGGCGGACGCTGCAGGTCCGCCGGAACGGCGAGGGCTGGACCACCTCGGTGACCAACCCCGCCACCCCCGGCCCCGTCACCCTGCGCGCCACCGCCACCGGCCCCGGCGGTGTCCAGGTGAAGCAGACGATCATTCGGGCGTACGCCGTCCAGAACTGACCATCCGACCCCGAGCGCGGCGGCGGACCGGCACCGGCCCGGACCGCCGCCGCGCCTTCTCGCGCGTTCCCGAGTCCTCAGACGGCCCCGCGCAGGCGGGCGAGCCGGGCCACCGCCTCGTCGATGACCTCGTCCTTCTTGCAGAAGGCGAAGCGGACGAAGCGTCTGCCCAGCTCGCGGCGGTCGTAGAAGACCTGCGTCGGGATGGCGACGACGCCGGCGAGCTCGGGCAGCCGCCGCGCCAGGTCCAGGCCGTCGGTGAAGCCGAGCGGCGTGATGTCGGTCTGCACGAAGTACGTCCCCGCCGGGCGGTAGACCTCGAACCCGGCGGCGGACAGGCCGGCCATGAGCCGGTCGCGCTTGGCGGCCAGTCCGTCGCGCATGCCGCCGACCCAGGCCAGCTCCTCGCGCAGCCCGTGCGCGACCGCGAGCTGCCAGGGAGCGCCGGAGGTGAAGGTGAGGAACTGTTTGACGGTCTGGACGGCCGTCACCAGCTCACGCGGCGCGCACACCCATCCGGTCTTCCAGCCGGTCACCGAGAACGTCTTGCCGGCCGAGGAGATCATGACGGTGCGCTCGCGCATGCCCGGCAGCGTGGCGAGGGGGATGTGCCGGACGCCGTCGAAGGTCAGGTGCTCGTACACCTCGTCGGTGATGGCGATGAGCCCGTGCTCCTCGACGACGGCGGCGATGGCCGTCAGCTCCTCCAGGGTGAAGACGGTGCCGGTCGGGTTGTGCGGGGAGTTGACGAGGATGGCCCGGGTGCGCGGGCCGACGGCGGCGCGCAGCTCGGCGGGGTCGAAGGTGAACCGGCCCTCCACCGGCCGCAGCGTCACCGGCCTGCGCACGGCGCCGGCCAGGGAGAGCGCGGCGGCGTAGGAGTCGTAGTAGGGCTCGAAGACGACGACCTCGTCGCCGGGCTCGCACAGGGCGAGGACGGACGCGGCCAGCGCCTCGGTCGCGCCGACGGTGACGAGGACCTCGCCGTCGGGGTCGTAGACCAGGCCGTAGTGCTGCTTGCGGTGCTCGGCGACCGCCTGCCGCAGTTCGGGGACGCCGGGGCCGGGCGGGTACTGGTTGAGGCCCTCCCTGATCGCGGCCACGGCGCGTTCGAGCATGGCCTCGGGGCCGTCGGTGTCGGGGAACCCTTGCCCGAGGTTGATCGAGGCCGTCCGGACGGCGAGCGCCGTCATCTCGGCGAAGACGGTCGTGCCGAACTCGCGCATGCGCGCCACCAGAGGTTCGCTCACGCGCAGCAGCCTATCGGGCCTTCCGGCGTCGACCCCTCGGGCGAATGTCAGAAATAGCCGTATATATAGGGCATGCGAAGCGAGGCCGTCCCGGGGACGCGCATCCACGAACTGGACGCCCTGCGCGGTTTCGCGGTCTGCGGGATCACCTTGGTGAACACCTGGCAGCACACCATGGGAGAACTGGCGGAGCACCCCCCGGCCCCCGCGGACTGGGTCTTCGACAACCTCCTGCAAAGCCGCTTCTATCCGATCTTCTCCGTCCTTTTCGGCGTGAGCTTCGTCCTCTTCCTCCGCTCGGCGGCCCATCGGACGCCCCGCCCGTGGTGG
The DNA here is from genome assembly GCF_014200435.1 of Sphaerisporangium krabiense. NCBI lineage: Bacteria > Bacillati > Actinomycetota > Actinomycetes > Streptosporangiales > Streptosporangiaceae > Sphaerisporangium > Sphaerisporangium krabiense. The sequence goes on along the minus strand of NZ_JACHBR010000002.1, from coordinate 689,912 downwards.
CCGCTGCTGCGCAGACTCGCCGTCCTGGCCTGCCTCGGGCTGCTGCACGGGCTCGCCAGCCCGGGCGAGGTGCTGCTGCCGTACGCGATCACCGGGGCGGTCGTGCTGCTGCCCGCGTCCTTCCTCCCCCGGTGGCTGGTCCTCGCGGCCGGGATCGCCGCCACCGCGTGGGCGACGTTCCTCCAGTTCGGTGGCATCTGGCTGGTTCCGGGGCTCTTCCTGCTCGGCATGGCCGTGATCGAGTACAGGCCCGGCCCGCGCGTCCTCGTGCCCACGCTGGCGGTGAGCGCGCCGCTCGCCGTCGCGCTCACCTGGGCTTGGAACCACCTGTGGACGCACCCGGAGACGTTCGAGTTCCGCTACACGCCCGCCGTGTACCCGCTGGCCGGGCTGGCAGCCGCCACCGCGTACTGCGCCGGGGTGCTCCTGCTGGTCCGCGCGCGTCCCGCCCTGGCCGCGTTCCTCCGGCCGCTCGGGCGGATCACGCTCACCGCCTACCTGTCCGGCGGCCTCTGCGCCGTCGCCGCCGCCCCGCTGCTGGCCCGGGACACCACCCGGCTCACCGCCGTCGCGTTCGGCGCCGCGCTGCTCGCCCTGCTGGCCGCCTTCGCGCACTGGTGGCTGGCGCGCTTCCGCTACGGACCCCTGGAGTGGGCGTGGCGCTGCCTGACCTGGTGGGAGGTGGTGCCGAACCGGCGCGCCTCCCCCGCGCCGCTCCCGTCCCCCGGCCACGCGGCCGGGGATCTCGGCAACTGACCCCGCCCGCGCTTACGCTGGTCGGGTGACCCGCATCGCCCTGTGCCAGATCCCGGTGTCCGACGACCCGAAGACCAACCTCGAACGCGTGCGCGACGCGCTCGGCAGGGCCGCCTCGCGGGGCGCCGCCCTCGCCGTCTTCCCCGAGGCGACGCTCACCCGGTTCGGCAAGGCCGTCGCCGACCACGCCGAGCCGCTCGACGGGCCCTTCATGACCGCCGTGGCCGCCGCCGCCCGCACGCACGAGGTGGCCGTCGTGCTCGGCACGTTCGAGCCCGCGGACGGCCGGGTGTACAACACCGCCGTCGCGCTGGACCGCCACGGCACGCGGGTCGCGGCGTACCGCAAGATCCACCTGTTCGACTCCTTCGGCGCCCGCGAGTCCGACCTGGTCGCCCCCGGCGCCGAGCCGGTCGTCGCGGAGGTGGCCGGGCTGCGGATCGGGCTCGTCACCTGCTACGACGTCCGGTTCCCCGAGCTGACCCGCGCCCTGGTCGACCTCGGCGCCGACGCGTTCGCCGTCATCGCCGCCTGGGGCTCCGGGCCGATGAAGGAGGAGCACTGGACCACGCTGGTCAAGGCCCGCGCCATCGAGAACACCACCTGGACCATCGCCGTGGGCCAGGCCCCGAACCCCGAGGCCAGGGACGGCTTCGGGGTGGGCAGGAGCATGCTGGTCGACCCCATGGGCGTGGTGCGCGCCGACCTCGGGCCCGCGCCGTGCGTCCAGGTCGTCGAGATCGACCCCGGCGAGACCGAGCGGGTGCGCGCCACCCTGCCGAGCCTCGCGCACCGCCGCGCGGATATTTACGGCACCGTGCGGAAAGCCGAGGTCGCCAGATCGTAAAATACCGGGTGTGAGCGAGCCGGCACCAAGCACCCAGATGCAGAAGGTCATCCCCCCTCGGCTGCTGGTGCCCTACCTCGCGGGCCAGCGCACGATCATCTCGGGCTACGTCTACCGCGTCCAGGACTGCTCACGGTTATCGACCCCCGAGCAGCTCGTCTCCGCCCTCGACCTGACCTTCGAGGGCTCGGAACTGACGCCCGCTGTGCCCGAGCTGTACATCCTGCGGTGGCAGGCCCGCGAGTCCGACGCCTACGTCGTCCCCTACGGCCCGCACATGGGCGGAGATTGGAACGATTCGCCGCCTTTCGCCGGCAACGGCTTCACCACCTCGCGCCAGCACGTCGTCCCCCAGTTCCACACCACGCCGATGCCGATCCCGGCCGGCGCCGAGATCCACCACATGACCGCCAAGGGCGAGCGGCGCTTCGCCGACTACGACGGGCTGACCTGGCGGCGGGCGGCATGAGCGACATCGAGCCCGTGGGCCTCGGCTTCATCGCCCGCCAGCACGACCAGACCTACGCCGCCGCGCTCGGCCCCGGGCCCGGCGAGGTCGTCCTGTTCAGCGAGGAGCCCCGCGAGGGCTTCGAGCGGGCCGGCGGCTACTGGCGCCGCCGGGTCCGCCGCGAGGACCTGCAGTGGCTGGTCCTGCTGCGCACGGTCGGCGCGTTCGGCGGCGAGCCCTGCGTGGTCCTCGACGAGGACGACGACGGCCTGCACATCGCCTACACCGGCCACAGCGGCCCGAAGGCCGAGGCCCTCGGCTACTGGATGGTCGACCACGGCGCCTACGAGGTCGTGGTGCCGCACGACGAGGTCCACTCGATCCGCGTGGAACGCGTCCCGATCCCGGGTCAACCGGCCCAGGGCGCGAGTGTCTCTGGCATGTGACCCGAATTCCGACCGCGTCCCGCGAGCGTCCCGCGTTCGCCGACATCTTCGCCGCGCACTACCCGGCGATGGTCCGGCTGGCCGGGCTGCTCGGCGCGGACGACCCCGAGGACATCGCGCAGGAGGCGTTCGCCCGCCTGCACCGAAGACGGGGGCGGCTGCGCGATGACGCGGCCTCCGTACCCTACCTCCGGGCGATCGTCTGCAACCTGACCCGCAACCGCGTCCGCCACCTGCGAATCGCCCGGCTGCGGCGCCCCGAGCCGCCCACACCCGCCATCAGCGGCGAGCAGGCGTTCCTGATCGCCGAGCGGCACCGCGACCTCCTCGCCGCCGTCGACGGCCTGCCGCGCCGCCAGCGCGAGGCCGTCGTGCTGCGCTACTGGCTCGACCTGTCCGAGCGCGAGATCGCCGACGCGATGGGCGTCACCCCCGGCTCGGTCAAGAGCCATACCAGCCGCGCGATCGCGGCACTCGGCCGTGCGCTCGAGGAGAAGAACGATGATTGAGGACGACCTGCGCGAGGCCCTGCGCGCCCGCGCCGCCACCTACCCTGCCGATCCTCGCGCCTGGGACGGCGTCCAGCGCCGTCTGACCAGGGCCCGCCGCCGCTCGTGGGCGACGCTGGCCGCCGTCCCGCTCGCGGCGGGGGCCGTGCTGGGCGGGGCGTCCCTCGTCGTCATGAACGCGGGCGGGCAGACGACGACCGCCACCACATCGCCCACCACATCGCCCTCCGGCGACGACGCCTACGAGACCGAGACGGCCACGCGCCCGCCGATCGGCGCGACGCTGACCCTGGACGACCCCGCCGTGAACCGGCCCATGCGGCTGTGGTTCGCCGCGCGGCGGGACGGCGCCCCGGGGGTCGAGCTGTGCGTGGCGACCCAGACGCCCCGCGGGGGCAGCAGCGCCGGATGTCAGTCCGGCGACGACCTCGCCGGGCACCCCGGCGAGCGGGCCCGGCTGGCCGGCCAGACCGGGCACGGCTGGCCGCTGCCCGAGCGGCGGACCGCCTACGGCACCGCCGTGGACGGCGTCACCGGAGTGGCGGCCGTCCGCGCCGACGGCGCCCGCATCGAGGGGCGGGTGCACCGGTTGCCCGGCGCTCCCCTGGCGATCTGGACGGTGACGTACCCCTACGGCGCGACGGCCGACAGGTACGAGTTCTCCGGCGCGGGGGGCGAGATCGTCCAGACGCTGCAGGCCGGTCCCGACGTGCCCGAACCGGTGGGGGCGTCCGACGCGAGACCGGTGGGTGCGGCGCTGCGCCTGCCGGCGGGGCCGGTGGCGCGGATGTACGACGACGGGTCGCTGGTGTGGCGGCTCGGAGACCGGATCGTCGGCGCGGACTTCGCTGGAAACATGGCCGTCTCTCCGCCTGACGGCCACCTGTCCGATGGGGTCACGACGGTCCCGGTGGCGTCACACTTCGCGGCCGGACAGTGGTTCGGCTACGCCAGGGCGGGGACGGCCCGGGTCGAGCTGACCCTGCCCCGCCGGCGAACGATACACGCGGCGACGGTCTCCGACCCGTGGCAGCAGGACGTGGTCCTGTTCGCGACCCCCGTCGAGCCCGGCGAGGACGTGAACCTGTCCGGATACCGAATCCGGGGCCTGGACAGGACGGGCAAAGAGCTCTGGCACCACGACGAGCCCGCCCACCCACCCCTCTGGCTGAGCTCCCCCATCCCCGGCACGGAGCCCACGCGCAGCGGCCCGCGGCCCGCACCGAGCGGGCCAGACCGTACGCCCTAGCACGGCTCTTCCGGGGCGCCCCGCGCACGATCCCGCCCGCTGCGGGAGGGAACCTGCCACGTCCTCGCGCCGACAGGGCTGCCCGCCTCAGTCCGGGCGGAGGCCGAGTCCTCGGTAGCGGGCGAGGCGGGTGGACAGGCGGTCGGCGGCGGGGCGGTTCAGCAGGCCGGTGATCTCGTACTCGAGCGTTCTGGCCACCCGCTCGCAGAACGGACGTGGCTCATAGGCGGCGTCCGGGAATTCCGGGATTATCCGGTCAACGATGCCGTCCCGCTGGAGGTCCACGGCCCGCACGCCCTGCGCCTTGGCGATCTCCGGCGCGAAGTCGATCGTCCGGTACAGGATCGCCGAGGCGCCCTCGGGCGGCAGCGGCGACAGCCAGCCGTGCTGCGCGCACAGCACCCGGTCCGCGGGCAGCAGGGCCAGGGCCGCGCCGCCCGCCCCCTCGCCGAGCAGCAGGCACACCGTCGGCGCGTCCAGCGCCACCAGGTCGGCCAGGCACCGGGCGATCTCGGCCGCCAGCCCGCCCTCCTCCGACGCCTTGGACAGCTCCGCGCCCGCCGTGTCGATCACGGTGACCAGCGGCAGGCCCAGCTCGGAGGCCAGGTGCATGCCGCGGCGCGCCACCCGCAGCCCCGCGGGGCCGAGCTGGCGGCCGGTCCGCTGCCGCCGCCGGTCCTGGCCGAGCACGACGGCGGGCGCCGCGCCGAACCTGGCCAGCGCCAGCAGCAGCCCCGGGTCGTTCTCGCCCACGCCGGTGCCGTTCAGCGGCGTGACGTCCGAGGCGCCGAGCTTGAGCAGCGCCCTGACGCTCGGCCGGTCGTCGCGCCGCGACCGGCTGATCGCCTCCCACGCCTCGACCTCCACCGGCCGCTCCACCGGCTCGGGGCCGCGCTCCAGCCCGCGCGTCGGCGCGCACAGCACGGCCAGGGCGCGCGCGGCGATCGCGCGGGCGTGCTCCGCCGAGACCACCGCGTCGACCAGGCCGTGCCGGAACAGGTTCTCCGAGACCTGCACGCCCTCCGGGAACGGGTAGCCGTACAGCGACTCGAAGACCCGCGGGCCGAGGAAGCCGATCAGCGCGCCCGGCTCGGCGGCGGTGACGTGGCCGAGCGAGCCCCACGAGGCGAACACCCCGCCGGTCGTCGGATGGCGCAGGTACACGATGTACGGCAGGCCCGCGGCCCGGTGGCCCGCCACGGCCGCGCCGATCTTGATCATCTGGACGAAGGCGAGCGCGCCCTCCTGCATGCGGGTGCCGCCCGAGGCGGGCGCGGCCAGCAGCGGCAGGCGCTCGGCCGTCGCGCGCTCGACGGCCCGCACCAGCCGTTCGGCCGCCACCACGCCGATGGACCCGGCCATGAAGGAGAACTCACAGGCCATCACCGCCACCCTGCGGCCCTCCAGCAGGCCCTCGCCGGTGACGACCGACTCGTCGTAGCCGGACCTGGCGCGCGCCGCGGCCAGCTCGTCGGCGTAGGCGGACCCGGGCGGCGCGGGGTCCCGCGGTGGCTCGTCCCAGGACTTCCACGAGCCGGGGTCGAGAACGGTGTCGATGAGCGTGCGGGCGTCGGGCCTTTTGAGGGCGGCCCCGTCGGGCGTGGTCACCCTTCGCGCTCTGCCAGCCAGTGCAGCACGGCCTGATCGTCCTGCCCCAGCCGTGGCGGGGGCGTGTGCTCGGCCGGTGGGGCGTCGTCGAACCTCAGCGGCGACCCGGGCAGCTCGATCGTCCCGAGGTCGGGGTGGTCCACGGTGACCAGCAGGCCCTGCGAGCGGGTCTGCTCCCAGGCGTAGACCTCGTCCAGCGAGCGGATGGCGCCGGCCGGGATGCCGCGCTCGGCGAGCACGGCCAGCCAGTGCGCCCGGTCGTGGCGGGCCAGCGCGCCCTCGATGTCGGCGATCAGCGCGTCGCGGTTCGCGAACCGCCGCCGGTTGTCCTCATACCTCGGATCGGCGGGGTCGACGCCGAGCACCGGGGCCAGCCTGCGCCACTGGACGTCGTTGGCCACGGCTATCTGGATCATGCCGTCCGCGCAGCGGAACGCCCCATAGGGCGCGATCGACGCGTGGTGGTTGCCCGCCGCCACAGGGACCTTGCCCCCGACCGTCCACGCCGTCCCGTGGTAGGAGTGCACGCCGACCACCGAGGCCAGCAGGGACGTGCGCACGACCTTGCCCTTGCCCGTGCGCTCCCGCTCGTACAGGGCGGCCACCACCCCGTACGCGCCGTGGATCCCGGCGAGCAGGTCGGCGATCGAGGCGCCCACGCGGTACGGCTCGGCGGGCGAAGGCCCGGTCAGGCTCATCAGGCCGGCCTCGCCCTGCGCGATCTGGTCGTACCCCGGCCTGCCCCCCTCCGGGCCGTCGTGGCCGAAGCCCGTGATGGACAGGATCACCAGGCGCGGGTTCAGCTCGTGCAGGCGCTCCATCGAGAAGCCGAGCCGGTCGAGCACGCCGGTGCGGAAGTTCTCGACCAGCACGTCGCTCTGCCGCACCAGGCGGGTGAGCAGGGCGGCGCCCTCCTCGGACTTCAGGTCCAGGGTGAGGGACCTCTTGTTGCGGTTGGCCGCCAGGAAGTACGTCGAGATGTCACCCGCCGGGCCCACGAAGGGCGGCCCCCAGCCCCGCGACTCGTCTCCGCCCTCGGGATGCTCCACCTTGATGACCGTGGCGCCCAGATCGCCCAGCATCTGCGCGCCGTGCGGCCCGGCGAGCGCCCGGGACAGGTCCAGGACCACGATGTCGCTCAGAGGTCCCTGCAAAGTAGCCTCCACGGGGGTCGGGGGGAGCATCATAATCCCCACCCGCAAGCCTGCCAGCCCCGCCCTTCCCGTCCATACCCCGCCGCCGCCTCGATGCCCCTCCTGGAACCTCCCCCGGCCCGCGACCGCGCTCCCCGTCCCCGAAACCTCCGGCCCCAGCCGGAACCACCGCCACGCGACCCGTTCAGCGGCTCTGGATGATCCAGCCCAGGCAGGAAGCACCACGATCGGAGCACACGCTCACCGACCCCAGAGAAATCCGCCACAAGCAGGAGGCCCCTGTCGAGAAGCGCCGTCACCGGACCCGCGGGCCTTGGGAGTTCTCAAGGCCCGCCACCAGACCCGCGAATCCCTGGGGCCCGGACCGCCCGTCACCCGTGGTGGGTCGTCTTCCGGGCGCGCCACTTGTCCACCATCTCGCGCAGCTTGCGCTGGTTCTGCGGGTCCCTGGCCATCGTCTTGGCCTTCTCGACGTGCTCGCGGCCCTTCGGGCTGCGCAGGTACTCCTTGATGCGATCGATCATCGACGCCATCTCGTCACCACCATCGCTCGGTCACCGTTACCACTGAACGGCTACCCCCGACACTCCCGGCCAATCACCCAGTGTGCCCACTAGCTGGAAAAACAGGACAACCAGTGACGATTGCGGGGCGGAACCACAACATCCACCCCGCCCGCACCGGGACAGCGACCACCGTCCGTTACCTTGGTCCCCCAGCAACCCTTCACCCGCTCCCCCGGCGGCACGGGAGGACCCCGCACGCCACCAGAAGGTCGAGACGCCACATGAACACGCCACCGCAGGCATCGCCGGACGCCCTGCCTACCCCCAGGAGGCTCGGCTGAGCGGCGCCCGCGAGGCCGTTCCGCCCAAGATCATGGAGCGGGTGCGGCGGCTCCTCGACCTCGCCGAACATCCCGCGACCGGCGAGGAGGAGGCCACGCTCGCCTCGGCCCACGCCGCCGCCCTGATGCTCCGCTACGGCCTCGACGCCTCCGCCGTGCGGCGCGGCACGACGGGCGGCGCCGAGACGATCGACGGCATCGAGTTCGAGGTCTCCAACCGCGGCGGCCACGCCCGCGAGCGCTGCTGGGCGCTGCACCTGGTGTGCGAGGCGCTCGGCTGCAAGGGCGCGCACCGCTGGACGGGCGTCAAGGGCCGCGGCATCCGGGGAGCCACCCGCGTCACCATGACCGTCATCGGCCCCGACCTCGTCCTCGACGGCCTGCGCGTCCTCCTGCCGTCCCTCACCCTCCAAATGGAGAACCAGGTCAGACCCGCCCTGCGCCGCCACACCGCCACGGCGCTCGCGGCCGTAACCGACAAGGACCGCCGCGCCCGCGCCTCCGCCGACTTCCGCCGCGCCTTCTACGTCGGCTTCGGCACAGGCGTCGCCACCAAACTCCGCGACCGCGTCACCGAAATCACCACCGAGGTCAAGGGCACCGGCGCCGAACTCATCCTCCTCGACCGCACCGCCCTGGTCGAAGCCGAGTTCAACCACCGCTTCCCCGGCCTCCGCCCCGCCCGTTCGTCCCCCTTGGACCGTGAGGGTTTTTACAGCGGCAGAGAATCCGGCCAACGCGCCGACCTGAACGACCGCAACCTCCCCGACCTCGCAGCAACCGAACTACCGAGGTAAGAACAGTACGCGTTACCCGACTGAGCGACGAGACGATTGACGTCCAATCGGACGCATCCAGACGATTCCGGCCTACCTACTCTCGAATACCCCCCTTTTTTTGTGCTTTCCTGCGTTACTTTGGTCGTCGGGCACTAGCAACACCGTGGATGCCGACGGCCCGGAGCGTGTGACCGCGTGACGGGATCGCCAAGATGTACACGCCGAGCGGCTCGGTCAGCACATGCAGCCGTGAACAGGGTCGGACGGGATGTGAGCACGATCAGACGGGGTGTGAACGCATGAGCATGGTGCCGCCGGGGACGGGGCCACTGTCGCCCGACTTCACGGGAATCGACCCGAACCTGATGGACAGTTTCATCACCGAAATGGAACATGCCCGCAGCATCATCGGTGAACACACCGAGGCCATCCGCCGCATCTTCACCGCCAAAGACATCCCCGCCGCATCCCTCACTCCTATTGCCGAAATTGAAGCCTGGATCGACCAAAAACTCCCGGATCTCCGCCGCCGCATCAAACTCGCTCACGCCACAGCGCGTCTCCCAAGCTGGTCGCCTGACATCCCAACCGGACTCGTTCCCTACGACGAAACAAGCGACCTCCCCCTTGCGGAGGCTCGCCGCCTAGGCATCGCCCTGGCCGCCGAGTACAAGAAAATCGATCCTGACGCACTCTTTCAATCAGACCGTACAGAGATATGCAGAAAAATTCTCGAAGGCCTGGCCTCTCACATCCATGACCCAGAGTTCACAGCCGCCTTCTTCACAGCCCTAGGCCTGGACGGAACACTCCGACTTCCAGTGATCCTACGAGAACACCTCCAACCAGGAGAAGAAGCTACCCTGGCACCACCCCGGCCACGAGACGAGACGATCCGCACAGTCAGTCAGGCATTCGCTACCGCAGTCTCTGCCGGCTCACATGTTCCCGGCTTCTCACGGATTATCGAAGCACTCCAGAACTCGAATCTGTCCAGCAGGAGTAGCTTCGGTGGCAGCCTTCTGCTGAGCGCCGGGACCTTCCCCCCAGAGTGGTTGGCACGCGTGGTGACCGCACGCGGACTTGCGATACCCAACAAGATCGATTCGGGTTACCTCTATGCACTGGCGAATAACCCTGCTGCTGCAAGATTCGCGATGGAAGCGGTGACCACAGGGAATGCAACGAAACTCACGACGTTTCTGCAGCAAGTGAGCGAACGGACAACCGGTCCCTACGCCACGGATGCCGAAGCTGATGCCTTCGGTCGTCTGCTCGCCGCCGCTTCAGGCGCCTACGACGAGGAGGATGGCAAGCACAGTAAGGACGCCGCAGCGCTTGGCTTCACCATCATGACGACGATGGGTGATCTCAAAATCGGGCAAGCAATGCGAGTACACCTTTCCGAGATTGCAGGTGCGTATGCAACCGAGATAACGGAGGGCGCGAACCTGAGCGACGAGGATCGGTTACTACCGAGCCGGTTCGGTGACGTTACATCTCAGACCCCGGGGCTCACACCGATGTTCCACCTCAGCCCAGAGGACACCTATCGGTTTATCAAAACATTCGCCGATAGCACAGAGAACCAGATGCCGTTCCGGGAAGGAATGGGAAATCTAGCAAGCCGATTAATCAAGACAGAAGTTCCCGTCATGATGCGGAGCAATGACCCCACTCGACTTGACAACGTCTTCGCCGCACTAGGAAACGTAACCGGACTGCAATTGGCCGCAACGGAGAAAATCGGGAAGGCCAAAGATGATGCCGAAGAACAGGCGAGCAAGGCTTTTAGTTGGGTTTCTGGGAACATGTTAGGTGCAGTCGGTCTTGCCGTGCCGGGCATGGCGGGAGCTGTATTTTGGACGGCTCTTAGCACAGAGTGGTCGACCATCGACACGTACAAGCCAGAGAAGGAGAAGGAGGTCGAAAAGATCAGAAGCGCGGACGACCTCGCAACTCTCGGTCGCCAGCATGCCATAGCACAGTCGCTAATGGATGCGGGGTTCAAGCCCAAGGTGTCACCTCACGACTACCAAGCCACTTGCCCACCCGGTGTCGCAATCTCTGACGACAACGGCAACCTTCGCCCGTTCGCGGATATCGCCAAAAGTGGTGACAAGGGATTGGTCGCCCTGGACCGCTGGTTCCTAGAAAACGGCATGAACGGCGTCGAGTCGCAATCCCTGGGGGGAAGATCGGATCATTTCGCTACCACCCACGAAGGTCGAAAGATCCGCGCCAAAAGTCGAGCACTTCAGTTCGACATCGAAAACTAAGCCACACTAAGGCATTGAGTTTGCCCGCGCACATCAATCTCACCATGTCCAGAGGATCCGATATAAAGGATCGTACCAGTCGCCGCATTCTCCAATTGAATCGGCTTATCATCAAACCCGTCAGAAACGATCTTGTATGGCGCCACACGACTCAGGGCGGAAATCAACCCATCTTTAACTATTTGAGGTTTGGATAGCGACTCACTGTCTACCGCTATAGCAGCGAAGGTCTGCTTTGCTTTTCCTTCCTCACAGGGAATGTTCTTGCCACCAGGGTCGGCGATAGTCACATTCTGGGCGTTACTCTCCTTTAAGAGTTGCAGGATGTGACTTTTTAGGGTTTGACCGGCCTGGGCGACAGTGGGGCCTTTGTCTGAAGTGCAGGCGGTTAGGGCCAGCGGTACGAGAAGCGCGACGACGGTCGCCTTACGGCGGAGCTTTGCGGGACTGGACAGGATTAGCATCGTCTTCGCCTCCACGTCTGGCCGGGACCCGGTAGCGCCCCACATAATCTCAGGGAGAAGCGCTGCGCCACCTAGTATCTACATCTTGACCGACGCTTTCACCGCAGCAGGAGTTCGGCCTTGCCCATCGATGATGATCTGGTGTCCAATCCACGGCACCAGGACCTAGAGGCAGCGCTTGCCGCCGTGCGGGCGCATGTTCGTGTGCTGGAAACCGCGCTCGATCCGGCATGTGCGCAGTTCGGCGGGCATGCGGTGTGGGTGGGACCGACCGCTCGTGCCTTTGGTGAGGAGTTGAACGGGCGGAGGGCGCGGGTGAAGACGGCCGTTCAGCACGTACTGGCCGAGCTTGAGGCGGAGCTGCGGTCTACTCCGAGCAAGGTTTCACGGGCGGCGGCAGCCGCCATGAGCGGCTGGTCATAACCGATGCCGCGTCATAGCCAGCCCGTCGTGGAAGCAATCGTGCCCTTCCTGTGAGGGAAAGATCGTGAGATAGCTTCAAGTTCGCGGTGATGAGAGGGATGGCAGCGTTCTTGGGTCGGGGGCGCGGGCCTCGGATAGCGCCTCTCGCCAGTCGGCGGTTGCGGAGCCGCCTGAGGTGAGCAGCGCGTCGAACTCGTGCGCGCGGACTACCACGGTGATGCTCTGTCCTGTAGGGGTGTCACGTATCGCGGCGGTGGCGAAGCGGCAGGCCTCCTCCACCTCGCCGGCCTTGGCGAGAGCGCACGCGTAGGCGAGGCGGACAAGGGCGGGATCGTTGGAGTCGGCGGCGTCGGAGGACGACAATGTCCGGGTGACCGCGTCGGCGGTCCCGTCCAGATCACCGAGGTCGGCACGGCCCCGCGCCTCATAGAACGTCTGCCTCTCGGGCTGGAACGACAGGATTCCCGGACCTGAAGCGTCGGCGGAACAGCGCTCCAATGTATTGCGGGACCTGGTGTTGGCGCGTTCGAAGGCCGTCCGGTCTCCCAGAGAGGCGTGCGCGAGGGCGGCCAGACCCCACATCCATGCCAGTGCTGGAGTCGCGCCGACCGCCTGCTCGAGCCGGGGACCGACCATGGCGAGGACGGATCTCGGATCCGAGGAGTAGGTCGGGAGGAGGGCCGAGCTGGCCAGGGTGAGATCCGCGAGATGACCGTCTCCGGCCTCGGCCGATGCGCGCGCCGCCGTCCCATACCAGCGCCTGGCCAGGGGGAAGTGGTTGGCGCAGAACATGATCTCGCCGATCACGATGGAGAGCTTGGCTCCGACCTTGGTGAGGCGGCGCTGGGCCTGGGCCGGCTGCCTGTGCGTGAGAAGTTCCCGGACGCTCGTCAGGTGGAGCAGGGCGTCAGGCAACAGGTCCGCGGGCGGGACCGTCCGCCCCAGCCGGTCGGCTTCGTTCTCCAGGTAGAGGAGCCGGGCTTCGCCGACATTGTTCGAGTCCAGAACCTGTTCGAAGAGGTCGGGGCCGCGGCAGATGCCTTCTGTCAGGCCCAGGGCCATGGTGGTGGCGCCGAGTTGGAATACTTCTCGCCTGTTCGTGGCCGCCTCCCGGGGGTCGGGGCGCGATTCCTGAACGCCGGGGTTCTTGAGTCCAGGGTCGTACGGCGCGAGGAGTTCCGCAACGGTGTGGCCGGGAAACATGCGTTCCAGGACCCGGCAGTGGTCCGCTTGCGGCTTGGTCTTCAGGTGGCCCTTCAACCAGCGTCCGTAGGCCTCGCGGCTGGGCGAGGAGCCGATCAGGTGCCGATCGATGCTCCTGGCCACCTTGTCGTACTCCAGGCAGAACGCCCGATGCGTCTCCTGGTGACGCTTCATCAGCAACACCTTGAGCAAGGTCTGCCGGCTGGACATCGGCATCACACACCCTCCGCGATCATGCACGTACGCAACGTAATCGATCGCTCACAGTAAAGCTCACCCGACCGACATTTTTGCTCGCGCTTCCGTCTGACGGCACGGAGAAGACACCTCGGCGATCGCTTGGAGACCTGTGACGACGCATCGCCGACCGCTCCAGCGTCGGCGGGCGTACGGCCTCCCACGCCTACCGGTCACGAGGACCGCTCGGGGCCGGCCGCGTAGGACAAGGAGAAGCCTCGCGGCCGACGGTTCGGCGGCCGGTCGCGGCGCATTCGCGTGGTGCTCGCCGGCCTGCCCGGCCTTCTAGCGTCGCCTCACCGTGCGGAGGACCGGGCGACCGCGCCGCGAGGTCGCCGCGGTGCCGTCCGTCTGTCCCGGGCATCTTGCGACGCCCCCTCGCGAAGGACATCCATGCGCGAAGACGCCAACACCATTCCCAGGACGTGGCTGGTCGAGAGGGCCGCCTTCCCCTCGGCCGAGACCTCCGTGGCCCAGGCCCGGCGGTGGCTGGGCAAGCTCCTCGCAGGTCATCCCCGCTGCGATGACGCCGTGCTACTGCTGTCGGAGACGTTCACCAACTCCGTCGTGCACACCCGGTCCGCAGTGATCGGCGTCGTGCTTCTCGCCGACGAGGACGACCGCCTTCAGATCGAGGTCGTCGACGAGGGCGCGGAGACCTCGCCGTGCGTCTGTGGCCACTCCAGCGACGGGGATCTGGCGGAGTCCGGCAGGGGGATCCGGCTCCTGCGGGCGCTTTCCGACCAGTGGGGGTTCATCGAGGAGCATCCGCGCTGCGTCGTCTGGTTCACCCTCGGCCCACCGCCGACGCCCGTGGAGTGAATCACCCGCTCCCGAGTTCCCCGTGGGGGCCGGGCGCGGACGTCCCAGAAACGCGCGCAAGATCCTGAGATCCGAAAGAGAGTCGCATGTCCAACGTTCCGGTCATGTCCGAGCCGTTCACGATGACGCAGCGGATTCGATACGGGGTGTGGTGTCTGGGCCTTTCCTCGCTGCTCCTGCTCACCAGCATGCGTCCGTGGGTGCGCGACGCGCGGTCCGGGACGGCGACGCTGTCGCTCTGGGACCTGCCCGGCAGCGAGAACGCGGCCTTGGGTGACAGCGGGCTCAGCGTTCTCGGCATGCTGCTGGTGACGCTCGTGCTGGCCGTCCTCACGGGGTTGCGGCCGGTCCGTCCGCTGGTGCTGGGCACGATGCTGTCGGCGGTGCTGAGCTTCATCGACACCATGGGGCTGCACCAGGCGCTCGCGGACACGCCCGGCCGGCCGGGCGGACTGCCGGCTTGCTTCACCTCGGCGCCCGGCGTCGCGGCCGCCGGCGCCGAGACGCTCACGCTGATCGTCGGCCTCGGTCTGCTGGCGCTGGCCGGGACCGCGAGCCACTCGGCGCGGCTTGGCTCCTCGTAGCGGCCGGTGTGGTGCGATCGGGACCAGAGTGGAGGTCTTGGACGACCTGCTCGAGGGAGGTTCCGCCGATCACGTCGGCAGGTTCGGTGCATCCCACCAGCAGTGCCAGCATCGCCGTCCCGAGTAGGGATCGCCGGCCGGTGTGGTCGACGACGCCGACGCCAGGGTCGATCAGGGCGCGCAGGGCCACGCCCTCCGCGGTCGCGGTGGGCATGCTCACCAGGGTGTCCAGGGTGATCCCGGGCCGCAGCTTGAACCTTCTGGCGCGGAGTATCTCGGCGCACACCTGTTTCCACGGTTCGACGAGGCCGAGGTAGTTCTCGGCCAGGGCCTCCCGAATCGTCTCGTCTTCCTCGGCGCCCGCCACGGCGATCAGCTCCAGCCGGAACTTCGGGCTGTCGAGCAGCCCCGTCAAGGTGGCGTAGCCGAAACGCTGGACGGCACTCACGAAGTCGGGGCCGTTCTGCAGGTCCTCGATGATGTCGAGGGTGCCGGCGGGGTCGCAGTGCGTGGGCTGGTACTGCGACCACAGGCCGAAGCGCAGCAGGTCGGCGATGAAATCCGACGCGACCTCCAGGTGCTCCTCAGCGTTGAGACGTTGCCCACCTGTGGGAAGGGCACGGGGTTGCCGGCGACCTCCGCCGCCACCGCCCGCTGCGACAGGAAGCCGAACAGCGGGCGGGCCAGGGAGTTCTCGTCCTCCGGGTCCACGGGGACGCGTTCGGCGCCGGGGCCGAGGTGGCGCTCGATCATGCGCATGGCCGCCGCCAGGTAGGCCGCGGTGACCGGGTCGTTGGCCACGGCCTGACGGACCACGCGCGCCGCGCCGTCGGACAGGACACGGGCCGGGTACGGCTGTCGGGTCCTCAGGGGGGATGGGACCCGGCGCGTCCACGGGGCCGGCGCGCCGGGTCGCATCGGGCGCCGGCCTCACAGGGCCGGTTCTGGCGTCCCATGGGTCATCGGGGGTCGACGTCGGCGTGGGGGTGGCCGCCGGAGAGGGTGGGGTAGCCGGGGCCGCGGTCGAAGAACGGGCGAGGGGCGGTGGTGCGGAGGGTGGCGCGCAGGGCCGTTGTGGCGGGCTCGTCGACCGCGGGGGCGTCGGCGGGGCCGGTCAGGATGACGCCGTAGTCCGTTCGGGCGGCGTCGAGGGAGACCTTGCCGTCGCGGACGTCGGCGGCCACCAGGGCCGGGTCGCGGTCGTAGGGGGAGCCCCAGCCGCCGCCGCCGGTGGTGCGGACGCGGATGGTCTGGCCGGCGGCGACGGGGAAGTCGTCGACCAGGCCGTCCATCTCGCGGCCGTCCACGGTGACGAGGAAGGGGCGGCCCGCCCGGCCGCCGTTGACGCCCCAGCACGAGAGGATGGAGCGGTCGGCGATGGACATGAACGAGGCGTCGCGCAGCATGCGGATGTGCTTGTCGTAGCCGAGCCCGCCCCGGTGGAGGCCGGGGCCGCCGGAGTCGCGGGCGAGGCCGAGGCGTTCGACGCGGAAGGGCCAGCGGGCCTCGGCGAACTCGACGGGGATGTTGCGGGAGTCGGGGACGACGTGGATGGTGTCCTCGCCGTCGGCGTACCAGCGGCCTCCCGAGCCGCCGCCGAGCACCTCGCGCATGAGGTACGGCCGCCCGTCGTGGTCCTCGCCGTAGACGCCGGTGTAGCGGATGGTCTCCTGGTCGGCGGGCATGCGTCCCCCGGTGGCCTTGGCCAGGACGCCGGCGAGCACGCCGAGCAGGCGCAGGATGACGAACGTGCGGGCGTTGGTCGGCGCGGGGAACACCGGCGTCAGCAGCGTGCCCTTCGCGGGGAAGCGCATCTCGATGAGCGGGACGACGCCCTCGTTGACGTCCAGCTCGGCCATCCGCTCGGGGGTGTCGGCGAGGTTGCGCAGGATCGGGGCGAGCCACTTTTTGAGGAACACCCCGTCCGCGTAGTCGCCGGCGTGGTTGATAGGGCCCTTGGCCTGCGGGGACGTGCCGGTGAAGTCGATGACGAGCGGACGGCCGGCGGCGTGGTCGACGGTGAGGGTGATGCGCTGGGCGTGCAGGCGGGGCGGGTCGACGCCGTCGTGCTCGGCATAGTCCTCCCAGACGTACACGCCCTCGGGGATCTTGGCCAGCAGCTCGCGGCGGAACGTCTCGGTGGTGTTCGAGATGATCGCGTCGAAGCACGCCTCGACGGCCGCCCTGCCGTACCGGGCGAACAGGTCGGCGAGGCGGCGGGCGCCCATCAGGCAGGCGGAGCACTCGGCGTCCAGGTCCCCGGCGAGGGAGTCGGGCATGCGGGAGTTGCGGGTCATGATGGTGAGCGCGGCCCGGTTGGGCACGCCCCGGTCCCACAGCTTGATCGGCGGGACCATCAGGCCCTCCTCGAAGGCGCTGCGCGCGTGCGAGGGCATCGAGCCGGGGACGGCGCCGCCGATGTCGTCGTGGTGGCCGAACGCCTGGACGAACGCGACCACGTCGCCGTCGTGGAAGACCGGGACGGTGACGCACAGGTCGGGCAGGTGGCCGATGCCGCCCTCGGACAGGTAGACGTCGTTGTGGAAGTACACGTCGCCGGGGTTCATCTCGGCGACGGGGAAGTCGCGGACGACGGGCTGGACGAGCGCGGAGTAGGAGCGGCCGGTGAGCTTGCGCATGCGGGCGTCGTGGATGCCGGCGCGGAAGTCGTGCGCGTCGCGGATCATCGGCGAGCGGGCCGTGCGGGCGATGGCGGTCTCGACCTCCCGCTCGACCGAGGCGAGCGTGCCCTCGACGATCTCGACCAGGACGGGGTCGACGGCGGTCATGCGCCTCCTCCATGCGGGGGACGGGCGGCCGCGCGGCGCACGACGAGGTTGCCGTGGGCGTCGGCCTCGGCGGTGAAGCCGGGGTGCAGGGGCAGCGTGGAGCCGTACTCCTCGATGACGGCGGGCCCGGTCAGCACGTCGCCGCGGCGCAGCTCGTCACGCCGGTAGAGGGGCGTGGCGGGCCACGGGGGCGGTTCGTCGAAGTACACGCGCCGCTCCCCCGCCGGTGCCGGGGAGCCGCCGTCGCGCGGCGGCAGGCCGGGGACGGCGGGGCGGGTGATGGGGCCGACGCCGGAGACGCGCAGGTTGACCCATTCGACGGCGTGCCGCGGGTCGTCGCGGTAGCCGTACCCGTAGAGCCGCTGGTGGGCGTCGTGGAACCGGTCGAGCACCTCGGCGCGCCACGCCTCGTCCACCGGACCCCCGGGCGCGGGGACGCGGACCTCGTACGCCTGTCCGTAGTACCGCAGGTCGGCGCTGCGCGCGTACACGTGCCGGTCGCCGGGGAAGCCCTCGCGGTCGAGGGCGCGGGCGGCCTGGCCGGTCAGTTCGGCGAGGATCGCGGCGGCGGTCTCGGGCCGCAGGTCGCGGGTGACGTGGGTGCGGACGTAGTCGTTCTTGACGTCCACGGTGAGCAGCCCGAACGCCGACACGTTGCCCGGCCCGGGCGGGACGAGGACCGCGGGCAGGCCGAGGATGTCGATGAGGCGGCACACCAGCAGCGGCCCGGAGCCGCCGAAGGCGACCATCGGGAAGTCGCGCACGTCGAGGCCGCGTCGCACGGTGATCTGGCGGATCGCGTTGGACTGGTTGAACGCGCTGATCTCCAGGATGCCGGCGGCCGTGCGCGCGGGGCCGAGGCCGAGCCGGCCGGCCAGCGCCTCGACGCCCGCGCGGGCCGCGTCCACGTCCAGGGGGATCTCGCCGCCGAGCAGGTGCGGGGGGACGCGGCCGAGGAAGACGTGCGCGTCGGTGACGGTGACCTCGGTGCCGCCCTTGCCGTAGCACAGCGGCCCGGGGTCGGCGCCGGCGGAGCGCGGGCCGACCTTCAGCGTGCCCTCGGGGGAGATCCAGGCGACCGAGCCGCCGCCCGCGCCGACGGTCACGATGTCGATCATGGGGATCTTGCACGGGTACCGGCCGATGGAGCCCTCGGTGGTGAGGGACGGCTCGCCGTTCACCACCACGGCGACGTCGGTGGAGGTGCCGCCGCCGTCCAGGGTGATCACCGAGGGGTGGCCGGCGGTCTCGGCGATGAGGGCGGCGCCGAGGGCTCCGGCGGCGGGCCCGGACAGCACGGTGGTGATGGGCTGGTGGACGACCTCGGCCGCCGACAGGACGCCGCCGTTGCTCTTCATCACCGAGAACGGCATGCCGAGCCGGTCGGACAGGCCGGCGATGTAGCGGCGCATGGTGGGCTTGACGGCCGCGTCGACCAGGGTGGTGACCGAGCGCTCGTACTCGCGGTACTCGCGCAGCACGTCGCTGGACAGCGAGACCACGGCGGCGGGGTGCTCGCGCTCCAGCACGGCGCGCATGCGGTGCTCGTGGGCGGGGCTGGCGTAGGAGTGCAGGAAGCAGACGCCGAGGGCGGTGACGCCCTGGTCGCGGAACCAGCGGGCGACGCGGGCCGCCTCGTCCTCGTCGAAGGGGCGTACCTCGTGGCCGAGGTGGTCCAGGCGTCCGCCGACGGTCTTCACGCGGTGCACGGGCACGATGCGCGGGGGTTTGACCCAGAAGTACGAGTTGCCGTAGCCGTCGGGGACACTCTGGCGGGCGATCTCCAGGATGTGCGCGAACCCTTCGGTGGTGATGAACCCCAGGTCGAGGGGCCGGTCCTCTAGGAGCTGGTTGGTGGCGACGGTCGTGCCGTGGACGACGCCGCCGACGTCCGCGAGGCTCAGCCCGGACAGCACCTTGCGCACGCCGTTCATGAAGCCGACCGCGGGGTCGGCGGGCGTGGACGGGGTCTTGGTCGTGGTGATCTGGCCGGTCTGCTCGTCCACCGCGACCACGTCGGTGAACGTGCCCCCGGTGTCGACGCCGATACGGACGTTGCGCATGCTCTCAGTGTTTACTGAAGCGCCACGGCCTGGGGAATCAGCAACGTTCGCCAAGGAATCGCCGTGTCGTCGGCAGGTGTGCCCGGCCGCGCCGATCTCCGGAACGCCGCGGGGACGCGGGAACCCCGCGGCGGCGGGGGCGGTATGCAGGGCATGGAGCGACGACACTTCCTGAGGGTCACCGGCGGTCTCGCGGGGGCCGCCCTGCTCACCTCGTGCACGGGTCCCGGCGAGGACCCCCCTTCCCCGGATCCGGGCCGGGTGGCCGCGGGCGCCTCCCCGCCCGCCGGGGACGTGCTGTACGCCGACGTCTCGACCCATCTGTCCGCCGTGGACGCCGCCACCGGCGCGACCATCCTGTCCCTGAAGGACGCGGTCCCCGGGGCCGACCAGCGGCTCCTGTACAGCGTCACGGCGGCTAACGCGCTCATCACGCTGGACGCCCGGACCGGCAGAACCTTGACGCGGACCTCCGTCCCGCCGGGCCTGGTGGCGCGGGCGGTGGCGCCGTCCGGCACCGTGGTGGCCCTCGCCGCCCCCGCGCCCGCCTCGCCGTACGGCGGTCCCGGGCGGCGGGAGACGACCGTCGTCGTGGCCGACCCGTCGGGTGACAGGCCCCCGAAGACCCTGCGCCTGAAGGGCAACTTCGAGCCGGACTCCTTCAGCCTCGGCGGGACCGCGCTGTTCGTCCTCGAATACCTGCCCGCCACCAGGCCGGACCGCTACCGCGTGCGCGTGTGCGACCTGGACTCCGGCACGCTCGGGCCGCTGCTCACGCGGGAGAAGAAGCCGGTGCCGCCGGGCGCGGAGGAGACGATGCGCGGGGAGGGCCGGGTCGCGGTGCTCGCGCCGGACCACCGGCGGCTGTACACGCTCTACACCCACCAGCCCGGCCACCTGCACACCCGTGATCTGGTGGCCGGGCGCGGGACGGGGGTGCACGCGTTCGTGCACGTGCTGGATCTGGAGCAGCGGTGGGCGTACTGCCTGGACCTGCCCGAGCCGTTCGGCAGGGGCGCGGCGCGGGGGCACGCGCTGGCCGTCCACGGCGGCGCGCTGTTCGTGTACGACGCGGCGAGCGGGACGGTCGTGCGGGCGGGCACCGACACGCTGCGGATCGAGCGCACGGCGCGGATCGACGCCGCCGGCGGCACGGCCTCGGCCGTCGCGGCGGGCGTTCGGCTGTACGTGGCCGCCGGGTCGTCGGTCCAGGTGGTGGACGGCGAGACGCTCAAGGCGCGCGAGGAGTGGCGGCTGCCGGGGACGGCCGCCGGGATCGCGACGGGCCAGGACGGCGTCGTGTACGCGGGGGTGCCCGGCACCGCGCTCCGGTTCGAGGCACGGGACGGCGCGGGTGGCAGGGAGACGTCCCGGACGCCGATCGCCGGCATGACGGCCCTGCGCTTCGCCGTCCCGGCCGTCTGACCCGGGCCGCCGGGGCACGGCTTCCCGGCCGCCCCACCGGGCACCCCTGAGGCTCGGGGTGCCGACCCGGCCTCGTGACCCGGCGGGGAGGGGATGCGGGCGTGCGTCTGTATGCTGCTGGGCCGTGAGCGAAACCCCCCTCCCGCCCCTGCCCGACACGCGCCGGGACGGCGTGCTGCGGTTCTTCCACGGTCCGATGGACTGCGGCAAGTCCACGCTGGCCCTGCAGATGAACTACAACCACGCCCGGCAGGGCAGGCGCGGGCTGGTGCTCACCAAGCACGACCGGTCCGGCGGCGCGCGGGTCACGAGCCGCATCGGGCTGGGACTCGCGGCCATCGAGGTGGACGACGACCTCGACCTGGTCGAGCTGGTCCGCTCGCGCGACGGCATCGACTACCTGATCTGCGACGAGGCGTGCTTCTACACCGTCGCCCAGATCGAGCAGCTCGCCGACCTGGTGGACCGGCACGGCGTGGACGTGTACGCGTTCGGCCTGGCCTCGGACTTCCGCTCGCGCATGTTCCCGGCGGCGCAGCGGCTGTTCGAGCTGGCCGACGAGGTGCTGCGGCTGCAGGTCGAGGTGCTGTGCTGGTGCGGGCGGCAGGGCAGGCTGAACGCGCGCATCGTCGACGGGGTGATGGCGCGCACGGGCGAGCAGGTCGTGATCGCCGACACCGACGGCGCGCAGGTGCACTACCGGGTGCTGTGCCGGCGGCATTACCGCAGCGGCGACCTGGGGCCGGTCGCGGAGCCCCTCCTGCCGGCCGTCACCCCGGCCTGACCGGGACCGCGCACCCGCGGCTCCGGCCCGCCCGTCGGCGCGGGTGAGGGCGGGGAGGCGATGTCGCGGGTCAGGGCGCGGAGGCGATGTCGTCCATGCGGGCGGCGATCTGGACGGGGTCGCCGCCGAGCAGGGCGGAGGCCGCGCGCCACCAGGCGAACCACTCGCCGCTGCGCCACATCCAGTCGGAGCGCTCCACGGCGGCGACCACGTCGCCCTTGGCCTGCCACCACGGGCCGATCTGCTCGGCGGTGGCGCCGTGGCGCAGGGCCCAGTGGCGCAGCGTCTCGGCCACGCGCTGGTCGACGGTGACGGCGTACGGGTCCGGGTCCTCGCCGGGCAGGGGGTGCGGCCCGAGGCCGGCGGCGACGCCCCAGCTCCACTGCGCCTCGGCGGGACGGGAGTAGCGCAGGGACGCGAAGTCGAGGTTGGAGCCGAGCGAACCGTCCAGCCGCTCGACCACGACGGCGTCCACGCGCCCGCCCGCGTCGAAGGCGACGACGAGGCGCGCGCCGGGGAGCACGTCGGAGGGCAGTTCGACGCGGTCCTCGGCCTGCCAGGAGTTGAGGTCGACCGAGGCGATCGGCCGGCCCCACGCGACGTCGGCGGCGTCCTCCGAGATCCAGGAGGCGAGCATCTCCAGGACGGTGAGGTCCGTCCAGGGCTCGATGGCCGTGCCCACGGCCAGGACCTCGTCGGGGGCGGGGATCTTCCCGTCGCGCGCGGACGTCCACCAGGTCTCGCCGAGCGCGCGCGTGCCGATGAGGAGGCCCGCGATGGCGGCCAGCTCGGAGGAGCGCCGGATGAGGGGCGCTCCCTGCGCGAGCTCGGCGCAGCGGGCCGCGCGGTCACCGCCGAGCGCGGCTCCGGCCGCGTCCAGCAGGGACGCCGCCGTCGGGTGCTCCTCGCCGAGCAGGTCTTGGATGAGCCGCCGGGCCTGCGTCCGGGCGTCTTCCGCACGGAACTCTCGCATGCCCACCACGTTACGCCGGGAGATCCTCTTCCGCGAGACACCGTAACAAGATCGGGATCTACCCCGGGTGGACGGCGCCCGCGTGGCCGGGGCGGGGCGGTGACGCGCAACCGGCGGGGGGTAAAGGCTGCGGCGAACCCGGCACGGCGACGTACCCGAACCTCCCCGCGAGCAGTGGAAAAATCTACGGCCCTGAGAGGCGTGACCGGGCTCTCCCCCACGCCCGCCGAGCGCCACCGGTTTCGAAGCCCACCACGCGCTCCGACCGGTAGACGTCGGACGCCGGGCCCTCGCGACCGCGCACAACGAGCGGGTACGGCGTTCGCGGAGACCTACGCGGACCGGCATACGCCGACCGGCGCAGGGGACCGGCGTTCGCGGCGGCCCACCGGGGCGCGGGGCTCAGCGGCGGCGGCCGGAGCGGCCGAGGAGCCAGCCGATGACGGCGCTGCCCAGTGCGACGCCCGCGCCCATGCCGAACGCCGTCAGCACCGGCCAGACCGGCGTGCCGGCCCGCTCGGGACGTGGGCGCTCGAAGACCTGCCCCGGCGCGGCATGCGTGAGGAGATCCGCCGCCCCGGCGGGAACCGTCCCCGGGACCGCGGGCACCGCCCCGGGGACCGCGGGGAGCGCCCCGGCCGGAAGCGTTCCGGGGAGGGCTGTCGCCGTCCCGGCCGGCACGGGGACGACCTCGCCGGCGGAAGGGCCCGCGACAGGGACGGCGGCGGGGGCGGTCTGGCGGAGGTGCTGGTCGACGGCGGTGAAGAACTCGCCTGCCGTCTTCTTGGCGACCGAGCCGAGCACGCGCTGCCCGACGCCGCCGATCATGCCGCCGACCACCGCCTCGGCGGCGTAGTCGACGCGGGTCGCGCCGCCGTCGACGCCCTCGACCTCGCTGAGGCGGATGCGCACGGTCGCGTCCACGGTGCCGGGCGCCCCGGTCCCGCGGGCGCGCAGCGTGAACGCCTCCGGCTCGTCGGGCTCCGACAGCGCGACCTCGCCCTCGTAGACGCCCTTGATGGAGGCGACGCCCGCGCTGACCGTCATGCGGTAGGTGTCGGACCCGGCGGCCTCCAGGCGGCGGCAGCCGGGGATGGTGCGCACGAGCACCGCCGGATCCTGGAGCGCGGCCCAGACGCGGCCGCGATCGGCCCCCACCACGGCACTGCCGACGACCTTCATGGACACCTCCGATGCCGAAACGCCCGCGGTGCCGATCACGCTAACACCTCACCCGGCCGCCCACCGCGTACCCGCCGCCCGGCCGCTCGCCCACCGTCTTGTCACCTCGGGAAGCGGCGGCGCAGCGCACGCCACAGGCGGGCGGGCAGAGCGGCGACGGCGGCGAGCCCGTCGCGTGCCGCGTAGAAGGCTCCGCGGACGGCGTCGGCCGCGGAAGGACGCCGTCCCGCGCCGTGCTTGTACCGTTCCACGGCGCGGACGAGGTCGTCGAGGCCCTCGTGGACCTCGCCGTACCCGGGCCGCCGCTCCCCGGGCGGGCGGCTCCCGGGGCCGGCGTCCCGGCTCTCCTCGTCGTCGGGCATCGCGGTCATCTCAGAACTCGTCGATGTTGACGACCGGACCGGGACGGGCGCGCCGCCGCCGGGGGACGCCGAGGAGCCGATCGCGGCGGAACACGTGGCGGTCGGCGCCGGGGACGCTGATCCACGCCTCGGCGGGCGCGCCCTGCGCCTTGATGGTGAGCGGGTGGAAGGCGTGCCGCCTGAGGTCGCGCTGCTCGTGCTCGATGACGTCCTCGAAGAGCTGGGCCGAGATGGCGACGGCGAGGTCGGAGCCGGGGTGGCGCCGCAGCGCGTCCTTGAGCGCGTCGCTGTCGCGCATCATGCACACGGTGTCCACGGCCCTGCCGACGACGCCGCCCTCGCCGACGCGCGTGGGCCCTTGGTGGAAGGCGGCGCGCACCCGGGTCCTGGCGTCCTCGCCGGGACGGTCGTTGTGCCGTCGAAGGGCGAGGCGCAGTTCGCCGACGAACCCGGCGATGACGCGGGCCTCGTCCACGCCGGGCGGGAGCAGCAGGAGCAGGCCTCCGGACCGCCGCGGCCCCGCGGGGGCGCCGCGCTCGGCCAGGTAGAGCCGGTCGAGGCCGGCCCGCTCGCTCGCGTCCTCGACGATCGGGACGAGGGGCCGTCCGGCCGCGCCGTGCCCGTGGGCGTCCAGGGCGATGCAGAGCCGGCGCACCGGGCCGCCGGGCTCGTTGACCGGGGGTTTGCGCGCGACGCAGGGGCCGAGGCCGCGCCAGCGCCGTTCCCCGGTCACGCCGGGACCTCGTACTCCCAGGAGTGCCCGCCGAGCCCGGCGAGGCGGCGCAGCCTGCGGGCGTCGTGGACGACGAGGTGGTGGTAGCCGGTGCCGAGGATGCCTCCTCGGCGCAGCACGTCGAGGTCCCGGTGGACGGTCGGCTCGCACGCGCCGACGAGGGCGGCCAGTTCGGGCTGGGTGAGGTCCACGTCGATCATGACGCCTTCGCGCACGGAGGTGCCGTAGGAGTCGGCGAGTTCGGCGAGGACGCGGGTCAGGCGGGTGAGCGGGGGGAGGGTGGAGAACTCGACGCGCCGCCGTGCCGAGGCGCGCTGGGCGGCGCGCTGCACCGCCGAGGCCGCCTCGGGGCAGCGCGCGAGGAAGCCGAGGAACGCCTGGCGCGGGACGGCGCGCATGAGGCAGTGGCCCGCCGCGGTGGCGGTCACGGCCGAGGGGCGGCCGTCGCGGACGGCGAGGTCACCGGCGAGGTCACCGCCGACGCGCAGCCCGAGCAGCGCGGACCTGCCACCCGCCGTCCTGGCGGTGATCTTGACGCAGGCGTCGAGGAGGAGGAACACCTCGGCCGGGGTCTCGCCCTCGGCGATCAGCGTCTCGCCTGCCGTGAGCTGCCGGGGCGTCCCCAGCGCGAGGAACCCGTCCCTGGCCGCCTCGCCGAGGCCGCCGAGCAGGCTGCCGGGAGGCCAGACCCCCACCTTGCGAATCTCACGGCGCCGCCCGATATCGGGGCCGGTCATGGTCATCCTCCAGTGCGACGTGGCCGGCGTCCCGCCGGCCGATCGGAGCCCGGGCCCCCACCCGTGCTGTCGGTGGTGAGGGGGTCCCGCGCGCCGACGACCGGGTGCCGGACGACCTCACAGAGCTGACGTACTGGTGGCAGGTTCCGAGTACCGCGTCCTGCCGATTGATGTGCCGTTCGTTGGTTTTTCAACTATGGGAGAAACTCCTTGCGGGGACCTTGCGGACGGCTAACGGGGGACATGAGAGATCGCGGAGAGGGCCGCAAGGCCCGCGGCCGTCCCTCGGACGGCGTACCGGCGAATCACCCCGTGGGCGGACGCCGCCGCGGGTCCCCGCCCACGATGATGGGGTCGCCGCGCCAAGGGGGCGATGGGCCGCGCGCGAGCCTGGGGAGGGGCGCGCGGCCGGTGTGACGAAGATCGCAGAACGCGCGGGGCCTCCCCTGAGCATCAGCTCTACAGCGTGTAGTACTACTGGATGTAGCACTACGAGACGTAGAGCTTCTGACGTGAGGGACGCATGGACGCATTGGACCTGGCACGGTGGCAATTCGGGGTCACCACCGTGTACCACTTTCTCTTCGTACCCCTGACGATCGGACTCGGCGTCTTCGTCGCCGGCCTCCAGACCGCCTGGCACCGCACGGGCAAGGCGCACTACCTGCGGCTCACCAAGTTCTTCGGGAAGCTGTTCCTGATCAACTTCGCGATGGGCGTCGTGACCGGCCTCGTGCAGGAGTTCCAGTTCGGCATGAACTGGAGCGCCTACTCGACGTTCGTCGGTGACGTCTTCGGCGCGCCGCTGGCGCTGGAGGCCCTGCTGGCCTTCTTCCTGGAGTCCACGTTCCTCGGCCTGTGGATCTTCGGCTGGGACCGGCTGCCCAAGCGGATCCATCTCGCCTGCCTGTGGGCCGCCGTCATCGGCTCGAACCTGTCGGCGTACTTCATCCTGGCCGCCAACGCCTGGATGAAGCACCCCGTCGGCTACGAGGTCGTGGACGGCAAGGCCCGCATGACCGACCTGTGGGCCGTGCTGACCAACTCCACCGCGCTGGCGCAGGTGCCGCACGTCGTCGCGGCGGCCTTCATCGTCGCCGGCGGGTTCGTGATCGCGGTCAGCGGCTACCGCATCCTCCGCGAGCGCCGAATGATCGCCGACGGCGACGCGACCGTGCCGATGGCCAGGCCCGCCCGCGGGCGCGGCCCCGCCGACCCGATGATGTGGCGCACCAGCCTGCGCGCCGCGCTGGTGATGACCGCCATCGCGGGGGCGGTCGTCGCGGGCACCGGCGACATGTCCGGGCAACTGCTGCGCGAGCAGCAGCCGATGAAGCTGGCCGCCGCCGAGGGCCTGCCGCACGACCGGAAGGGCGCGCCCGCCTCGATCGTCCCCGGCGTCGAGGTGCCGTACGTGCTCAGCCTGCTGGCCGCGCACGACCCGAACGCCGAGGTCCAGGGCGTGGAGGACATCCAGCGGCGGTACGCCGAGCGGTACGGGGAGGCCGACTACCGGCCGAACGTGCCGGTCGTGTTCTGGTCCTTCCGCGTCATGATCGGGTTCGGGCTGGCCACCGTGGGCCTGTCGGTCCTCGGGCTGTGGCTGACCCGGCGCCGCCGGGGCACCCCCGACTGGTTCGCCCGCGCGTGCCTGCTCGCCCTGCCGCTGCCCACGCTGGCCATCGTCGCCGGATGGCTGCTCAGCGAGATCGGACGCCAGCCGTGGACCGTCCAGGGCGAGCTGCTGACCGCCGCCAGCGTGTCCCCCGGCGTGAGCGTGACCGAGGTGGCGATCTCCCTGGCGCTGTTCACCGCCCTGTACGGGGCGCTCGCGGTCGCCGAGGGGTGGCTGCTGGCCCGCCACGTCAAGGCGGGACCCGAGCCCGTCGTCCCCGCCCCGCGCGTCCCCGACGACGCCGAGCCCGTGCGGCTCGCGCCGACCCTCATGTACTAGGAGGACCCCATGGACGTCACCACCTTCTGGTTCCTGGTCGTCGCGTTCCTGTGGACCGGTTACTTCGTGCTCGAAGGCTTCGACTTCGGGGTCGGCGCGCTGCTGCCCCTGGTCACGCGCGACGAGGCCGAGCGGCGCCAGGCGCTCGCCACGATCGGCCCGGTATGGGACGGCAACGAGGTGTGGCTGATCACGGCCGTCGGCGCGATGTTCGCCGCCTTCCCCGCCTGGTACTCCGGATTCCTCAGCGGCTTCTACCTGCCGCTGGTCATGGTGCTCGCCGGGCTCATCGTGCGCGGCGTCGCCCTGGAGTGGCGCGGCAAGGTCGAGGGCCGCGAGCGGGCGCTGTGCGACGCGGGCATCGTCACCGGCAGCGTGCTGACGGCGTTCCTGTGGGGCGGCATCTTCGGCCACATGCTGTCGGGCACGCTCGCCGGCACGCTGGTCGGCGGGGCGCTGTCGCTCTCGCTGGCCATGCTGCACGGCGGGGTGTTCCTGGCGCTCAAGACGGCCGGCCCGCTGCGGGCCCGCGCCCGGCGCGCCGCGCTGACGGCCGCGGCCGTCGCCGTCCCCGCCGCGGCGCTCGCCCTGCCGGGGGTGCCCGCGTCGATCAGGCCGGACGGGGCCGCGGGCGCGGACTGGACGGCGCACCCGCTGGTGTGGGCGGCGGCGGTGGCCGCGATGGTCGCGCTGGCCGCCGGAGTGGCGCTGATCTGGCGGCGGCGCGAGGGCTGGGCGTTCACGGCGACCGCCGGGTCGATCACGCTGCTCACCGCCACGGTGTTCGCGGTGCTGTGGCAGGCCCCGCTGCCCGGGCTGACGGTCGCGGGGGCCGCCTCGGGGCCGTACACGCTGGGCCTGCTCACCTGGATCGGCCTCATCGCGCTGCCGTTCGTGCTCGCCTACCAGGCGTGGACGTACTGGGTGTTCCGCAAGCGCGTCACGGCCTGAGCCGGAGACGCCCGCGGGCGCGGACCTGGTGGGTCCGCGCCCGCTTCGCCTTCCGCCGGTTCAGCAGCGGGGGGCGACGGCGTCGATCTTGCCGCCGAAGTCGTTCTTGTAGACCTTGCGGTAGTCGCCCTTGCGGACCACCCGCGTCTCCTTGCGGTCGGGGACGTGGATCCAGTTGATGAAGCAGCCGTCGGCGTCGGCCTTGAACGACCCCACGTTGTCGTGCAGGGCGGGCGGCACGTCCACGTAGCCGTTCCCCGGGTTCCAGCACCACGAGCTGCCGGTGTAGTCCTTGCCGGACCAGAGGCAGATGTCGCCGGGCCCCCTGTTCGCGCCCTTCTCCCCCGTCGTGCCCGCCGGAGCCGGGCCAGCGATGGCCACCATGACCACTCCGGCGACACCGGCCGCCGCGGCGATCCGCGCACTCCAGGACGCTGGCTTCATGACGCTTTCCTCCTCGTGTCGGTCGTGCGGGGAGACCGGCCGCCGGCGGCGGCGATCTCCCGGCGTCTTCCGTCACGGACTGTAGCAATATCGCGACGCACTGTGATCTGGATCGCCGGTCACACGATTCGGACGGCCGGGACGGAAAACACTCACCGTGCCGCTATGGACACGACAGGTCAGGGCCGGTCGCGTACCCGCAGGTCGTGCAGGTCGGAGGGCGAGATGGGCATCCGGTCGATCGCGATCCCCTCGGCGTCCTCGACGGCCGCGGCGATCACCGCCGAGACCGGGATGACCCCGGCCTCCCCCGCGCCCTTGATGCCGAGCGGGTTCAGCGGCGAGGGGGTCTCCAGGTGCGCGGTCTCGATGCGCGGCACCTCGGTGGCGTACGGCATCAGGAAGTCCATGAAGGAGGCGTTGAGCAACTGACCGTGCCCGTCGTAGGCCATGCGCTCGTACAACGCCCCGCCGACGCCCTGTGCCACCCCGCCGTGGATCTGTCCCTCCACGATCATGGGGTTGATCAGCCTGCCGCAGTCGTGCACGACCGCGTAGCGCAGGATACGGATCTCGGCGGTGTCCGGGTCGGTCTCCACGATGGCCGCGTGCATGCCGGAGGCGAACGTCGAGCGGATCGGCGAGTAGTAGTCGCGGCCCTCAAGGCCCGGCTCCTCGCCCTCCTCGATCGGCGGGCGGTCCGGGGAGGCGGCGCCGGAGAACTGGGTGGCCCGCGCGGCCTCCTCGTCGAAGGCGTAGCGCAGCGGGTTGGACAGCACGGCGACGGTCGCCAGCGGGATCGACACCCCGGGGCTTCCGGCCACGCGCACCTCGCCGTCCTCGATCGTCAGGTCCCGGGGATCGGCCTCCAGCGCCTCCGCGGCCACGCGCAGCGCCTTCTCGCGCACCTTGCGGCAGGCCAGCGCGATGGCGTTGCCGCTCATCACCGCGGCCCGGGAGGCGAAGGTGCCGACCGCGTAGCCGAAGCGCCGGGTGTCGCCGGTCACCACCGAGACCGCGTCCAGCGGGACGCCGAGCTCGGTGGCGGCGATCTGCGCGAACACCGTCTCGTGCCCCTGCCCCTGCGAGGTGAGCCCGGTCGAGACGTGCACCCGGCCGTCGGAGGTGACCTGCACGTGGCCGCCCTCGTACGGGCCGACGCCGGTGCCCTCCACGTAGCAGGCGAGGCCGATGCCGATGCGGCGCCCGCCGGCGGCGGCGCGGGCCTTCTCCGCCGCGAAGCCGTCCCAGCCGATCATCTCCTTGAGCATGCGCATCGAGGCCGGGTAGTCGCCGCTGTCGTAGATGAGGGGACGGCCGTCCTGGAAGATCAGCCCCTGGTCGTAGGGGAACTCCGAGGGCTGGATGAAGTTGGCCTCGCGCACGGCCGCCCGGTCCAGCCCCAGGTGCGCGGCGATCTTGTCCATCGTGCGCTCCATGCAGAACGCGGCCTGCGGGCGGCCCGCGCCCCGGTACGGCGTGACCTGCACGGTGTTGGTGTAGATCGAGGAGAACTCGACGCGATAGGCGCCGACGCGGTAGGGGCCGAGGAGCTGGGTGCTGGTGATGATCGGCACGATGATGCCGTACGGGGTGTAGGCGCCGTGGTCGTGCAGGATCGTCACGTCCAGGCCGAGCAGCCGGCCCTCGCCGTCGAAGCCCGCCCGCACCCGGTGCACCTGGCCGCGCTCGTGCGCCGAGGAGACGAAGTGCTCGCGGCGGTCCTCGGCCCACTTCACCTCGCGGCCGAGCAGCATGGCCGCCCACGGGACCAGCACCTCCTCCGGCCAGGGATGCACGATCTTCACGCCGAAGCCGCCGCCGACGTCCGGGGCGATCACCTCGACCGACGGCAGGGGCAGGCCGAGCTTGGCGGCGACGGCCATGCGGACGCTGGTGGAGGTCTGGGTGGAGGTGTAGACGCGCAGCGAGCGGTCGTCGGCGTCCCACCGGGCGTACACGCCGCGGCCCTCCAGGGGCATGGACGCGCTGCGCTCGATGTCCAGCCGGAACTCCAGGCTGTGCGGGGCCGCGGCGATCGCGTCCCGCGCGCCGAGACCCGCCGCGGAGGGGACCTCCTGGACGAGGTGGGCGCCGACGTTGCCGGGGACGTCCTGGTGGACCAGGTGGGCGCCCCGCGCGGCCTCCTCGATGCCGACCACCGGCTCGAGGATCTCGTAGTCCACCCGGACCAGCGCGGCGGCGTCCTCGGCGAGGTAGCGGTCGCGGGCCACGACCATGGCGACCGGCTCGCCGACGTGCCGCACGACTTCTCTCGCCAGCGGATAGGCGGTGCGCCCGTGCGTCAGCGCCGGGTGCGGGATCAGCAGGGGCAGCGGGTCGCGCACCCGCTCCGGCAGGTCCTCCCAGGTGTAGATGGCGACCAGGCCGTCCACGTCCAGGGCCGCGGAGACGTCGATGTCGCGGACGCGGGCGTGGGCGTGCGGGGAGCGGACGAACGCGGCGGCCAGCGCCGTGCGCCCGAGGTCGTCCAGGTAGCGGCCCCGCCCGGTGAGGAGCCGGGGGTCCTCCCTGCGCTGGACCGGCTCGCCGAACAGCTTCGTCGTCACGCCCGCCCACCCGTCACCGGCTCTTCTCCCGTCTCCGCGGTCAGCTCCGCGGCGCGGTGGACCGCCTTCACGATGTTCTGGTAGCCGGTGCACCGGCACAGGTTGCCCGAGATGCCCTCGACCACCTCGTCGTCGGACGGGGCGGGGTTGTCGCGCAGCAGCGCGGTGACCGTGCACAGGAAGCCCGGGGTGCAGAAGCCGCACTGCAGGGCGTGGCACTCGGCGAACGCCCGTTGCACCGGCGACAGGGCGCCGTCCGGCCCGGCCAGGCCCTCGACCGTGGTGATCTCGTGGCCGTCGGCCGTCACCGCGAGCGTCAGGCACGAGCGTACCGGCGCGCCGTCCAGCAGGACCGTGCAGCACCCGCAGACGCCGTGCTCGCAGCCGACGTGGGTGCCGGTGAGGCCGAGGTCGTGGCGCAGGCAGTCCGACAGCAGCCTGCGGGCGGGCACCTCGGCCTCGCGCACGACGCCGTTGACGGTCAGCGCGATCGGGTGCAGCCGCTCGCTCACTCCACTCCCTCCGGCCGGCCTGCCACTCCCCCGGTCATTCCGCCCGCCGCTCCGTGCGCCGCCCGCGCGGCCTCGGCGGCGGCCAGGCGCAGCGCCCGCACGGCCAGCACCCCGGTCAGGTGCCTGCGGTAGTGCGCGGACGCGTGGACGTCCTCCTCGGGATCCACGTTCCCGCGCACGGCGTCCGCCACGGCGTCCCAGGGGACCGACGCGGCGGGACGGCGCGCGCAGGCGTCCGTCACGTCCACCGTCACCGGGACGGGCCCCGCGCTGACGCACGCGACCCTGGCCGCCGTGACGCGCAGGTCCTCGTCCAAGCCCACCACGGCGGCGGCGCCGGCGATCGCGTAGTCGCCGTGACGGCGCGCGACCTCCTGGAAGGCCGCCCCCGTGCGGGGCGGCAGGGACGGGAAGAACGCCGACACGGCCAGCTCCCCCGCCTCCAGGGCCGACTCCAGCGGCCCGGTGAAGAACGCGGCCGCCGGGACGTCGCGGACGGCGCCGCCGTGCCGCGCCAGCCGCACCGAGCCGCCGAGCACGGCCAGCACGGCGGGCAGCTCGGCCGAAGGGTCGGCGTGGACCAGGCTGCCGACGACCGTGCCCCGGTTGCGGATCACCGGGTGCGCCACCAGCCGCAGCGCGGCGCGCAACAGCGGCTGGACCCGCGACGCCGCCGGCGACCTCTCCACGGCCGCGTGCCTGGCCAGCGCGCCGACGCGCACCCCGCCCGGCTCGACCTCCAGGACGTCGAGCGCGGCGACGCGGTTGATGTCCACCAGGACCGACGGTGCGGCCAGGCGCATGTTCAGCAGCGGGATCAGGCTCTGGCCGCCGGCCAGCACCTTGCCGCCCTCCCCGGACGCGGCCAGGACCTCCAGGGCCTCGGCCACGTCCCGGGGAGCGTGGTAGTCGAACGGAGGTGGCTTCACGTGCCGGTTTCGCTCTCCCTCACGGCCGCGGGCGACGCGCCGGGCGAAGGCCGCCGTGTGCCCGCGATCGCGCGCAGCAGGTGGTGGCCGCCCAGCACCACGATCGTGCCGAGCGCGATGCCGGCCAGCGAGAAGTGGTCGCTGATCTGGTGCGACACCGGGCCGATGGCGAGGATGACCCCCGCGCCGGCCGGCACCATGTTGACGGGGTCGGAGAGGTCGACGCGGTTCTCAATCCAGATCTTCGCGCCCAGGAGGCCGATCATGCCGTACAGGATGACGGTGATGCCCCCCAGGACGCCACCCGGGGTCGCGGCGATCAGCGCGCCGAACTTCGGGCACAGACCGAACAGGATGGCCACGACCGCGGCGATGTAGTAGGCGGCCGTGGAGTAGACGCGGGTGGCGGCCATGACGCCGATGTTCTCGGCGTAGGTCGTGGTGGGCGAGCCGCCGACCGCCGTCGCCACCACCGTGCCGACGCCGTCGGCGAGGACGGCCCTGCCCATGTACGGGTCCACGTCGGCGCCGGTCATCTCGCCGACGGCCTTGACGTGGCCGATGTTCTCGGCGATCAGCGCGATCACGGCCGGCAGGACGAGCACGATCGCCGACCCGGTGAAGCCGGGGGCGTGGAAGTCGGGCAGGCCGAACCACGGGGCGTCCGCGACCGGCTGGAAATTCACGCGGGCGTGCGAGTCCACCTTGCCGGTGGCGGCGTTGTACGCCGTGATGTTCCCGAAGACCTTGTCGGCGCCGACCGAGAGCAGGAAGCCGGCGACCAGGCCGAGCAGGATGCCGATGCGGCCGGCGAAGCCCTTGAAGGCCACGATGACGACGAACGTGACGAGCATCGTGATCAGCGCGATCCACTGGTCCTGCGGCCAGTAGACGTCGGCCACGACGTACGCGAGGCCGAACCCGATCAGCATCACGACCGCGCCGGTCACCACCGGCGGGAAGACGCGGTTGATGGACCGCACGCCCAGGTAGTGGATGGCCACGCCGCACAGCGCCAGCACGACGCCCGCCACCAGGATCGCCCCGGTCACCGTGGCGTCGTCGCCGCCCGCCGCGCGGATCGCGACCACGGCCCCGACGAACGACGCCGAGGTGCCCAGGTAGCTCGGGATCCTCCCCTGCACGATCAGTAGGAAGACGATCGTGGCGACACCGGACATCATGATCGCTACGTTGGCGTTCAGGCCCATGATCAGCGGGAACACGAACGTCGCGCCGAACATGGCGATGACGTGCTGCGCGCCGAACCCGGCCATCCGCGGCCAGCTCAGCCGCTCGTCCGGCCTGACCACCTCGCCGGGCGCCAGTCCCCGCCCGTCCCCGTGCACCTTCCAGACCATTGCAGCCCCTTCGCTAGCCGGGCCGGGGGTCGGTGGCCACCCCGCAGGCGGACCTCCGCGGCGCTTTCCTGTCGTACGTGGTGCCATACCACCACGCCCGGGCCAGGCCCCGCGCGCTCACCGTGACCGCCCGGTTCCTCTCCCGCTGCGGGCAGATTAGACCCGTTCCCCGCCACCGACACGGTAAGGACCTGCCAAACGTGCCCCGCGCCCCCGCAATCTCCTTACGCGACGCCGCGCTCGGGCTCTGTTCCTAGACGCTTCGCCGGGAACCGGCCCTCTTCCGCCCGATCATGCTCAACGTCCGGCGAGATTTCGGCAGATCGTTTCCGTGATCTCCTCTCTGGTGACGGGAGCACCGCCTCCATCGAACGTCGGCCACTCCAGAGGGCCGTGGTCGATGGGCGCGCTCAGATAAGCCCATACGCGATGGCCGGTCACGGGACCGCCCTGGTGACCGCATCGGCGGGCGAGAGCGGAGACGATCGTCAGCCCGCGACCGCTTTCTCCGATCGCGGGATCACGGCCATCGGCCTCGCGGGGACTCCCCGGCAGGTCCTCGCCCCCCAGCCGGGGGACTCCTCCCCCGCCGAGGTCGTACACCGTGATCAGCACGCCCGCGGCAGCCGCCGGACTCCTGAGCGGCCTCTGACGAGCCGAGGTGAAGGTGACCTCCACGGTGAAGTGGCCGCCGGACGCCCCGCTGCGGGTGTGACGCACGGCGTTGCCCGCCAGCTCACCGACGATCAGCTCGGCGTCGATGGCGAACATGGTGTCACCAAGGAGGAACCGGACGAACCTCCTGCTCTGCGAAACCTGGTCGGGGCTACCGAGGTAGGCGCGTCTCCACATGAGGAGCTCCGGGCCGAGCCGTACGGACTCGTCCAGCGGCGCGAAGGGGGACGCGCGCCCGTGATCGAGCGAGCCCCGCCCTTCCCGTCCAGGCTCTCCGGCCTGGTCGGCCTGGTCGGCCTGGTCGGCCTGGTCGGGTGGTCTGGTCGCCGCCATGGGCGCCTCCTCCGGCTGCGGGTGGCACGGTTCCTGCTGAGGATGGGAAGACAAGGACACGGGCCAAACGATGGCCGTGCGGACGTACGTCGTTGATCCCGCCCTCACCCCAGGCGACCTCCCACGGAAACCTCACGGCGACGTGGGGAAACGCGCGCGGCGAAGAGATCATTCCCAGTTGGTCGCGGGCCGGATATCGCAATGAACATCATTCTACGTAGTTGAACGAGTACTCTGCGTAGATGATTTCTTGACTGTGCGAAGGACCTGGGAGGCGCGCGGCATGTCGGGCGAAGGAATTCACACCCTGATGGAGTGCCGGCGGCGCAGTGCGACGCTGCGCGGCAAGGGCTACAGCTATGACCAGATCGCCGAGGTCTTCTCGATGTACCACGATGTCAGTCCGCTGCGGCTGTACCGCTACGCCTACGGGCTCACCGCCGCCGAGGCCGCCGCGCGGTACAACGACGTGGACCCGGCGGGCACGGCCGCGCTGCGGGAGTCGCGGCTGTACGAGTTCGAGTACTGGCCGCGCCACGGCATACGCCCGTCCGCCCGCGCGATAGCCCTGTTCGCCCACGTCTACCGCACCTCCGCCCGCCACCTGGTCACCGACGCCGTCTACGCGTCCTACACCCCCGCCGACCGCGACCTCATCGACCGCACGGACCACGGCTCGCACCCATCCCACCGAACCCATCGCGCCCCGGCCGCACCCGCCCGCCATGTCACCATGAGTCAGGAAGCGGCACGCCCGATGGCCCCGGTCCTCACCCCCAAGGACTGCGCCGCCCTGCTGCGTGCCCTCGCAGCCGAGGAGGCCGATGTGAAACGTCGCGATCTACTCTTCGAACTCACCCTGACCCTCGGCGGCGCCCCCGCTCTGGTCCTTCTACGGCACCTGTCGCCGCCCGAGAAGGACCGGCTGGTGACAGCCGTCCACGCCTCGAACCGAGTCGACACGGCAACCGTCGAGATCATCGAGAAACTGACCGCCCGGTGCCGCCGCCTGGACGACGACTTCGGCCCCGGGACCGTGCTGCCGATCGTGGACGGCCAACGCTCGCTCGTAGCCGATTTCCTCTCCAACGAGATCTTGCCGCCGGGTTTGCGGGACCGGCTCACCCGCACGTACGCGGAACTCAGCCAACTCGCCGGATGGCTGCATCACGATCTGCTGAACCATGCCGGAGCCCGCCTCCGATATCAGGAGGGGCTGACCGCCGCCCACCAGATCGCCGACCGCACCCTCATCGCCTACCTGCACACGTGTCTCGCCAACCTGTCCCGCTACCAAGGCCACATCGGGCAGGCCCTCGACCACATCTACGCCGCAGAGGGATGGGTGCGTCACAGCCCGAGCCCCCTCCTTCGATCCGTGCACGCCGTGGACCTCGCCCGGATCCTCGCCGTACACGGAAGCGCCCGCGACAGCGCCCAGGCGCTCGGCCGGTCACTCCACTTCGCGGAACAGCCGAGAACCGAGGCCGACCCCTCCTACCTCTACTGGTGGTCCGCCAAGGGAGTCGAAAGGCACACGGCGGCCTGCACGCTCGCCTGGGGCCGCCCCGACGACGCGATCCACACGGCGGAACGAGCCCTGGCAGGGGAGATGCGCAGGCCCGCACGTGGCAGAACCCTCCTCGAATACGCGGAGGCCCTCATCCAGAAGCGCGAAATCCCCGCCGCCGCCGACAAGATCCGCGAAGCGGCCCAGATCACCGTAGGTCACAGCTCCGGCCGCCTCACCGACTCCATCCGAGAGACCCGAGCCCACCTTCACCCTTGGTCCGGCAACAAACACATCCGCACCCTCGACGAACAACTCCGCTCCCTAGGCATCACAACGCCCCCCTGACACGGCCACACCCCCACCTATGCCCAAGGCGGGCGAAGCCCCAATGAACACAGCCCGAGCGAAGCGAGGCCCATTTCACGGCGGGCCCGTATGGTCACATGGTTTCAAAGGGTGGAGGACGG